>JBBSSG010000124.1:0-10822 GCA_038242295.1 Mycobacteriales bacterium | reverse complement strand
CACCGCCGCCGCACAACACCTGGGCGTCTGGCCATCACGCGTCGGCGAACTCGAACTCGGACAACGCCCCAACGACGAACTCGCAGAACGTTACCGAGAATGGCTTCACGCCGCTTGACACGCAATAGGAGCATCACTCCCCATCAGTCCCCATCCGGGCCTGCGGCACGAGATTTGTTGACGACAGTGGACGGTGTCGTTACTCGCTCGGGGTATTGCGGTGGACTGCGTTGAGCCTCGAGAGCCCGATGGTCAGGGTCAGTCCCACGATGACGACCGCGATCACAGCGGCGAACACGGTGGTGGAGGTGTTGAAGTTCCTCCACCAGGCGATTGCGATGGCTGCGGCGGCGGTCAGTGTTGCGCCGATGGGCAGTAACGCGGCGAGCCACCGCGTCGTCGATGCGGCATGGGGGTCGCCATACAGGCGCAACACTCCCCCCACGCACAGCAGGGCGCACAGGTATCCCAAAAGCGCCGAGGATGCGTAGAACGGCAAGATCAGCGGACCTGCGTCGAAGGTTGTCGAGCGTCCCGAGAACCCGGCGGCGAGCGCAACCAACATGACACCGAGACCGGTGATGATGCCGGTGAACGCGGCAGGCAGGACCAGCTCCACCCGCAGTGCGCGGCCGCTCATCTCGCGTTCGCGTGCCCATGATTGGAGCATCTCATCGCTGTCGTGTCCGAGTACGGAGGTGACAGCGTGGCCATCGTGCTGCGCTGCGTCGAGTTCGGTGTCGAGTTCGGCCAGCAGTAAGCGGCGGCCGGCTCGGCGGACACCCGCTCGCCGCCACAGCGTGGTGGCTCGACGTCTGATCTCGCCTCGTTCGATGTCGATGTCGATGTCGATGTCGCTGGTGTGGGTGGGGGTGGTGTTCATGATGCGTCCGTTCTGACGGCGGCGGGGATGGGGGACTGCAGAAGTGAGGTGACACTGCTCGAGACGGTCAACCATTCCGCGGTACCGCTGGCGAGAGTGTCGATGCCATCGGCGCTGAGCGAGTAGTACTTTCGCGGAGGCCCGGATGGGGATGGGCGGGTTTCGGAAGTGACGAGACCGGACTTCTCGAGTCGTGCCAGGAGCGGGTACGTCGATCCGCCCGCAACGAGCAGGTTCTGCTCGGCGAGCCGTTCGGTGAGTTCGTATCCGTAGACGGGCCGATCTTGTAGTAAAGCCAGCAGGCATAGATCCAGTACGCCTCGTAGTACGAGGCTTCGTCGTTCCACTACACTCATGTTGAGCAAGGTAGCACCGTGTAGCGTGCTCGACAAGGTACTGGGCGGAGTCGGTCCACCGGTGTCACGACGGCGGGCCGCCGTGCAACGCAACGGGTGCGATTGGGTCGAACCGCGTGTCGTGGGTTCGGGTGGCGTGGAATCGGGTGGTGGGGGTGCGCGGCGGGGAGGTACGGTGCGAGAGTGAGTTCACCGACAGCATCCAAGGTGGAGCTACCGGCAGTCCGGTAGCTCGACAAAAACCCCAGTAGCGCCTGCCTTTTCGCGGCGTACTTTGTGGGTGAACCGTGTCGCGGTTCTGCGAGCACCGAGGTGCCGGTCCCTTGTGTAGTCCTGGACCCTTCTCACCTTCGGAGCTCGAATTCATGCCGTTGATTGTCTTTTTGCTTGCCGCTGCCGTGTTCGCGCAAGGAACCTCGGAGTTCATGCTCGCGGGTCTGCTGCCCGCTATCGCCGCCGATCTCGACATTGCCGTCCCGCAGGCGGCCTTGTTGACCTCTGCGTTCGCTGTCGGAATGATTGTGGGGGCACCGTTGATGGCGGCGCTGAGCCGCCGTTGGCCTCCACGCCGAGCATTGTCGGTGTTTCTGTTGTGCTTCATCGTCATGCACATCGTCGGCGCGCTCACCGACAGCTACGCCGTGCTGCTGGTGACGCGTGTGGTCGCGGCGATCGCGAATGCGGGGTTCCTCGCGGTCACATTGTCGACGATCTCGGCGTTGGTTCGCCCGGAACGCACAACACGCGCGGTGGCGATCATCCTCGCCGGCACCACCCTCGCCCTCGTGGCCGGAGTGCCTACCGGTGCGCTCGTCGGGTCTGTTCTTGGTTGGCGTGCGGCGTTGTGGGGTGTCGCGTTGTTGTCGGTACCGGCACTTCTCGCCGTCGCGGTCGCTGTTCCCGTGCGCACGGATACCGTTCTACCGATCGGGGGCATCGGTGGAGAAGTTGCTGTGCTGCGGCATCGTTCACTGTGGGTTCCATTGGTGCTCGCTGCCCTGGTGAATGGGGCGACGTTCTGCGCGTTCACGTATCTCGCTCCGATCGTCACCGAGCGGGCGAATCTCGGCCCGTCGACGGTGCCGATCGTGCTCGCGGTATTCGGGATCGGCTCGTTCCTCGGGGTGTGGGCCGCGGGGCGGTTCGGTGATGCCCATGCGCCGCGGATCCTCACGATCGGGGGAACCGGTCTCCTGGCGGGTTGGGTAGTGTTCGCGGTGTCGGCGCAGTATTCGGTGGCGGTGTTCGTTCTGGCGTTGGTTCAGGGCGGGTTGTCGTTCGCGGTCGGTAGTACATTGATCGCGTTGTCGATTCGTGCCGCGGTCGGTGCACCGACGATGTCCGGGGCGTTCGCCACTGCCAGTCTCAATGTCGGGGCAGCGGCCGGCCCGGTGCTCGGCGGGATCGCCTATGGCACATCGGTGGGGACGGCCGGGCCGTTGATCGTCAGCGCCGGGTTGATCGCTGCGGCACTGATGGTGCGCCGTGTCTTGGCGTAATTCACAGCGCAGGCCCGTCCACGGTTGCGGTCAGGGCGCCAACGACGCAGGGACTGCTCGTCCATGTCCCGCGCGGTAGATGAACGGGTGCAAGCTGGTCGCATCGCGGGTCAGTAGGGCGGTCACCGGGCCCGCACCTCCGCACGGAGGGTAGAGCGTTCTGTAAATGTGACAGCCCTGACCGAACTCGACACCCGGCGGAATGCGTTTGCCGGAGTCGCTGGTGGTGTTGATCTGCAAGCATGCAGACCTCACTGCACGTGAGCGGCGAATGCAGATGACATATTGACTTCGCTTCGGGCCGAGCTGAATTCATTGCCCGTTCGAGGCAGCACAACACCACCACAACGGTGCACGTCAGCGCTACAATCGGCGTGTCCTCCTGCTCCGGACGGGCCAGCCTGTCCCGGAATCGACGACGAGTAGCCAACCGGTGTGTTCCGGTCCACCGAGGACGCGAGGTGGGTCTGTGGTGGCTGCGGCATCCGACTTCTCGCTGGTCCGATTGTGTTGCCGGTGTCGAGGGTGGTCGAGGCGAGTCCATTGGAGACTCCTTGCTGATTCGGTGGAACACCGGCTGCGGCGACGATCCACATGCCGGTCCAAACGATGGCCACTGCGGGTCCGAAGATGCTCAACATTGGCACGCGCGCCCAGCGCTAATCGACGTCCCAAAAGCCCAGTGCAAGAGGGACTCTACGATCAGCGCAAGTAAACAGGCCCGGCTGTCCCGGTAGCGTAGAGCTAGTGTCCTTGATCTACATTGCCGACCTCAAACCCTCGAAGGACGAACTCATCGCGGCCTGGATTCCTCGCCAGCCGTGGGCCATGAATTCGGACACCTCTGGACTCGAGCGGGTTGGAGCGTATCGATTCGATGATCCGGCAGGGGCGGTCGGTGTCGAAACCCATCTGCTGCGATCGGCGTCGGGCACGGTCTTTCAGGTTCCGTTGACCTATCGCAGTGAACCGTTGGACGGTGCCGACGCGTATGTGGTCGGCACGACAGATCATTCGATTCTTGGGAAGCGCTGGGTTTATGACGGTGTCGGGGATCCTGTGTATGTTTCGGTCACTGTGCACGCGATTGTCGATGGTGCTCAGCAAGCCGAGCTGATCGTCGAGTTCGACGGGGTTCGTTCCATCGGTGAAGCAACGGCCTCAGTCCACGGAAGTGGAACTGGCGACATCGATCCGGGTCCACCCGACAATGCGATCGTTGAGCATAAGGGCAGTCGTACAACCGTCGAAACCGCAAGTTTCATACTCACCGTCCACCGCGTGATTGACGCCAAGTCGACAGAAGCACCGCAACTGTCGGGCACGTGGACAGGCCAGGAATCGGCGTCGACTTTGGTCGTGCTCGCACTGCCGGCTTACCGGTGAAATAGTTCCGCGGGTGGTGCCACCAGCTTTCAGCGCTGATGCAACAGCCTGCACGGGAGTGTCGCTACAGGCGCTGATGGCACTGCTCGGGCACGTCTCGACACAGATGATCTTGCGCTACGCGCACCTCTTCGACAGCACTGTGCGCACCGAATACGAACGGGCCCTCAACCTCGCGAAAAGTCACATCGGTCCCATGCCCACCAACAAACCGCAACTCTCCTTGACGACATCAGCCGCGGTACATGGAAAGATACTCCCGCGATCAAATCGCGGTTGGCCGGCGGTTTCTGCCTCCGGGCCCCCGCACAAGGATCGTGCCCCTACGTCAACATCTGCGAGAACTGCCCCAGCTTCCACACCGATACAACACATCTCGGAGTGCTCGCCGCTCAACGAATCGACGTTGCAGACCTCGCCGCGGACGCCGAGAATCGGGAATGGCTAGCCGAAGCAGACCGGCACCACGCACTCGTGGCACGACTCGACACACTCATCTCTCGATCGGACACCGCATGACACGAGACCTACTGCTCCGCGTCGAACAAGTTTGCATCGATTTCACCACCACCGGATCACCGGATCACCGGATCACCGGTCACCTTCACCGCAGTCGCCGAAGCTACGCAGATCGCACGAGCAACGCTCTACCGCAACCGGGCACTACGCGCGGTCGTCGACGACTACCGAACCCGCCAAACCAACGCCCGCACCCTCACCGGCCTCGCCACCGAAGTCGCACAGCTCCGCACCATCGTCGAAACACTCGCCAGCACCGTGACCACACACGAAGAACGACTCTGACGGCCCGGAACCCGACACCGATGAAGCATTCATTCCGTCACAGGCGGAGCAACACCCATTATTAGCCGGTCAATGCTGGGACAACAGTATGGCCGAAAGTTTCTTCGCGGCTCTCAAAAACGAATGCGTCCACCGCACCGTTTACGCAACGAAATCGCAAGCACGACAAAATAATCCGATATATCGAGGGTTTCTACAATACTCGTCGTCGACATTCAGCGCTCGACTACCACGCTCCGAACGACGTCCACTACAGTCATCGGCAGCACGTCAACGCGGCCTGAATTTAAACATCTCCAGTGTCCGAAATCCTCGCGGCAGATCAATCCACGCGGATGCGGTCACCGCGGGTATGTATCCAGATCGCTGCGCCGGCGCTTCCTGCCAGATAGAGACTGAACCTCGCAAGGGCCCGCTACCTATTCATGCGGCGGGATACCCGAGTGCCAAGATACCGAGGACTTGGTGACGCTGTGGTACCAATGAGCGGCACGTGGACCTCATCGCGTCATCATTGAACCCTGCCACCAAGCATGTGCCGATGTTCTGTTCTGCGGCCGACAAATATACGTTCTGGGCCGAATGACCCGCTTCCATCCAGACGAAGTGCTCGCCGTGATCAGCTGGTTGACCAGGGAAACGTTGACGGGCTGCACTCATGTTCGCGGTCATCAGAAGCAGCGCCGGGCAGTCACAGAGCCAGTCGACGGCGTCCAACGTCCCTTTGGCGATATCTTCCCGATGGTCACCAGTGCGGGCTAGAACAAGTGTGTGGTCGTGAGGGTCATATCGATAGCTTCCGGCATCGATACCGCTCACCTTTCCGGCAACCAACGTAATGGCAATCGGGTTGCTGGCCCGCGCAGAAGGAGATACGCGGTGCGGCGGCGTTGTCGTTCCAGAGGCCGCCCACGCCATCCCCGCAATGCCTTCAACATTGAGACCCCGCGCGGCATCGAATTTCTTCGTCGAACGGCGTCGCGACAACAAATTGGTGAGAGCGTGCCGTGTCTCGACGCGGGGGAGGTCGATAGCTTCCTGCATTCGGAGATTCTCACATACATACAATTGACTAGCGTGTCAGCGGCCGCGGCGCTGCGCACCACACGTCATCCGAATTGTCGTCAGGAGCCGTCACCCGTCCTTATGCGAACCGGTGACTGACGAGGCAGCGTTATTCGCGCGCCGCAACATCGGTGATTCCGTCGCAAGAAATAATGAAGACCCGAGGCAGCCGTGCGGCACGCCATGCCCAGCGCCTCACTCCACAGCTACCGGGGTCGGATCTTGATGATCCTTGCCGATGGGTGGGCTCTGCTTGCGCAGCGTGTTGGCGGCCGAAGCCTGGATTAGTGCGCAATCTTCTATTTTCGGCCTATTTCTTGTCTCCATACGCAAAGCCGTACGGATTTGAAAATCGTTGAAGTGTCCGCTCCTCGGTACGGAGCCTGGCCCAATCGAATCTCAGGGGCAGATCACTGAACGTGAGGTGGGGCTGGGTCTACCCCGAATACACTAGTTCGGCCCATGTTGCGGTCCACGCGTGTGGGGTGGAATGGCGGTATGAAAAATTTCGTTCGAGCAAGTGCGATTGGAACAATGTTGGTCGGCGCGCTGGCGTTGTCGGGTTGTTCGGCCCACGATGGACAACACGAGCAGTCGTTCGACTTCAGGGGGCCGCGATTGGATGTCGTGAATTCCAATGCAAACATGCCGGTCACCGCCTCGGAGGCGGCAGGCGTCGAGGATGTGGTCGTTACCGTGCAGACTCAGACAATGGTCAAAAGCGCCAATACTCCAGCGTGGTCGCTCGACGGCACCAATCTGAATTTGGGAACACCATGTGGAGAGGGCGTACTCGGGTACTGCGAGGGAAGCTACTCGATCACCGTTCCAGAGGGGACCGCGGTCTACGTCAACGGAACTCCTGCGACGATGAGATGAGATCGCACGGTGGTCAGTCCCGATCCTGAACCCGAAGGTAGGCCAGAACTGCAGCGACCCGGCGGTTCTGGTCACTGTTGGGTGGTATGTCGAGCTTCATCATGATGTTCCCGATGTGCTTGACCACGGCTGCCTCGCTGATGAATAGCATCCGCGCGATGGCAGCGTTCGAGTGTCCCTCTGCAACGACCACAAGGACGCCGCGTTCGCGTGGTGTGAGCTTTTCCAGTGGGTCCCGGCGCCGGCTGATCATCTGGTTGATGACGGCTGGATCGACAGCGGTACCGCCGGCGTGTACCCGGCGCAGGGTGTCGGAGAAGTCCTGAACATCGCTGACGCGGTCTTTGAGCAAGTATCCGATCCCCGCCCCGTCCGCTCCGTCGAGCAACTCAGCGACGTAGCTTTGTTCGATGTACTGGCTGAGAACCACGATCGGTAGGTTGGGTTTCTCTTGGCGCAGCTGTGAGGCGGCGGCAAGGCCTTCGGAACTGAACCCGGGTGGCATCCGGACGTCGGTGATGACGAGATCCGGGTCGTGCTCGCGGCAGGCTGTCAGCAATTCCTCTGCCGTTCCGACTGCGGCGACGGTGACGAAACCACTGCGCTTCAACAGCATCTGCAGTCCCTCACGAAGCAACGTGTTGTCCTCCGCCAGAACTACACGCAGTCTGGCAGGGGGGTCCGTTCGGGACCCGGTCATCTTGTAGCCACCTCGGGGACGACTACGTCCACGGTGATCACAGTCGGTCCGCCCAGGGGCGAGTCGATGGTGAGGGTGCCGTCCAGCGCGGCAAGCCGGTCGGCGATTCCGCTCAACCCGCCCTCTTCCCGGCGGCGTGTGCCGGCACCACCGCAGCCGTTGTCGCGGACACGAATGCGGACCTGATCAGGGACAGGTCGGTGCAGTAGGACATCTGTTCGTGTGGCGGCGCTGTGCTTGACGACGTTCGAAAGCAGCTCGGACACACAGAAGTAGAGATTTGATTCGGTGTCGGCTGGCAGACGGGGATCGATACGATCCTCCACGGAAACTGCAATGGTGAGGTTGTCCGCGATCTCTTTGACTGCGGAACCGAGGCCATGATCGACCAGTACCTGGGGATGAATGTTTCGTACTACTCGGCGCAGATCGTCGAGGGTTTGACGGGCTTGTTTCTGAGCTCGCACGACATCGTCGCGCCCCGGGGTTTCCTCAGGGAACGAGGCGAGGGCGAGTCCCAACGTCATGCTCACGGACAGCAACTGTGGTTGGACAGCGTCGTGCAGATCGCGTTCGATGCGGCGACGCTCGACGTCGAAGGAACGCACGAGGCGGGCCCGCGACTGCGCGGTAGCCGTGAGATCGTCTCGCAACCGATCCTCCGGCTGGGTCAGTACCTGCTGTACGAGCCGCGCATGTGCGGAGGCGAGGGGTGGTGATGCCCGCACCACCAGAAAGAGTAGGACCGCACCGATGGCGGCTGCGACCAGGCTGTGCGGCACTGTCGCGACGGTGAACGGGCCGATGACGGCTGTATCTCCGGTCAGCGCCAGGTAAGGACTGAACATCGCGACGAGTGAGCCGACCACAACCAGCAATCCGAGCGCAGCGACTGCACCCCCGAACGTGAGCATGACTACGCTGTAGGCGAGTGCGCGCACCAGTGTTCTCGGTTCGCTCAATCGGATTTCTGGTCGCGCCAGGACCGCATCGCAGTTCAGCGCCGCAGCGCCATTCCAATCGATGAGGGCCAAGACCGCCGAGATGAGTGGGAGTCCGAAACCCATCAGCGCCAGACCAACTATGACGAGCACTCCCGCATGTTCGGTGCCCAAGTCATCTGCGGTTGTGGTCATCAGAATCGGTGCAGCGAGGAGCGCCGACGCGGTTATCGCAAGAAGTGTGCGCATGGCCGCGGCGGCAACGTAAGCCACCGCGCGCCAGTGGGTCATAGGTTTCGCTATGGGGCCTATCGAGTTGCTACTCACTGGCTTCATTGTAAGTTTCTGGGCAGGGTAAGGCGGTAGAGGCAGATCTACCATCACTTGACGGTTTACCCCGACTGACGTCAGGGTTTCGATGCTGTGAAGTGAAGGCATGATCCGATCGGAACCGTCCACGACAGTCCTTCAGCTCCAAGAGGTCTCCCGCACCTACCCATCCGGCGCGGGCGCGTTCGTCGCGCTCGACCATGTCACGCTCGGATGCCGCAGCGGATCATGGACAGCAATCATGGGGCCGTCGGGGTCGGGTAAGTCCACGCTGATGAGTTGCGCGGCAGGGCTGGACAGTCCGGACGCCGGTCGGGTGCTGTTGAACGGCAGCGACATCGCCACGCTCAGCGATGACACGCTCACTCGCCTACGCCGCACCGATATCGGGTTCGTTTTTCAGCAGTTCAACCTGGTCGCAGCCTTGACTGCGTTGCAGAATGTGAGCCTGCCGCTCAGGTTGGCCGGTGATCCTCGGGCAGATGCCACTGCGAGGCACGCTCTCGGTGCGCTGGGTCTTGCCGAGCACGTGCATCAAAAACCCCGGCAGTTGTCCGGCGGTCAGCAGCAACGGGTGGCCATTGCCCGCGCGTTGGCGACGCGACCGAGCATCCTGTTCGCCGACGAACCCACCGGTGCCCTCGACAGCACCTCCGCCGCCGTCGTTTTAGAACTTCTTCGGACCCTCGTCGACGATCAGGGACAGACCATCCTCATGGTGACGCACGATCCACATGCAGCCTCCCGCGCGGATCATGTGGCGTTCCTGCGCGACGGTCGCTTGGTTCGCACCCTCGACGGTGCCGACGCGACGCAGATCGCAGCGGCCCTCACCGAATTGGAGTTGCAGTCATGAGGGCGCTCGCCGCCCGCACCTTCCTCGATCGCTGGCAATTGTTCGTGGGAACGATCCTCGCAGTCGCGATCGGCGTCGGCATCGTGCACGCAGGGATGACGATCATCCTCGGCGTGGAGAACCTCGCTCCGCCCGTCGACGCGGATCCGCAAGCAGCCGAAAACTTCCGTCAAGCAGCCAGCGGCACAAACACCCTCACCGGGATGACTGTGATCCTTGGTGCCTTTCTGACCGTGTTCGTGGTGGCGTCGACGATCGGCTTCGCAGTCGATCAACGCCGACACGACCTGGCGACGCTCCGCATTGCGGGCGTCACCGCCGGCCAGATCCGGCGACTGCTACTCGCGGAGGCGGGTCTGATCGCCCTGCTGGGCGCGCTCGCGGGCGCCGCGATCGGATTTGCGCTCACCCGGGCGCAACGGGCACTCCTGACCGGTATGGACGTGCTGCCAGCCGAAACGAACACACCGATACAGCCCGCTGTGTTGATTCTCGACCTCGTCGTTGCGGTGACGGTCACGATCCTGGGTGCCTGGGGGAGCGCACGCCGCGCCACACGGGTACGCCCGTTGGACGCGCTGCGCCGCGTCGAGACGGATCGCCGTGTGATGGGGGTGCGCCGGTGGCTGATCGCGTCGATCGCTGTCTTGTTCACTGCGGTCCAGGTGTATTTCTCGGCCACCAGCGGCGGCATGCTCATTCCCTTGTTGCTCGGCCTCGGCATCATCATCACGGCCTCTGTAGCTATGAGCTGCCTCGCTCCTTTACTGGTACCGGCTGTGGCGCGCCTCGTCTCGGTAGTGGCCGGGCAGCGGCCGGTGCCTGCGGTGGCGGTTGCGAACCTTCGTGACGCAGTGCGGCGCACGGCCTCATGCGCCGCGCCGATGATCGTTCTGGTGAGCATCGTGATGGGGCTGCAGGGCATTCTCGACACCCAAACTGCATCTGGTGAGACCGAGCGGACCTTGATCCATGCCGATCTCGTCGCATCGGGGGAGGCCCTCGACGTCGGCCAGGCCGAGTCGATCCCCGGTGTCGCGCTCGCGTCCCCGGAGACGGTTGTCCCGCTCTCGGTCAGCCTCACCCGCGGCGGTATCACCACCGATAGCCCAGGAACGGTGGT
>JBBSSG010000123.1:0-11121 GCA_038242295.1 Mycobacteriales bacterium | reverse complement strand
CAGCAGACGGATACAAGCGCTACGTCATCAGCCAGGTCGACGCCCTGCAGGAGACCACCGCAACATTCGTCGACGCCGTCAAGTCCGGCGACATCGACAGCGCGAAAGCTCAATTCCCGTTGACGCGCAGCTACTACGAGCGCATCGAGCCCGTCGCTGAGAGCTTTCCCGACGATCTGGACCCGCGCATCGACCTCCGTGAGCCGGACGTCGAGCCGGGTGCAAAATGGACCGGATTCCACCGGATCGAGAAGGATCTGTGGAACCAGGGACTGCAGCCGGACACGAACGACATCGCCGATCAGCTCAAAGCCGACATCGACGAGCTCGCCGAGAAGGTGAAAGCCGACGACTTCACTGTCGACCCGATTCAGGTCGCCGGCGGGGCACAAGGTCTGCTCGACGAGGTCGCGCGGACCAAGATCAGCGGTGAAGAGAACTTCTTCTCACACACCGATTTGTGGGACTTTCAGGCCAACGTCGATGGCTCGCAGGCAGCCGTTGCTGCAGTTCGTCCGATCATCGACCGGAACGACGCAGAGCTCGGCACCACCATCGACACACGATTCGCCGAACTCGACGACGAATTGGCCAAGTACCGCAGCGGCGACGGCTTCGTCTTCTACGACACCGTCACCGAACCGCAGCGCCAAGAACTATCCAACAAGATCGATGCGCTATCCGCAGAAGTGAGCCAGGTGCAAGGTGTCGTTGCAGGACAATAATTCATCGTCGGCCGACAGCCCACGAAAGCAGCCGAGTTCCGGCTTCTCCCGACGTCGCTTGTTCGGCGCCGTCGGAGCCGGGGCCGCACTCGTCGGCGCGGGCGCAGTGGGAGGCTACGCAGCCAGCGCTGCCCCGGGGTCCGTACCGTCGGACGTCGTCGCATTCCGCGGTGAGCACCAGGCCGGCATCGTCACGCCGGCTCAGGACCGAATGCATTTCGTCGCATTCGACATCACCACGGAATCACGTGATGAATTCGTCGCTCTGCTCAAGAAGTGGACCGAGATGGCCGAGCGCCTCGTTGCCGGCGAGGAGACCTTTGCCAACGGGGCCATCGGGGCCGGCGAATACAGTCCGCCTTCGGACACTGGTGAAGCCCTAGGACTCTCGGCATCCTCGCTGACGTTGACGATCGGATTCGGGCCCGGCCTGTTCGAGCGGTTCGGCCTGCAGTCGAAGCGACCCGAATCGTTGGCAGACCTACAGCACTTTCCGGCCGACAACCTCGACCCCAAGCGGTCCGGGGGCGACATCTGCATCCAAGCATGCGCCAACGATCCTCAGGTCGCCGTGCACGCCATTCGTAACCTCGCCCGTGTCGGCTTCGGAACGGTATCGGTGAAATGGTCGCAACTCGGATTCGGCCGAACATCCTCCACCTCCACCTCGCAGGCAACACCTCGAAACCTGTTCGGGTTCAAGGACGGAACGGCAAATATCAAAGCCGAGGATCCATCACTGCTGGATGATCAAGTGTGGGTGGACGAAAACGACGATCAGCAATGGATGGCCGGCGGATCCTACCTAGTAGTACGCCGAATCCGGATGCTCATCGAATCTTGGGACCGAACCGTACTGAACGAACAAGAACGAGTAATCGGACGCAGCAAAGGAAATGGCGCCCCGATGGGCCTCGAGGACGAATTCGATCCGTTGGACTTGGATTCGAAAGGCCCTGACGGACCATTGATCGACAAGGACGCGCACGTCCGGTTGGTATCGAAAGAAGAACTCGGTGGAATCCAAATCCTTCGCCGCGGATACAACTTCACCGACGGAACCGACGGGTTCGGCCACCTCGACGCCGGACTGTTCTTCATCGCCTACTGCCGAGACCCGTTGAAACAGTTCGTGCCCATGCAACTCGCCATGGCCCGCACGGATCTACTCAACGAGTACATCGAGCACGTCGGGTCTGCGGTATTCGCCTGCCCTCCGGGGTTGGGCGAATCGGAATACTGGGGTTCCACGCTGTTCGAGTGAGCTTGCGATCGCCTTTTGCTGGACTACGCACCCTTTTGGCTGACCTCCGCGCCCGGCTAGGAAGAGAGCGGGCATGCGAGGTTAGGAATACTGGTGCTAGGTCCGAACGGGCGGTTCGGCTTCAACCCCAATCGGCTTGAATGGTCCATTCATGCCGCGACGGGTGTGCATCAATGGACCATTACAACCGTCTAGCCGTTGCCATGGCCCATTCATGCCAACGGCTCAATACCAACTTGCCAATGCCAACGGGCCGACGTCAACGGGCCGACGTCAACGGTTCACCTCGCTACCGGTCGACCCCAGTTCTCTATCCACGCCATGGCGGTGAGGTTTCCTGGCTCAGCGCCGTTGAGTTTCGCGGACACCTCAGCATCGCGGATTCGGCCAACGAAACTCAAGACGTCGCGGCGCAGCAGATCCTCGGCGCTTTCGCCGCCTTGGCTGTGATCGGCGCCGATGTGCACTGTGCGCAGTTCGTTCGGGATCAATTCCTGGGGCAGGCCGGCTTTCGTGGCACGAGAAACCACTTTCTGAGCCAACGCCAACGCCGGCTGAGTCATTGCTATCCCGTCGAGGCAGGATCCGCGCGCTTTCTCTGCGGCCTTCTTCTCTTCCCACGCTTTTTCTTGCGCGGCAACGTCGATCGGGCCCGCCGAACCGTCGGTCAAATGCGGCGTCCGGTGTATCAGCTTCGCGACGAGACCTGCCGCCACATCGTCGACGTCGAAGCCACCTTCGGGCGCGTCCTGCGCGATCCGCGAATGGAACAACACTTGGAGAAGGAGGTCCCCCAGTTCCTCCTGGAGGTCGATGAGGTTTCCGCTGTGAATGGCGTCGAGCAACTCGTAGGTCTCTTCCAAGAGATAGCCGCTCAACGACGCGTGAGTCTGCTGTGCCTCCCACCCCCCGATGGTGCGTAGCCGGTCCATCAGCACCACCGCTGCGATCAGGTCGTCGCCAGGTAGTTTCGGCGATGAAACCACGCGCTCGCCGAGTCGAATACGTTCGAGCACATCAGGATTGCGTGGATCGGTGCTGACGAGCACATCCGATCTGCCGTCGGCGCGAGCGGTCCCGGAGAACAGCCACCGCGTACGCACCGGAACTTCCTCCGTGAATTCTACTACCCCACTGAGGAATTCGACGGCCTCGGCTGGGACCATGGTCGCCCGAACAGGGTCGAGTAATACTACCGTCATCAGACCCCCACAGTGTGCTCCAGCAAAACCGACCGGGATGGCTTACCGTCGAGTGACAGTATTAGGTCGGCGATGAACTGAACCAGTTCGACATCGCGAACTCTGGCGGCCCCGACTCCTCCGCCTTCCACCCGCGGCAACGGCAACTGAACGACGCCGGTGGTCGCACGATAGGCAGCGCTGGGGACCAAGCGCTTGAGTCGAATTTGCTTGGAGTCGGGAAGGTCCATCGGCGCCAACTTGACTTGAGTACCCGATACGTTGACGTCGGTGAGTGCGTATTCTTTGGCGATCAGTCGGAGCTTCGCGACAGACACCAGGCGGCCCACCTCTTCGGGCAATGGGCCGTAGCGGTCGACCATCTCGTCGATGACAGCAGCAATTCCCTCTGAATCGGTCGCTGCGGCGAGCTTTCGGTATGCCTCCAACCGAAGCCGGTCGCTGGTGACGTAATCCGGCGGGATGTGCGCGTCGACCGGTAGGTCGATGCGTACTTCCTTGGGCGCTTCGTCGGTGGTAATCGGTTTGCCATCGGCAGCTGCTCGATACGCCTCGACTGCTTCACCCACCAATCGCACGTACAGATCAAAGCCGACGCCCGCCACGTGGCCCGACTGCTCGGCACCGAGAACGTTTCCGGCACCACGGATTTCGAGGTCCTTCATGGCCACGGCCATACCGGCACCGAGATCGGAGTTCTGCGAAATGGTGGCAAGCCGGTCGTATGCAGTTTCGGTCAGCGGCTTCTCCGGCGGGTACAGGAAGTATGCGTAGCCGCGCTCGCGACTACGGCCGACACGGCCACGTAGCTGATGCAACTGCGAGAGGCCGAGCGAGTCGGAGCGTTCGACGATCAACGTGTTCGCATTCGAGATGTCGAGACCGGTCTCGATGATGGTGGTGCACACCAGCACGTCGGTTTCACGTTCCCAGAAACCCTGCACGGTCTTCTCGAGGGTCTCCTCGTTCATCTGTCCGTGCGCAGTCGTCACGCGAGCTTCCGGGACCAGATCGCGAATCCGCTTGGCAGCCTTGTCGATCGAACTGACCCGGTTGTGTACGAAGAACACCTGGCCGTCGCGTAGCAACTCACGTCGAATTGCTGCGGCAACCTGTTTGTCGTTGTACGCACCCACATATGTCAGAACCGGATGCCGTTCCTCGGGCGGAGTAAGAATCGTCGACATTTCGCGGATACCCGCGAGGCTCATCTCCAGCGTACGAGGAATAGGCGTCGCAGACATCGTCAAGACGTCGACGTGTGTACGAAGCGACTTGATGTGCTCCTTGTGCTCGACACCGAAGCGCTGCTCCTCGTCGACGATGACCAACCCGAGGTCTTTCCATCGCACCCCGGTCTGCAGTAACCGGTGAGTACCGACGACGATATCGACGGTGCCGTCGGCGAGACCCTCCAATACCTTCTTGGAATCGGAGCCGTGGGTGAAGCGAGAGAGACCCTTTACGACGACCGGGAATGCTGCCATCCGGGCGGTGAAAGTTTGTAGATGCTGTTGCGCCAGTAGAGTTGTCGGTACCAATATCGCAACCTGCTTGCCATCCTGGACAGCTTTGAAAGCGGCGCGAACGGCGATCTCGGTCTTGCCGTAGCCGACATCACCGAGGATGACGCGGTCCATCGGAACAGCCTTCTCCATATCGGCTTTGACGTCGACGATCGCAGTCATCTGATCCGCCGTCTCAGTGAACCCGAACGCATCTTCCATTTCGCGCTGCCAGGGGGTATCCGCACCGAATGCGTGGCCAGGTGCGGCTTGCCGTGCCGCGTACAGCTGTACGAGCTCCCCGGCGATCTCTCGAACAGCCTTGCGCGCCTTACGCTTCGTATTGGACCAGTCCGAGCCGCCGAGCTTGCTCAGTGACGGCAACTCCCCGCCCACGTACCGCGAAAGCTGGTGGAGCGAGTCCATCGGAACGAACAAACGGTCACCGGGGTGGCCGCGCTTGCTCGGGGCATACTCGATGACGAGGTATTCACGCCGCGCACCGCCGATGGTGCGCTCGATCATCTCCACGAACCGGCCGATCCCATGCTGATCGTGGACGACGCTGTCGCCGGCAACCAACGCGAGCGGATCGACCTGATTGCGCCTCTTGGCGGGTAGTTTTCGGCCCTCGGTTGCCGCCACACGGTTGCCGGTGAGATCACTCTCGGTGACGATCACCAGTTTGGCGTCGGGCAGGATCAGTCCAGCGTTCAAGGATCCGCACAGCACGCTGACCACGTCGCCGAGCGGCTCGGAACCGGATTCGATCTGCGTTGCAGGCACCTCCGCTTCACGAAGTCGCTCGATGATTCGTTTCGCCGTACCCGCGCCGGCGACCGCGACCACAGCGCGCCCACCGGTGGAGACATGCGCGCGCAGCATCGCGAAGACACCGGCCAACAGTTCCTCGGATCCGCGAGCCGCGGGGACTGTCTCGACGGCCAGCACGGTCTCTTCGGGGCTACCGGATGCCAGCGGGCTGATCGTCCACCACGGACGTCCGAGCGCCTGCGCCGACTCGCGGATCTGACGCAGCGACCGGTAGGCCGACGCACCGAGATCGAGGCCACCGCCGCCCACACTTTCGATGTTCAACGTCGATGTGTCCAACGGGGCTGCGCCGCCGACGGACGCCGCAGTCCACGATGCCTCGAGGAATTCCTGGCCAGTCCGGACCAAGTCGGTCGCGCGTGTGCGGATTCGCTCGGGATCGCACAGAAGTACGTGGGTTCCAGCAGGCAGCACGTCGGCTAGTAGCTCGAGTTCACCCGGCTGCAGCAGAGGCAGCAGCGCCTCCATACCTTCGACGGGAACTCCGGCGGACAGCTTGTCGAGCATTTCGACGAGCGCCGCATCGGCCTGATTGTCACCGGCCAGAACGGCGGCGCGGTCGCGAATGTCCTGCGTCAGAATCAGCTCGCGGCAGGGCGGTGCGATGACGGACTCGATCTCCACATCGGCGATGGATCGCTGGTCCGCAACCGAGAAAGCACGGAGTTCGGTGACCTCGTCGCCCCAGAACTCGACGCGAACCGGATGATCGGCTGTGGGCGAGAATATGTCGAGGATGCCGCCTCGGACGGCGAACTCTCCTCGTTTGCCGACCATGTCCACCCTCGAGTAAGCCAACTCGACAAGACGGTGAATCAAGCCGACAAAGTCGATCTCGACGCCTACCTTCAACCCGATCGGCTCGATCTCACCGAGACCAGGAGCCATCGGCTGAACCAACGACCGAACGGTGGTCACGATGACCTGAAGAGTCGGTCCGTAGTCCTTGTCGTCGGGCCGCGCGAGCCGTCGGAGAACTTCGAGCCGACGACCTACGGTGTCGGCACTGGGTGAGAGCCGCTCGTGAGGCAATGTCTCCCACGACGGGAATTGAGCAACAGAGTCGCCCAAAATCTGACTCAACTCCGAGGTGAGATCGTCGGCTTCGCGACCGGTAGCCGTCACTACCAGCACCTGAGCGCGCTGCGCGATAGCCGCGGTCACGAAGGGCCTCGCCGCATTCGGCCCGACCATGGTGTATTCGGCCGCGCCGACGGCTTCGCTCACGGACGCCAACGTAGAGTCCGTCAATGCCGCACGCGCAAGGCCGGACAGGTGGAGCGGGGAATCGGAAGACAACGGCGAGGCTCCTGGAAAATCGGCACGACTGGTGACCAGATAGAACTCCGTGCTCATATCGGGCTACGGAGAACGCACCGGCGGTCGTGATCGATCTTAACGGGCGCCCGCCTAGTGCCGAATCACCCGTCGGGCAGCGAACTCACGGAAGTACTCGACCTTGCCAGGGGTGACGAGCGACGGAAGCAGGTAATACCAGAGTCGCTCCATACGCGGCGGCAGCTCATCGGTCATACCGGTAGCGACCGAGACCATGTGCACGCCCGTCAGTATCTCCAGTACAAGCAAACCGATGGTGCGCGGATCGGCGGCGGCGTCGAGGTCACCCTGTTTGATCGCCTTTGCCGCAAGCGCGTCGAAGGCTTGACTCCAACCAGCCATGACGTTGCCTTGCGTACCGCGGTAATCGCCGATCTGGTGACTCAAGCGCAGCATGGCCGAGACCATCGGATCGGAGACCGACATGTCCACCACGATGTACGAGATGCCGATTGCAGCCTCGAGAGCTGGGATTCTGCCATCGTTGAACTGCTGGCACGCAGTCGTGAGTCGTGAATTTCCCTCATCGATCACCGCACGCGCAAGCTCTTCCTTGGAGCCGAAATGGAAGTACAAGGCACCCTTGGTGACCTGGGATTGAGAGATGATTTCGCTGAGGCTCGCATTCGCGTAGCCGAGGCGCAGAAAAACATTCGCGGCACCCGCCAATACGGTGTCGCGAGTAATCTCTGCGCGGGCCTGTCTGACCATTGGATCCGCCTTCGCAATACTGGACTGCCACTGCGCAATATACAGCCGAACGGTACCACCCAGTGGCATTCTCACCTTGGTCAACTTGCAAGCGGTCCGAACAACTGAATTCACGACCGTGTGAAGTAAGTCTCACGCTGCAAATGTGACCCTACTCGCTCTTTACCCAACTGGTGTGAAACTAATCGCTCTTTACCCACCCAATTGCGGCGCGGCCTCCAAATTGGTGAGGCCGTTCCAGCACAGATTGACCACGTGAGCCGCAACCACCTCCTTGGACGGTTCCCGAACGTCCAGCCACCACTGCGCCGTCATCGACACCATCCCCACGAGCGCTTGGGCGTACAGCGGGGCGTAACTCGCGTCGAATCCCCGTCGGGTGAAGTCTGCGGCGAGGATGTGCCCGACCTGGCTGACGGCGTCGTTCAGCAACGAAGAGTATTTGCCGTCCGCCGCTGCCACCGGAGAGTCGCGGACCAGAATCCGGAATCCATCGGTCCGTTCCTCGACGTAGGTGAGCAGAGCGAGCGCAACCCGTTCGACACGTATCCGAGAGCGGTTCTGTGAAAGCGATGCCGTGATCATGTGTAACAACGTGGACATCTCACGGTCCACGATCACCGCATAGAGCCCTTCCTTGCCACCGAAGTGCTCATATACGACGGGTTTCGAGACGTGTGCCCGTACCGCAATTTCCTCGACCGAGGTCGCCTCGTAGCCGCGCTCGGCGAACAACGACCGCCCGACCTCGATCAACTGCTCGCGTCGCTGAGTCCCGGTCATGCGGATGCGCGGCGGCCGCTCGGGTACGGACATGTTTTCCCTTCTACGGCTGTCGCTGGTTCGGAGCTCCACGCGAGGAGCATCGCCAGCCTAGTGGCGCCCGAGACAACAATTTGCGGGAGCGGTTCGACCTACTGCCACCTCCCATGCGAGACTCGTTCCGCTCGGCGTGAGCGCCGCGGCCAGTAGTCTGCCTCGTGTAGTCCTGTGGCCAGCGGACGGACCGCTGATCGACGATCCGCCGTGGTGTAATGGCAGCACCTCTGATTTTGGTTCAGATAGTTCAGGTTCGAGTCCTGGCGGCGGAGCGAGAAACACCTGTACGGAACAAGAACGCGATATTCGCCGAGGAGCCCCGTTGCCGTTGCACACCGCCGTGGTCGTTCTCGCCGCAGGCGCCGGTACGCGCATGCGATCGAAGACTCCGAAGGTCCTGCACCCCCTAGCTGGTCGGACCATGCTTGCGCATGCCCTGCACGCCGCAGCCGATCTGGGTCCCGATCATCTGGTCACCGTCGTCGGGCATCATCGCGAACGAGTGACCGAGTCGGTCCAGCAATTGAGTACCGAGCTCGGGCGGACCATCGAGACCTGCGTGCAGGATGAGCAACTCGGCACCGGGCACGCCGTTCAGTGCGCGTTGACGGCATTGCCCGACGACTTCGAGGGCACCATTCTCGTCACCGCCGCAGATGTCCCCCTTCTCGACGGTCAGACCCTCAAAGCACTACTCGACGAGCACCACAGTGCGCCGTCCCCGGCCGCTGCCACGGTGCTGACATTCGTTCCGGAGGACCCGAACGGCTACGGCCGCATCGTCCGCACCGACGACGGTGAAGTGGCCGAGATCGTCGAGCATGCCGACGCCAGCCCCGAACAGGTCCTGATACCCGAGGTCAACTCGGGGGTCTACGCGTTCGACGCCGTGGCCCTTCGAACTGCGATTGGCAAACTCGGCACTCAGAACGCCCAACATGAGCTGTACCTCACCGACGTCGTCAAGATCAGCAAGGGCGGCGGGCTGCATGTGTACGGCACCCAACTCGCTGATCCCGATCTGGTACTCGGCGTCAACGATCGCGTCCAACTCGCCCACGTGACGAATATCCTCAATCGACACATCGTCGAGAAGCACATGAGGGCCGGAGTCACCGTCGTCGATCCGGCGACGACCTGGATCGACATCAACGTCACCCTCGGCGCCGACGTTCGCCTCGAACCAGGCGTCCAACTTCTCGGTAGCACCCACATCGGCGAGGATGCGTGCGTCGGACCTGACAGCACGTTGCGCGACGTGGTCGTCGGCGAGCGTTCCTCCGTCGTGCGGACCCAGGCGGAACTAGCGAAGATCGGGCCCGGTTCCACGATCGGACCCTTCGCCTACCTGCGCCCAGGTTCCGAGGTCGGCGCCGGCGCGAAGGTCGGAACCTTCGTCGAGACCAAAAACTCTCACATCGGCAACCACTCGAAAGTCCCGCACCTGACGTATGTCGGCGACGCCACGATCGGCGAATACTCCAATATCGGAGCGTCCAGCGTCTTCGTGAACTACGACGGCGTCACCAAGTCAAGGACCGTCGTCGGCTCTCACGTGCGGACCGGATCGGACAACATGTTCGTCGCCCCCGTCCGAGTGGGCGACGGCGCATACACCGGGGCAGGCACCGTGCTCCGCAACGATGTACCTCCAGGGGCACTCGCTGTCTCCGGAGGTCCCCAGCGCAACATTGAGGGTTGGGTCGAAAAGAAGCGTCCGGGCACTGCAGCTGCACAAGCAGCAGCACAGGCCTCGGACGTAGGGCCGACATACGCGCACGAATCAAAGGACGGCAAAAAGCAGTGACCACCCCCCCTAATTGGATCCCCAACCAGAAGAACCTGATGTTTTTCTCTGGTCGAGCGCATCCAGAGTTGGCCGAGCAGGTCGCTGAGGAACTCGGTGTCCCCATCACCCCGCAGACGGCACGGGACTTCGCCAACGGTGAAATCTTCGTCCGCTTCGAGGAGTCGGTACGCGGTTCCGATGCTTTCGTTCTGCAATCGCACCCGTTTCCCCTCAACAAATGGTTGATGGAACAGCTCATCATGATCGATGCGCTCAAGCGTGGATCGGCCAAGCGGATCACTGCGATCGTGCCGTTCTATCCCTACGCCCGCCAAGACAAGAAGCACCGCGGTCGCGAGCCGATCTCGGCACGCCTTGTCGCCGACCTCCTCAAGACTGCAGGCGCCGATCGCATCATCACGGTCGACTTGCACACTGATCAGATCCAAGGCTTCTTCGACGGCCCTGTCGACCACAGCCACGCGCACAGCCAGTTGGCGGATTACATCCGAAGCAAGTACAGCCTCGAGAACATCACCGTCGTCTCCCCCGACTCCGGCCGCGTTCGCGTCGCCGAAAAGTGGGCCGACAGCTTCGGCGGCGGCCCCCTCGCGTTCATTCACAAGACTCGTGACCCACTGGTGCCAAACCAGGTCAAGTCGAACCGTGTCGTCGGTGACGTCGAAGGCCGCACCTGCATCCTGATCGACGACATGATCGACACCGGCGGCACCATCGCGGGCGCAGTCAAAGTCCTCAAAGAAGCAGGGGCAGGCGACGTCGTCATCGCTGCCACCCACGGCGTGCTCAGCTCGCCCGCTGCCGAGCGTCTCGGTGCGTGCGGAGCCAAAGAAGTCGTCGTCACCAACACCCTCCCCATCACCGACGACAAGCGATTCGACACACTCACCGAGCTCTCGATCGCGCCACTTCT
>JBBSSG010000122.1:0-11124 GCA_038242295.1 Mycobacteriales bacterium | reverse complement strand
TTCGTTGGATTTCATTCGACCCGCCGTAGATGGTGTCCGCTCGGGTGAAGAGATACAGGCGCTGCCATTCGTCGAGTTCGCCGTCAGTCGCCAACATCGACGGCGCCCCGATGACCTCCATTGCCAGTTCACCCAGACCTCGATGCCACGTCGCCCACAAGAGTTTCGACACCGAGTCCTCACCGTTGGTGCCGCTCCCGCCCATTGTGGCCAGGGCGTACGCGCGCATCACCTTCAACCCCATCCAGGCTCGCGTGAGCTTCTCGCGCACGACCGGATCTTCGATGGTGCCGTTGCTTCGGGCCATCGCGACGATTGCGTCGAGTTCGCGGGCAAAGCCGACTTGCTGCCCCAAGGTGGAGACACCGCGCTCGAGGCCGAGTGTTCCCATCGCTACTCGCCAACCATCGCCGGGGGTACCGACGACGAGGTCTGCGCTCGTTCGTGCCCCGTCGAAGAAGACTTCGTTGAACTCCGACGTCCCGGTGAGCTGCGTGATAGGTCGTACCGTGATCGCCTCCTGGTTCATCGGAACGAGAAGGTACGAAAGTCCTGCGTGTCGCTTGGAACCTTGCTCCGTACGCGCAATCACGAAGGCCCAGTCCGCGACATGCGCGAGGGAGGTCCACACCTTCTGCCCGTCGATCACCCAGTCATCACCGTCGAGCACAGCCGAGGTAGAAACGGCGGCAAGATCCGAACCCGCCCCAGGCTCGGAATATCCCTGGCACCACAGCTGTGAGACGGTATTGATCCCAGGAAGGAACTGCGCCTTCTGTGCGTCGGTGCCGAAGGCAATGAGCGTGGGCCCCAGCAACTCCTCACCGATGTGGCTGACGCGGGCGGGCGCGTTTGCACGGGCATACTCCTCGTGGAAAATCACTTGCTGCGACACGGGCAGTCCGCGTCCACCGAATTCCTCCGGCCAACCGAGACACGTCCATCCCTCGGCGGCAAGGTGGCGATCCCATTCCAGACGCTCCTCGAACGCCTCGTGTTCACTGCCAGGTCCGCCGAGACCTTTCAGGCCTGCGTACTTTCCGGAGAGATTATCGGTCAACCATTCTCGAATGTCGCGGCGAAACGTCTTGTCGTCGGTTACCTCGAGCGTCGCGGCTCTTCCATCATCCTGTCCCATTCAGGTACGTTAACAAACCAAGCCCTTGCTCAGCTAGGAGTTGACGGTGATTAGCGACGGTCACACCCCCGGTTCCTGCTGAACGGACCGTCGCGACTGACTAGCGATGCGCCCGCACTGCGGTCGGAAAGGTACGTAAAACGTGTATTGCACGAGGAGTTTCGATGAGTACTGAGAGCACTGACAGCACGGCGAACACTGACGGCTCGGCGAGCAACGACGAGGCTGTCACCTACGAGGTTCGAGGGCAGGTGGCGATAGTCACCATGAACCGGCCCGACTTTCGTAACGCTCAGAACTCGGTCATGACTTACGCTCTCGATCGCGCCTTTGTCGCTGCGGTCGAGGACGACGATGTCAAAGTGATTGTCCTCGCCGGCAACGGCAAACACTTCTCGGCCGGCCATGACATCGGCACCCCGGGAAGAGACGTCGACGTTCATTACGAGAACAAGGCAGTGCTGTGGTGGGACCACGTCCGCAAAACGGGCGGTGATCAGCGTTTTGCCCGGGAGATGGAGGTCTATCTCGGTATGTGCCGGCGCTGGCGGGAAATCCCCAAGCCGACCATCGCCATGGTGCAGGGTGCCTGCATCGCCGGCGGCCTGATGCTGTCGTGGGTATGCGACATGATCGTCGCGAGTGACGACGCATTCTTCTCCGATCCTGTTGTGCGCATGGGAATTCCGGGAGTCGAATACTTTGCGCACCCGTGGGTTCTCGGTCCGCGCCGGGCGAAGGAAATCCTGTTCACGGGCCAGCGGTTCACTGCCGCTCAGGCGTTGGATTGGGGCATGATCAACCGGGTTGTTCCCCGCTCGGACCTCGAATCCGGAACTCTTGCACTGGCCGAACAGATCGCGACGATGCCTGGGTTCGGTCTTGCCTTGACGAAGAAGGCAGTCAACCAGTGCGAGGACCTCATGGGTATGCGCTCAGGAATGGACTCGGTCTTCGGCCTGCACCACTTTGCGCATTCACACAATGCAGAAGTCAACAGCGACTCACTCGGCGGAATGGACGCGCGTTCGATGAAGCAGTCAAGTTCGGCCCCCACGACGGCAGCGAAGGAGTGAGCACCCGATGAACCTCGATCTCGGCGCGGACACAGAAAAGTTTCGCGACGACGCACGTGCATTCTTGATCTCCAACGTTCCCAGTACTCCGCTACCCTCGATGGATACTGCCGAAGGTTTCGAAGCCCATCGTCAATGGGAACGCGTATTGGCCGACAATAGGTACTCGGTGGTCTCGTGGCCGGAGGAACTCGGTGGCCGCGGCGCGTCGATGCTCGAGTGGGTGATCTTCGAGGACGAGTATTATGCCGCCGGAGCCCCCGCTCGAGTAAGTCAGAACGGCATATTTCTCTTCGCGCCGACGCTGTTCGCCCACGGTACCGAGGAACAACGAAGCCGAATCCTTCCCCGGATGGCTCGCGCTGACGACATCTGGGCCCAAGCATGGTCGGAGCCGGAAGCGGGCAGTGATCTCGCCGGAATTCGCTCGTCGGCGGTACGGACCGAGGGTGGATGGATTCTCAACGGACAGAAGACGTGGAGTTCACGAGCAAGTTTCGCGGACTGGGCATTCGGTCTCTTCCGCTCGGATCCGTCCGCGGACAGACATCGAGGACTCACGTACTTCATGTTTTCCCTCACCGCCACGGGAGTGACGGTCAGGCCGATCGCGCAGTTGGACGGTGAACCAGGCTTCGCAGAGATTTTTCTCGACAGTGTGTTCGTGCCGGACGCCGATGTCATCGGCAACGTCGACGAGGGCTGGAAAGTCGCCATGAGCACCACGAGCAGCGAACGCGGAATGTCGCTTCGTAGCCCGGGACGGTTCGTGACTGCGGCGGAGAAACTAGTGGCACTGTTCAAAGAGACTTGCCCGTCGACAGATACTGCGTTGGCCGATCGGGTCGTCGACGCGTGGATCGGTGCTCAGGCCTATCGAATGCACACCTTCGGTACCGTTACTCGCTTGACCGAAGGCGGCAATCTAGGCGCCGAATCCTCGCTTACCAAAGTGTTCTGGTCCGAACTCGATATCGCTTTGCACGAGACCGCATTGGACGTTCTCGGCAGCAGAGGTGAAATAGCCGGACCATGGAGCGACGGCTATCTGTTCTCGCTGTCCGGACCAATCTATGCCGGCACCAACGAGATCCAGCGCAACATCATCGCAGAACGAGTTCTGGGGCTACCGAAGGCGGATAGATGAGATTCGCATTGGACGACAGTAGACGCGACTTCGCGGCGAGCATCGACTCGATGCTCGCGGTCGCCGACGTACCCGGCGTGGGTCGTGCCTACGCCGCCGGTGATGTATCACCGCTCAGGACAATCTGGAAGTCCTTGGCCGACATCGGTATTTCCGGACTCCTGATCAGCGAGGACCAGGGCGGACTCGACGCTGATCCGCTCGACATGGTCGTCGCACTCGAACGCTTGGGGGCGTGGGCAGTTCCCGGCCCAGTGGTCGAATCGATCGTCGCCGTACCGACCCTGCTCCGTTCGGCCACCCCGGCCGAACCTGAGCGGCGCGAAGAATGGTTGACCGGTCTCTCGGCCGGAGACTTGGTGGCGACTCTCGCACTCGAACCAGTGATGCCGTTCGCGCTCGATCCAGCCGCCGCTGATGTCGTCCTCCACGCTGGCCCCGACGCCATCTCTCTTGTCTCGATCGACACCGTGCACGATTCAATCGATCCGTCGAGAAAACTCGGCAAGCCAGCGGCCGGGGGAAGCGTGGTGTCCACGGGCGAGATCGGTCTGGCGCTCGAGGCCGCCGACCTACTCGCATCGCTCGCCTGTGCTGCCCAACTCCTCGGTGCTGGGCAAGCGTTGCTGGGCTCGACCGCCGAGTACGCGAAGTCGCGTCGCCAGTTCGGTAAGCCCATCGGCAGCTTCCAAGCGATAAAGCACCACCTCGCCGACGTGATGATCGGACTCGAACTCGCCAGGCCGCTTCTGTACAACGCGGCCCTTTCCGTGGCGAGCGACTCACCCCATTCGCGTCGCGACGTATCGGCAGCCAAGGTCGCCTGCGGCGACGCGGCTTATCGTGCGAGTCGCATCGCGCTTCAAGTTCACGGCGCTATCGGATACACCCAGGAATTCGACCTGGCGCAGTGGATCACCAAGGTGAGAGCGCTGCAGTCTGCTTGGGGCACAGCCGCGGTGCACCGACGACGCGTCTTGGAGGGACTGTGATGTATACGAGCGACGATCAAGAGATGCTCGCCAAATCCGTACGCGATCTGCTGACAAAGAAATCGAATTCAGCAGCGGTCAGAACGGCGATGGAATCACCGGATAGGTTCGATCGCGCATTGTGGCGACTCCTGTGCGAACAGATCGGTGCCGGCGGGATCGCGATCGCGGAGGAATTCGGAGGAGCGGGCGGCGGGGCTGTCGACGCACTCATCGTTGCCGAAGAGCTCGGTAGGTCGTTGACTCCGTCGCCGATGCTCGGATCTGCGGGGATCGCTGCCGCGCTCGTTGCTGCAACCGACGATGCGGATACCAAGGCCCGGCTGCTTTCGGGGATCGCGGATGGCACGACGATCGTCTCCGTCTGTATCGCCGACGCTTCTGGGCGGTGGATCGGGAGCAAGTCGAGTATCGATGTGGTAGAGGAAGACTCGACACTGAATGGTTCGGCACATTTCGTGCTCGATGCGGCCGCGGCCGACGTGTTTCTCGTTGTTGCGGGCAGTGCCGAATCGTTGGCGATCTATGAAGTCGACGCGCGAGAAACAGGCGTTTCGGTATCCGGCGGAAAGACGATGGATGCCACCCGGGCTCTTTACGAAGTCACTTTCGACCGCGCCCTGGGCAGACGGATCGCTGTTGCGGATCCAACCGGTGCACTGACCAATGCAGTCAGCTGGGGAATGATTCTCCTCGCCGGCGAACAGGCCGGGGCAGCTGCCCGGTGTCTGGAACTGACCGTCGACTACACCAAATCGAGAGTTCAGTTCGGGCGCCCTATCGGAAGCTTCCAAGCTCTCAAACATCGGATGGCCGATCTTCACGTTCTGACTCAATCGGCAAGAGCGACAGCATATTCTGCTGCTACGGCGTACGACACCGGTGGCTCCGCGTACACCGATGCCGCTGTTGCGAAGGTGTACTGCTCCGAGGCATTCTCCGCCGTTGCCGCTGAATGCGTTCAGTTGCACGGCGGAATCGCCATCACGTGGGAGCACGATATGCAGTTGTATTTCAAACGGGCTCACTCGAGTTCGCAGCTGTTCGGACAACCTCGCCACCACCTCACTGCGCTCAACGACGAGGTCGTGGCGCGCAGCGGTGAAGACGAGGCGATCGCGAGTCACTCCGAGGTGGCGGGGACAAACCGAACCAGTCGATCGGGCAGCGAAAGGGCATAATCCTTAAAATGGTTGCATCACCGAAGTCCACTCGAAGCGTGACTACGTCTCGGCGCAACAACGCACGATCCGGCGAACAACCAGGGCAGGGCTCGGGCAGGCGTCAGGCACTCATCGAGATTGCAGCCGAACTTTTTGCCGAGCGGGGATTCCGCTCGACAACCGTTCGCGAGATCGGCGATGCGGCAGGTGTTCTCTCAGGCAGTCTCTACCATCATTTCGACTCCAAAGAGACGATCATCGAAGAAATTCTGTCGAGCTATCTCGACAGTCTCATGACGACCTACACCGAGATCGTCGCTCGCCAGCAGGACCCGGAATCGACACTGCGGGCCCTGATCACCGCAGCCTTCGTCTCACTCGGACCTCACCGCGCGGCTATCACCGTCATCCAGAACGAGCGAACGTATCTCTCTCAGTTCCCCCGGTTCGCATACCTCACCAAAACCGAAGCCGACGTCCGACGCATCTGGGTGAAGGTCATCGAGGACGGTATCGCTCAGGGCATCTTCCGTGACGACCTCGACCCCGTCATTGCGTATCGGTTCCTCCGCGACTCGGTCTGGGTCGCCGTGCGTTGGTTCACCCCATCGGGAAAGCTTTCGGCGGAGCAACTCGCCGATCAGTATCTCCGGTTGGTCATGGAAGGTCTCGAATCGTCGGCGGTCCAAAGGGCTCGCTTGTAAACGAAAACGGCTACCGCGACGCAACCTCGGGACTCTTTTCCGGTCCATGCACTACTTCAGTGGACACTGGCGATAATCTCGCGCGCAGCAAGACGACGTGGTTGCGCAGCGCCTTGCAATCGGTCGGGGAAAGCGCCACCCGCGTCGTGCGCCGACCGTCCCGGGCGGCCTTGCGGCTACGCACGTATCCCGCGTCGGCGAGCGCGGCGACATGCTTGGAGAGCACGGAGTAACTCACGCCCAGACCGTTGCGAAGAACCACGAACTCGATCTCGGACACAGCGGTCAGCATGGTCGTCAGCTTGAGCCTGGCCGGTGCCAGGAGATGCTTATCCAATTCCGCCATCAGCGTGCGCACGCCACTGCCAGCAGCCCAGCTCCGACGAACAGCGAAACAAACAGGGCTACCAGCACCACAACCGACTCACCCCTGCTGTGGGCCGCCGGGCCGCCAGGTCACCGCGGTAGGACCGCATCCAGCGGACGCCGCCGAGTGTGTAACCCAACCCACCCGCGATCGCGCATAGGATGACGAGCCACCAGCGCGCCTCGAACGCGGCCCAGATCGCTGCACCCAAAGCCAGGAAATACACCGTCGATGCCGCCGCATCGGTCCCCAAAACCACCCTGCTCGTAAGACCGCCGACCGGCCACTCCCACCGCTATGGTGGCGGCCTGGACGATGATCGCCAGACCGATCGAGGTATGAAACCACGGCGGTAGCGTCAGCCGCTGTGAAGCTCGTCCCGGGCCGATCCAGCGCAGAGCAGCGTCGCTGCGGCCTCGACCATGCACGCTGTCGCAGATCTGCCCGACCGTCGCGTTGAGAGTGGCCGCGTCGGCGTGGGTGCCACTCCGATGCTCATAGTTGCCCCATACCGGGCGAGGTAAGACGAAAGAATATGTTGACGACGGAGCCGGTTTCTACGAGTCGCTTCGATAATCGGGCCAGACCGCGCACATTTAGGGCCCCAAGACGTAGCGGTTCGAATTATCACCGGGACTTTCCTACCGACCGAGTAGAGAGACTGAGCGGGCCTCCGGCCGAATCGAAGGCCCGCTTTGGCCCGCCTCAGCGCGTCGTGCGGATCGTCGATGATAAGCAGATACCTGCCCGTGGTTGCTCATCTCCTTGGCTCGGTGGGACGCCCAGGCTTGATTGTCCGTGTACTACGCGGATTAGCCCTAATCGACCGGCCCCTAGCATCTGCACAGCACTACCTTGACGACCGTTCAGGCTGTTGCAACGGCCTAGGCGTCTCGTCGGGATGTGATCTTATGAACACTATGACCATGCTGGATGCCTCCGTGATGGCTGAAGCAGTCGGGAAACGACATGGGGCGGCTCTCGAATCAAGTCGGGATCGAATAGCTCAATCGCTCGCAGCTGGCAGCGGGCTGTCCGTCGAACGAAGACAAGCCAGTCTGCTCTACCCCAGCCTTGTCGACTTGAATGTCGATGTGCGGGTCGCGATGGCAGCAAGAAGCGCTCAGAACTTCAGTTCACTGGACGCGGACACTTGGCTTGTCACGGTCGCTTTGAGATGCACGGTGGGGACAGGTATCGGTACATCCCACCCGCAACCGGTGGAGGGTTCGGAGTTGGAGCTAGAGGGTTGGGCCCGAGCGGCACTAGGTCCAGCTTGGTCGGACTACGCCTACCGAGTGACGAAGTACGCTACGCCTACAAAGGCCTCGTTTTTTCATGTGCTTTTGGATAACGGATCTTCACCCAGATTGGCACCAACGGACTTCGATTGGGTTCTGTCGGGTCCTGGAGGGTTGGTCGAAAGCCACAAGTTGCAACCCCGTCGAACCGAACGCCAATTGATCGGCTATCTACGTCGGTACGGGGACCTGAAGAACAGCTCGGCGGATACCAGCGATGGTTAGCTGGTCGGTTATACATCCTGGTCCGGACTAAGTTGCAATCGGATCAGGAAAGTGTTTTCAGAGAGTTCATTTTTTTACCGCCACGTCGAGCTCCGACCATGTAATTTCTTTTTGCGTCAATACAACGCGATCATCGCCAGTGACGATCGGAGTTCGCATGACGTTGTCCCCCTCAACTTATGCTGGAACGACCGGTTGCCGAAGAATGGTCCGCAGCTTCGACGGTTCGATGCGGCGGACGTCGCTCAGGTAGATCTCGTGGTGTTTGCCCGTCATTCGAAGGCCCGCCCCGGGGATGTACTCACGGTGAAGTCTGTCGAGAACGCTTGTCTCATCGTCGTAGGAGCCGATGTGAAGCGTCTGAACGCACTTCCCTTCGCGAAGAAGTTCCCGGCGAATCTTGCCGAGGCTCGCCGGGTTGCTCTTCGATGCCACTGCTGCCACGGCGGCCTCGAACATCTGCTGATCGATCCACTCGGGCACCATGATCATGGCCGTCCAATTCCATTGCGACTTGTCGCGATTGGTCGTGAACGAGTCCATGTCAGGCGCCCACCACAATGCTTCTAGGGGCATCACCACATAGTCGCGGTCGAGATTGCATTTACTGGCGAACTTCAGCGTGTACGCAAGCGGGTACAGCGAGGCAATCGCATCGCTGTACTCCGACGCCGTATTCGGATCACCGCAGCCATCGACCATTAAATACCAGAGCGGCGGCACGTCGATGAGGGAGAACTCGTCGTGCGTCGCCTTGTAGGAATCAAGTGTCTTCTTGAAGTCCGTCTTCATCCCGCTACTCTGTCATTTCGGTCGCTGTCACTTCAGTCTTTGCAGCACCATGGCCATTCCCTGTCCGCCGGCAACGCACATTGTTTCCACTCCGATTTCCTTGTCATCCCATTCCAGGGCGTTCAGAAGCGTCGCCGTCATCCTGGCGCCTGTCATACCGAATGGGTGCCCGAGTGCGATTGCACCTCCGTGGGTATTCACGCGATCGACGTCGATCCCGAGTTCGCGATAACTCGGAATCACTTGTGCTGCAAAGGCTTCGTTGATCTCGAACAGATCGACGTCGCTGACTTTCAGACCAGCTGACGACACAGCCCGACGGGTTGCTTCCACCGGGCTCAGTCCCATGATCTCAGGCGATACAGCCGAGACCGCCGTCGAGAGAATCCGTGCGATCGGGTCTATCCCCAGATCTTTGGCGCGCTGCTCGGACATGATGACCAGTGCTGCGGCACCGTCGTTGACAGGGCAGCAGTTTCCGGCCGTCACGGTCCCGTTCGGCCGGAAAACCGGCTTCAGGGTCGACAGTGAATCGACATCGACGCCTGCGCGCGGGCCGTCGTCGCGAGTGATCTGCTGTCCGTCCGGAGTGAGGACGGGCGTGATCTCACGGTCGAAGAAGCCGGACGCGATGGATTCCTGCGCTCGCGCCTGACTGAGGGCCGCGTATTCGTCTTGCTCGCGTCGACTGATCGAACGGAGTCCGGCCACGTTCTCCGCCGTCTCCCCCATCGCAAGGTAGACATCCGGCAGTAGTCCTTCCAACCGCGGATCCGTCCACACGCGATCACTGTTGGCCGCCGCACGCTCGGCGGCTGCGGCGAAGAGTTCATTCTTGCTGTCCGGCATGCCGTCTGACTTGCCTTGTCCGAAGCGCGAGACCATTTCTACGCCACCGGAAACGAACGCGTCGCCCTCGCCTGCACGAATGGCATGGAAAGCCATCCGTGTTGTCTGAAGGCTGGACGCGCAGTAACGCTGGACGGTTGTACCCGGCACCGTGTCGTAGCCCAGAAGGACGGCAATGACTCGGGCCAGCCCGTACCCCTGCTCCCCCGCTGGCTGCGCACACCCGATCATGATGTCGGTCAGCTCTTGTGGATTCAGCTGGGGAATCTTGTCGAGTGCAGCACGAACGATCGTAGCGCCAAGATCATCTGGGCGAAGATCTCGCAGTGATCCCTTTCGCGCGCGACCTATCGGCGAACGTGCGGTGGCGACTATTACGGCTTCGGGCACGTGGTCCTCCTGAATATGGGGTGTCGAAATCGACACGAGAGAGTGAAGAAAGTGCTCAGGCGCCGTAGACGGGCGTCGGCGGTACAGCTTCACCGATGAGTTTCTCGACGACAGGTCCGAGCTCCTCGGGATCCCACCGCGCGCCTTTGTCGATGACAGTTCCGTGCCGCCAGCCGTCAGCGATGGATACCTTGCCGCCCTCGACCTCGAAGACCCGTCCGGTCACCTTCTCGGATTGCGCGCTGGCAAGCCACACCACCAACGGCGACACATTCTCGGGCGCCATCGCGTCGAAGCCCTCCTCGGGGGCGGCCATGGCGTCTGCCATTGCACCACCCGCACCGACGGTCATGCGGGTTCGCGCAGCTGGGGCAATTGCGTTGACTGTGATGCCATACCGACCGAACTCCGCTGCGGCCTGAATGGTGAGTGCCGAGATACCTGCCTTTGCGGCGGCGTAGTTGCCCTGTCCGATACTGCCCATCAAGCCGGCACCCGAACTGGTGTTTATCACCCGTGCATCCACCGGATTCCCGGCCTTCGCCTGTGTGCGCCAATACGTACTGGCGTGGCGCATGGGCGCGAAATGGCCCTTGAGATGCACTCGAATAACGGCATCCCACTCATCTTCGGACATGGTCGCGAGCATGCGGTCGCGCAGGAATCCACCGTTGTTGACAAGTACGTCCAGCCGCCCGAACGTGTCGACGGCCGTGTTCACCAGACGCTCGGCTCCGTCCCAATCGGCGATGTCGTCACCATTGACCACAGCCTCCCCGCCGGCGGCGCGAATGGTCGCGACGACCTCATCGGCTGGGGTGTCCCCTTCTTTGCCGGTGTCGATGTCGTTGACGACAACTTTGGCACCGGCAGCCGCGAGCGCCAAAGCATGCGCTCGGCCCAAGCCGCGCCCGGCTCCTGTCACGATTGCGACTCGTCCGTCGAGCATGTCGTTCACGATTGTCTCCTAAAGTTTCCGG
>JBBSSG010000121.1:0-11144 GCA_038242295.1 Mycobacteriales bacterium | reverse complement strand
TGCTCGTCGGCGAACACCAAAAGCGTGAACGTGATGAGCGCCGAGAATATGGCTCCCATCGCGACGCCGACAAGAATGATCGCCGTCGACTGCGGGTACCTGCCGCCGATCAACAATGCCAGGAACAACGGGATCATCGCCCCGATAAATGCCGCCGCCGGGATGGTGAAGACTCCGAGCGCACCCGCCCCGATTCCGAGCGTCATTACCAGCACGACGCCGAAGCCCGCTCCCGAGGAGACTCCGAGAAGGTACGGATCCGCTAGCGGGTTGCGCGTGACGGCCTGCGCGACGCCTCCGGAGATGGCGAGCGAGGCCCCGACGACCGCTGCGGTCAGGGACCGCGGCAGACGTGATTCGACGACGATCACCCCCCGTGCCTCGGTCCACCAAGAATCGAACGCTCCCGGCATCATCTTGTGGAAAACGATCGCCCACACATCACCGATCGGGATTCGCACCGATCCGAACGACACCGCCGCCGCGATCGCAACCAGCAGCACCACCGTCAGGAGCAGGAGAATCACCCCGAACCCGAATCGCGTGCGCCGAACCGGCTCGGATTCGGTATGCGCAGTTCGGGTTTCGACGGCGGTCGTCATCAGGCTTGGAACCGATCCGGATGCAGTGCGCGCGCGATGGTATCGACACTCTTCACCAGTCGCGGGCTCTCGAAGAAATTTCTCAGCGGTACGACGATGAAGTTGTTCGCCCGCACGGCCGGGGTCGTCGCCATGATCGGCTGGCTCTTCAGAAAGTCAATTTTGCCCTGCGCCGAGGTGTCGCCGTAGTCGAGGACGACGATCGCCTGCGGGGCGCGTTCGCCGATGATCTCCCAGGTCGTCTTCAGATAAGGACGCTCCCCTTCGGGGAAGACATTGGCCGCTTCGGCATAGTCACCGATGAGTTGTCCGACGCCGATGCCGCCGATGGTCGTCGGCACATCTTCCCCGGAGTCGTAGAAGAACGTCGGGGTCGGGGTCACGCCGGCTAGCTTGTCGCGCATTGCCGCCAGGCCCTCGGCGACGCCGTCGGTGACGTCCTTGGCGGCTTCCTCGGCCCCCAGAATCTCCCCGAGCTGGGTGTAGTCGTTGCTCAGCATCTCGATATCGGGGAAGCCCGATCCGCAGTATTCGGAGAACAGGAACGTCGAAATGCCGAGGTCGGTGAACGTCTCGCGGGACCGGCCTTCCTTCTCGTTGAACGCGCTGCGCATACCGCCGACGACCAGGTCGGGGTCCAAATCGAGGATCTGCTCCTTGGTTGGGTACTCGTCGGCGAGGCCCGGAATCTTCGAAAACTCCTCGGCAGCCTCCGCGGTGGGCGTGGCGTCCTGGTAGCCCATGCCGACGATGCGATCCGCGACTCCCATATCGATGAGGACCTCGGTGACATGGTCGTTCATGGAAATGATCCGCTGCGGAGGGGTGTCGAACTTCTGTGTGACGTCGCAATTGGTGACCGAGACGGCTGTCTCGAACGCCGCTGCGCCGGGTTCGGTCTCGGCCGCCTCGCCGCGCGAACAGCCCGCCGCAATCACCGCCGCTGCCGAGATTATCGCAACAATTCGGACGAAAGAAAGTGTGGAGAGTGACATGTGAACCTCACTTGGAGCTCAGAGCCACGAAATGAAAGCCAGCGCGCGCACGAAAAGTCCGAGCCACACGCTGGACTGCCGATTCGTAGACCACGACGAATAGGTGTCGCACACACAGTCGCTGGGTAATCGGACTTGCCACCTCTATAGCGAGGTAGCCCACCGTTGCGGGTCAGTGCCGGATTTCGACCGGCTTCCCCCTACGACTGGCTTGCTAGTGCTTCGGTCAGCAGTATTGCACGACAGCGACGTCAGACACGCGTGAGCGCCTCACCCATCGTGCGGTTCAGAGTGTTGAGCGAGCGGACGGCACTTCGGACCGCCCCTGGGCTGCTGGTGGAGGTCAACAATACGTCGGTGGCCGAGGTTTCCGTCAGCTTTTCGGGCGGCTCGACGTATCCCCCGGCGAGCGCTCGCTTGACGTCGGCGATGGTCGCCTTGGTGACGGCAGCTGCCTCCCGGAGAGCTTCAGCAGTGGCCGCAGACGGACCGGTCTCCGGCTCGGCTCGGGATGCTCCCACTCCCGCCCGCGCGAGCGCATGCGAGGACCGATTGCTGACGGTCATGATGCGCAGCAATCGTTTTGCATCGCGTCGAGTTCGCGGCGTCGGGCCCATTTCGAGCGGTTTGACGGTGTTCACGAGCTCCTTGAGTGCATTGTCGAGTACGCGCATGTCCGCGACGAGGTCGGTCGCCTGTCCAGGCTCGGTGAGGGACCCGATGCTCGTATCGATGATCCCCGACATGTGATCGAGGTAGTCCTCCACCTTTTCGACCATCGTCGATCTCGTCCCGGTGGAAAAGATGAAGTAGGCCGAGGCGATGCCGACGATTCCACCGGCGATCGTTTCGTAAATCCGCAGTTCGAGTACGTCGACGCTGAACGAGCCCAGCAGGCCGTACAGCATCGCCAGTACGACGGTGACGAAGAAGGACAGAAGCGCGTAGGCAACGGTGACCAGGTAGAACGCGCAGAAAACGCACACCACCAGGAGCAGAATCTGTAGCGACTGATGTCCGCCGACCAACGCCGACAACACAACTGCCGCAACGACTCCCGCAATAGTCCCGACGACGCGATGGCCGGTGCGAGAGAGTATCTCGCCGCGCGTGGAGGCGCCGGTGAAGACCAGAAAGGCCGTCATTACCGCCCAATACCAGCGGTCCGGCGAAATGAGCTCGCCGAGAATCGTTGCAGCACTGGTCGCGACGGCTACTTGTATCGCAGTCTTTGTACTTCGATGCAAGCCGGTCTTCTCGTCCGCTGGGTCGTCATCGTCAGGTTCCGCCGGTTTCGATTCCGTGCGGAGCGCAGTGCTGGTGACGTGGTGGATTGCCACGTGCGCCCGCACTGCTCGCATAGCTATCATCGTTGCGATTCCGGCCTGCGTCGACGGATCAGAATTATCCGCGGCAGCAGCGGCGAGGCGCCGGGCAGCACGCAGCTGATCATCTGATGGACTGTTCTGCAAGCAGGACCCCAGTGCCGTCGTCGCGTCCCCCAGCGACTTCGGCCGCGCCAACGCGGGGTCGAGTGCCCACAATGCACTGACGAGCTGTTCGGTGGCGATTTGCGCGTTGAAGACACGCAGCGAGAGATCGGTGTTTGTGATGCTGAACAGCTGGGCGGCGTCGTTGCGATCGAGCCAATCGTCGATCATCAATGCCGTCGAGCCGAGACGGTCCAACCGCTTTCGAAGCACTTCGAGGTTCTGATCGGTGCGGTTCGATGCGGCCTCGAGCACGTCGATCGAGACCGCACGAAACGCACGAACGAGACTACGAAGCTCAACACGGGGCCGCTCGGGCAGTATCACCGTCCGAACCAGCAGCGAGATCGCCACTCCGATCACGATCGACACCGACAGTATTGGAATCTGACTGGGCGCAGCACGCAGGAACAGGGCAAAGAAGTAACAGATGAACGCCACCATGCCGAGCGCAGTACCGCGGGGGCCGTACCGGCGAGCCAACACAGCTAAGAACAACACCACGATGAACCCGACGTCGGATAGGGCCCCGAACTGCGACAGAACCGCCGACAACGACACTGCTGCCGCCGCGGGAAAGATCAGCAGCAGCGTCGTGATGACGCGGCTGCGTTGGTCCTTGTCCTTCACCGCCGCCGAAGATTGCATCGCAACCACGGTTCCCAACATCGCCACAGTGATCGGCTCACCGATCAACCGGGACCCCGGCAAGAGCACCACAATCGCGAGAACGACGGTGATGGTCGTGGCTGCCGCCGAACGCAGGCGCAGTTTCCCGGGGTCGGAGACGGCAAAGGACCGCGCCGAATCGTGCAAGAAGCGAACTGCCATCAATCGATTATGCGGCTCGACAGCCCTCCGGCGCACAGATAGGCGTTTTAGTGGTTCTGCGCTTTCGCGATCAGCGCGTCCTCGGAACGCACCTGGTTGAGGTTGACCATCCGAGTGGGCAGGATCGAGCTGTACAACCAATCCGTGGCCACTCGAATTCTCGCCGAGGCAGTCGGCAACGCATACAGGTGATAGCCGCGGGCGACGAACTTCGCTATCGGCCCGGTCAGTGGCACACCCAAAGGCTTTGCGACACCATCGAATCCGCCGAGATCGGCAACGAGACCCAAATCCTTGTGGATGTACGGCTTCGATTCACCGACGCCGACACTCGCAGCAACATTCTTGGCTACCTGCACCCCTTGCCGTTGGGCATGCTGAGCGGTCGGCGGAGTGGGTTTCGACGGATCGGCCGCAAGATTGGGCACCGCCGCCGCGTCACCGAGGGCCCACACGTTCGGCATTCCCGGCACCGACATATCGGCGTTGACGACAAGGCGGCCCTTCTCCGTCGGCAAATCGAGCCGTGCGATCAGCGGACTCGGCGCTACCCCGGCACCCCACACCAGCGTGCGCGACGGGACGACGGAGCCATCGGTCAATGTCACCGACCTGTCGGTCGCCGACTCCACGGTCACCTTCAACCGCACCTCGACGCCGCGTTCGTTCAACACTGCGAGCGCTTCCTTGCCGAGCTGCTCCCCCAGTTCGGGAAGAACGGCCGGAGCCAGATCGACGAGCAGCCACCGAACATCGTCCGGATGAATACTGGCCCACCGCTTGGCGATCCCCTTGATCCAATTCTGCATCTGAGCAACGAATTCGGTACCGGTGTAACCAGCTCCGACAGCCACGACGGTGAGCCGTTCGTCGCGTTCTCTTCGACCAGCAGGAGTGTCGGGCAGAGCGTCCGCCGCATCGAGCTGCGCGAGCACGTGATTTCGGATGAATGTCGCCTCACTGAGCGTCTTCAAACCGTGCGCATTCTCGGCAACACCCGGGATATCGAACTGCCGAGTCACCGAGCCCGGCGCAAGAATCAACTTGTCGTACCCAACCTCGAACTCACCGTCATGCCCCTGCACCAGCAACTTTCGCTCGTCGAAGTCGACGGACTTCACCTGGCCGATGACAGCGCGAGTACGCCGCAGCGTCTGCCGGATGGAGACGGCAATATCGCGGGGATCGAGCACACCCGTCGCCACCTCGGGCAACAACGGCGCATACAGCAGGTAGTCGGTGGGGGCGACGAGGGTCAGCGACGCCCGCTCGGGACCGAGGAGCTTCTGCAACCGTCGCAAAGCATTGAACCCGCCGAATCCGCCGCCGACTACGACGATTCTGGCGGGAGTGGCAGGAAGCGGCGCCGACGTACCGAATCGCTCTCTCAATTTGCCCATGAAAGTCACAGTACTGCGCAACCGCCCACCGGGTAGTGGATGACATCCTCGATATCAGGCCATGATGAGGGAGTTGCCTGCACACGATGGCCGGTGTGTAGGCCCGACAGCACGAGAAACTACAACGTCGGTATCGACGTGGATAGGACGTCATGAACGAGACGCATCTCAGACGAGCGATCGCACTCGCCGCAGAAACCGCACAACTCGGAAACAAGCCGTTCGGAGCTGTGCTCGTGTCCGCTGACGGGACAGTTCTCGCGGAGGGTTACAACGAGGTCAGCTCGACTGGTGACGTCACCGCCCATGCCGAAATTGCTGCAATCCGTGCTGCAGCGACCACTGACAGTGCCGCCAGTACAGCCAACGCCGTCATGTACGCGAGCGGCGAGCCATGCCCGATGTGCAGTGCGGCGATGGTGTTGGCTGGAATCAGCCGCATCGTGTTCGGCGCCTCGCAGCCAGAATTCTCGAAGATCCTCGTCGGTGGCCCGCAGCTCAACCTTCGCTGCGCAGACATCGTCGCCGCAGCAGAGGTCGAGATTTCCGTGGAGGGCCCCGTCCTCGAAGACGAGGCTCTCGCGGCGATGCGCTGACGTTGGACGTTTTAGAAGCGCATCGCTTCAGATGCGGGTCTCCGGAGATTGGGTCTTCGCCGGGTCCGTCTCGATCGACCCGGCCAAAGCGTCGTCGATCTTCTTGAGCACCTCGGCATCCAAAGTAATCTCGGAGGCCTTGACGTTCTCGATGATCTGCTCGGGCCGTGAGGCACCCACAAGCGCTGCGGAGACGTTGTCGTTGGCCAGCACCCAGGCGACCGCCAACTGCGCCATCGTCACGCCGAGATCATCAGCGATGGGTTTCAATTCCTGTACCCGGGTGAGGGTTTCGTCGTTCATGTAACCCTGGATCATCTTGTCGCCGCCCTTGTCGTCGGTGGCGCGCGAACCCTCCGGCAGTGCCTGCCCCGGCAGGTATTTACCGGTGAGAACGCCCTGCGCGATCGGCGACCAGACCACCTGGGAGATGCCCAGTTCCTTCGAGGCCGGGATGACCTGCGATTCGATGACCCGCCATAGCGCCGAGTACTGCGGCTGATTCGAAACAATGGCGAATCCGTTTTCCCGGGCCAGAGACTGCCCGCGACGAAGCTGGTCGGCATTCCACTCCGACACCCCGATATACAGCGCCTTGCCGGCGCGGACGATGTCGCCGAACGCCGCCATCGTTTCCTCGAGCGGTGTCTCGACATCGAAGCGATGTGCCTGGTAGAGGTCGACGTAGTCGGTGCCCAACCGGCTCAGCGAGGCGTTGATTCCCTCGAAAATGTGTTTGCGAGACAACCCGGTGTCATTCGGGCCGTTCGGTCCCACCGGGAAGTAGACCTTGGTGAAGATCTCGAGCGACTCGCGCCGCTCGCCTTTCAGCGCCTCACCGAGAACTGTCTCGGCGGCGCCGTTTGCGTAAACATCCGCGGTGTCGAATGTGGAAATGCCCGCGTCGAGTGCTGCGCGAACGCACCGCGTAGCGATGTCGTTCTCCACCTGCGAGCCGTGTGTGAGCCAGTTGCCATAGGTGATCTCGGAGACTTTGAGACCGCTGTTGCCGAGGTATCTGTATGCCATGAAAAAAACGCTACTCTCGGGCGGTGTTTCTCGCGCGGCACATGGTCAGATAGGGCAGGTGAGCGCGAATCCACAACCCATCATGAATTCGCACTCACCTACGTCGTCAGCTGTCTCGGGGGTCAGGTGTACTTCCGCAACTCCATGACCGCGATCGCACGCTTGTGCACCTCGTCGGGACCGTCGGCGAGTCGCAGCGTGCGCACATGGGCGTACATCATCGCGAGCGGGAAGTCGTTGGTGACGCCTCCTCCGCCATGCACCTGGATAGCACGGTCGATGACCTGCAAGGCCATGATCGGCGCCGCTACCTTGATCGCTGCGATCTCCGTGCGCGCTTCCTTGTTGCCCACGGTGTCCATCAGATATGCGGCCTTCAGGGTGAGCAGTCGCGTCATCTCGATGTCGATCCGCGACTCGGCGATCCAGTCCTGGATGTTGGCGCGCGACGCGACGGGCTTGCCGAACGTCACGCGTGACGACGCCCGGCGGCACATCAGTTCCAGTGCTCGCTCGGCGACACCGATGGTTCTCATCGCGTGGTGGATGCGTCCCGGTCCGAGTCGTGCCTGACTGATCGCGAAACCTTCGCCTGGCCCCTTGAGCACATCCTTCGTCGGAACTCGGACATCCTCGAAGAGGATTTCGGCATGCCCCTCCCGGTCGATGTAGCCGAAGACCGGAAGGTTGCGGACGACGGTTACTCCTGGCGCGTCGATGGGAACCACCATCATCGACTGCTGCTGGTGCTTCGCGGCCTCGGGATCGGTCTTGCCCATCACGATGAGGACACGACAGTTCTTGTGCATTGCGTTGGACGCGAACCATTTTCGGCCATTCAGCACGTACTCGTCGCCGTCGAGCACCATGGCCATCTCGATGTTGGTGGCATCGGAACTCGCGACGTCGGGTTCCGTCATGGCGAATGCAGATCGAATCTCACCGTTCAGCAACGGCTTCAAGTACTTCTCTTTGTGCTCGTCGGTTCCGAAGAGGGTGAACACCTCCATGTTTCCGGTATCCGGCGCATTACAATTGCAGGCCTCCGGCGCGAGCAAGCTACGGCCCATGATCTCGGCTAGGGGTGCGTACTCGAGGTTGGTCAATCCCGGACCCCACTCGGGGTGCGGGTGGAAAAGATTCCAGAGGCCGCGCGCACGCGCTTCCTTCTTCAGATCCTCCAGAATTTGAGGCTGCGCATGTGGGTCGCCCGCCTCGCGCATCTGTTCCTCGTACACTGCCTCGGCCGGGTAGATGTGCGAGTCCATGAACTCGAGCAGGTCGGACTCGTATTTCTTTGCGCGATCGGTAGTTTCGAAGAACGACATAAAAAGCCCTCTCAGTTGGTTTCGCTCAGTAGCGCGCTCTGGTAACGACGCATCCCGCGCAGCCACCGGTCGTAGTCGGCACCCTTGTTTCGGTACATGTCCAGCACCGTCGGGTGCGGGAGGATCAGGAACTGTTCTGCGTCCATCGCGGCGAGCACGATTTCGGCGACCTCAGCCGGTTCGAGGACTTCGCCTGCGGCCAGCACAGCTTTCGTCGCCGCGCTACCGAGGGCGCTTCCCGATTGTTGCCCCTCGTAGAGCAGCTTGGTGTTGACGCCCATCGGGCACAGGCAGCTCACCCGAATGCCGCGCTCACCGTAGGTGACATTGAGCCATTCGGAGAAGCCGACAGCGGCATGCTTGGTGGTCGAGTAGGTGGCAGAACCGATTTGAGTCAGCAACCCCGCAGCGGAAGCGGTACTGACGAAGTATCCCTCACCGCGTTCGAGCCACCCCGGAACCAGAATTTGCGCAGCGCGAATGTGTGCTCGAAGGTTGACGTCGATGGATAGATCCCAGTCGTCCTCGGTCGCGTCGAGGCCGGGGGCGCCAGTGATTCCCGCGTTCGCAAAATACAGATCGACGGGTCCGAACGTGTCTTCGGCGAGAGCGAGGACCGCGGTGATGTCTTCGGTTTTCGACGCATCGCCGCCGAGAGATACCGATGACCCCGGGCTTGTCTGGTCGATACGCAGGACAACCTCTGAAGCCGACACCGGATCCAGGTCCGAGACGATTACCTTGGCACCCTCGGCAACGAGTCGCTCGGCAAGCGCTCCCCCGATCCCTCCGCCGCCGCCCGTGACGACAGCGACCTTGCCTGTAACCTTCATCACCCAGGTATAGCATGCTCTGCTAATGGAATATGCCATCGGCGTGATCGGTTCCCCACCTATGTGAGCGAATCAGTAATGAGCACTTCAGAGACGAACATCGCCGGACTCTTCACCCCGATTTCGGTGAAATCCCTGCATCTGCGTAATCGTTTCGCGATGGCCCCCATGACGCGAGCCTTCTCCCCCGGCGGCGTCCCCCGTGAGAACGTCACCGAGTACTACCGCAAGCGCGCAGCGGGTGGCACTTCTTTGATCATCACCGAGGGCACGCTGATTCCCGATCCTGCGGCCGGCCCCGACACCCGCGTTCCACTTCTCTATGGAAGCGAAAGCCTCGACGGCTGGAAAACTGTCGTCGACGCTGTTCACGCCGAAGGCTCGTCGATCATCCCGCAACTGTGGCACCTGGGCGTCGCGCGCGGAGACAAGCCGCGGATGAACCCCGAGACGGCGACGGTCAGCCCGTCGGGACTCGGGCTAGACGGCACTCCGTTAGGCCGCGCGTTCACCGCCTCCGACCTCGAGGACCTGAAGCAGTATTGGGTCGACGCCGCCGTCAATGCAAAAAACACCGGCTTCGACGGCGTCGAACTCCACGGGGCGCACGGTTACCTACTCGACGAGTTCCTCTGGGAGCAGACCAACGTCCGGGAGGACGGCTACGGCGGTTCACTCGAAGCTCGCGCTCGATTCCCCGCCGAGGTGGTGGCCGCCATCCGCGCCGCGGTCGGCCCCGACTTTCCTATCGTCTACCGCTACTCCCAGTGGAAGTCCGAACACTACGACGCCCGCATCGCCCAGACGCCGCAACAACTCGAAGCCATCCTGTCTCCGCTCGTCGACGCCGGGGTGGACATACTCCATCCGTCGACTCGCCGGCATTGGGAAGCGGCTTTCCCAGAGCTATCAGGCGCGGAAGGTGAACGCGGACTTGCTGGCTGGACCAAGTCCATCACCGGGCTGCCGACGATCACCGTCGGCTCGGTCGGCCTGGATCAAATGTTCACCGGGGCGTGGGACAAGGATTCACACGCAGCGACAACCGATCTAACACCCTTAACGGAGCAGTTCGAACGTCAAGAATTCGACATCGTCGCCGTCGGGCGCGCTCTGCTGGCCGACCCCGAGTGGGTCAACAAGGTGCAGGCGGGGCGGCTTGCCGACAGAATCCCGTTTACCCGCGATCACATCGCCTCGCTGATCTGAACCACAAGGCGTCGAACATTTGGGTGACGGTGCACGCGGTGACCATGCCGACGTCGAGGCAGCCCCGAACGAGTGAGTGAACTTCGTCGACAGAAACCCGAAGATCTGCAGCAGGTCTCAGAGTCGTCCGGGCATGGTCGATGGCGGCCTTACCGGCGGCCAGGAGCGTAACGACACGGCTGCTGCGGTCGATCAGTTGCGCGCCGACCTCGCGCTCGAGCGCACGAATCTGGCCACTGATGCAGGATCGACTGACTTTCACCCGTTCCGCAGCGCGGGTGAAGTTCGCCCCTCCGCTCCTGCAACGAAGTATTCCAGTTGCCGAAGTTCCGTGACCTGGTCCACGGCGGCATCGCGCTGACGTCCACAGCGCCGAAAGGCGGCGCGGGTGCACGTGCGCAGGTCGTGAAGCGCAGCGTCACGACGCCCGGGGCCGGGATCGCATCCGAAAACCGCAATCTCGAACAGCTCAGGCCGACACATCAGCATGAAGAAAATCGAGGCTAGGGGCATCCTTCTCCAGCCTGTACAGCTGTCCCGCCGGCTCAATGTCCACCATCCCGGGGTGTCTCTCCAGCTGACTTTCGAACGGCTCCATCCCAGTGACAGAGAGTGACGCCTCATTGCCATGATTTAAGTCACATAATGGTTCATCTGTGGCCAGCGCAACATGCGCCAACGAGACCGTTCGTCTCGACACAATCCAGGAGGTTCTCAGGTGACACTTTCAAGGCAACGCCGGCGCGGCACGGTAGCCGTTGCCGTCATAGCGAGCGGCCTACTGCTGGCCGGCTGTACCAGCGATACCGGCAGTTCCGGCCCACAGACTGA
>JBBSSG010000120.1:0-11145 GCA_038242295.1 Mycobacteriales bacterium | reverse complement strand
TTCGAGAGGTTCGCGCTGATGAAGTTGCCCTCGATGTCCTTGCCGAGACCGATCACCAGCGGATGGTGATCCTTACGGGTCGACGACGCCGTCAACACGTCAGCGAGGCGGACCATCTCGCGATCGGAGTTGGGAACCTCGATACCGACAGCGGATTTGCCGGGAATCGGGGCCAGCAGTCGTACGTTGTCTGTCGCTACCGCGTAGGCAATGTTGCGATGCAGGGCGGTGATCTTCTCGACCTTGACGCCGGGCCCGAGCTCCACCTCGTAGCGAGTGACGGTTGGGCCGCGGGTGAAGCCGGTCACTGCGGCATCGATCTTGAACTGTTCGAGGACCTCCGAGATTGCCTCGATCATCACATCGTTTGCTTGGCTGCGCGTCTTCGGCGGATCCCCGGCGATCAGCAGCGACAACGACGGCAGCGTGTAGTCACCGTCGACTACGCGGTCCACGACGATCTTGCCCTCGTCTGCATCGGACTTCGGCTCGGCGGCTTTGACCACTGGCTTCGGTGTGGGCCGCGGTGGCGCAGCGGCGGCTGGCGCGGCCGCCGCCGCAGCGGCCGCGGCGACAGGCCCTATGACCTCGGTTGGAGCCCCGGACACCGCAGCCTTGCGTGAACGCGTCTTCTTGACGGGAAGGTATTCCTCGGTCGGGTAGTTGTCGTGCGGCTCTCCCCTGCGTTCTTCGATGGGATAGCCGTCGGCATCGAATCCGGAGCCGTCGTATTCGAGGCCGTCGTCGCCGAAATCGGAGCCGAAGTCCGCTGGGTCGTAGTCACCGTATTCGTCACCACGACTATCGGTGCCGAACAGCGAACGCAGACGATCCGGAATGTCGCGGACCGTGGTGCCGGTCAGCAGCAGAACACCGAACAGAGCAGCGATCAGCAGGAGCGGCACAGCGAGCCACACGGTCAGGCCGTCTGCGATGGGTCCGCCGGCGACGTATCCGATGAAACCGCCACCGTTGGAACGCCCCTCAGCACTTGCAGGCGATCCGGTGGACATGTGCCACAGACCGAGAACCGGCAGAGCGAGAAGAATGGAACCCAGCACCAACCGCGGGCGGATCTCCGGGTTCGGCTCCGACCTCATCATGATCACAGCGATCGCGAACACGAGGACTGGTATGACATAGCCCGCGTTGCCGACGATTGCGCGCACCGCGATCTCGATCGAGTCGCCGACCGGGCCGCCGGCCGCGAACCACACTGCCGCGGCAACGGTGATGCTGACCGCGATGAGCCCGAGCGCAATGCCGTCTCGCCGGTGTCCGTGCTCGATATCTTTGGCCTTGCTGACCGTCCGCGTCGTTGCGCCGACACCTTTGGCTGCCATCGACCAAGCCGAGGAAACTCCGCGGCCGACTGCGGAGAAGAAGCCGGCGTTCTTCTTGGCGGGACGCCGAGACGCCGTGGATCGCGTGGTATTCCCAGTCCGCGACGGTGCTTTGCGCGGTGCGGTTGCTTTGCGCGGCGCAGTTGCCTTGCGCGGCGTCGTCACAGTACGTGCTGTGCGCCCTCCGGAAGCTTTCTTAGATCCCCCAGACGCACGCGATGTCGACGAGTTTCCGGCACCGCCGGTACTCGAACTTCGTGTGCTGGTCTTTCCTGCCATACCTCTAGGCTAGCCGCAAGAGCACCTTCGAAACCATCTGCAACACGAGCAACACAGCGTCCGGGTTGCCCGGATCTCGGCGGCAAGCGTGCTCAGAAGCTTCTGTCGAGACTCTTCACTGCGTCTACATCAGCTGGCTCACCCTCGAATTCGACCTGTACGGCGTCTCTACCGAAGGCAAGAAGAAGCAACTCAGCGGGGCTGCCCTTCAACACGACCTGCCGCTGACCGGCCTTTTTCACTGTCACCGACCGTCCGTCGGATGCGCGAAGTTCCACTCCCACCGGCGACCCGCGGTAAGCAACCCGACCTATGAGCCCCGCTGTCGACCACAGCTTGTTCTGCATCTCGATCGAGAGCGAGCGCGGGAACCAGTTCGGTTGAGCTCGACGAAGGTCCTCGTGATGAACAAACATCTCACCGACGTTCACCAGTGAATCGAGCACCTTGAACGGAGACCAGACCGGTGGACCCGATCGAATATCAGCGACGAGATCGACAAATGGTCGACGCGCTGCCCGATTCTGGACCTTCTCGGTGTATCCGGCCAGAAAGGGCACAAGAATGCCGGGAGAAGCATCGAGGCGTCTCTCCCGTACGACAAGGTGCGCCGCCAAATCGCGGGCGTTCCAGTCGCCGCACAGCGTAGGGGCGGACTCCCCCACTGCAGTCATAGTCGATACCAGTTCAGCGCGTTCGTCTTGTGCAAGGCTCACTCTTGTACCGTACTTGCCCCGTCTACAGCGCGTCGTCCGGCGATCCGTAATCTCGGATCGGTGCCGGTCACCGAAATTGTCGTCATTCTCATTGCAGGATTCGGCGCCGGGGCGATCAATGCCGTGGTGGGATCCGGAACGCTGATCACGTTCCCCACGTTGGTTGCTTTCGGATATCCGCCGGTGGTGGCGACGATGTCGAACGCGATCGGCCTCGTGGCGGGCAGCGTGTCCGGTACCTGGGGATATCGCCGCGAACTGAAGGGGCAGTGGCCTCGCCTGAAGTGGCAGATGCCTGCCTCCTTCGTGGGTGCGCTCTGCGGCGCGTGGCTGCTGCTCAATCTGCCGACGTCCGTATTCGTCGCAGTGGTACCCGTATTGCTCGTCGGCGCACTCGTTCTCGTAGTTGTGCAGCCGCGCATTCAGGCATGGGCCGCACGACGATCGGAAGCTGCTGGCGTTGCCGTCGACCACGTGACCCGAACCAAGCTGACACTGTTGACGATAGGAACGTTCGCGGTCGGAACTTATGGAGGCTATTTCACGGCGGCGCAGGGGATTCTGCTGATCGGTGTGTTGGGTGTTCTGCTCCCCGATTCGATGCAGCGAATGAATGCTGCCAAGAATCTGCTGTCACTGATCGTGAACGTGGTAGCGGCAACGACGTTCTCGATCGTGGCCTTCCACGCCATCAGTTGGTCGGCGGCTGGATTGATCGCCGTCGGGTCTCTGCTCGGCGGCTCGGTCGGTGCACGGTACGGACGCAAGCTTTCACCCTGGGCTTTGCGCTGCACTATCGTCGTGGTCGGCCTCATCGGCCTGTTCAGGCTTCTCGCGACCTGACTCTCTACGCACTCGTGGGTGCGTAGAGCAAGAATGAACTTGCTCTACGCACCCACGGCGCAGGAGTTTACCTGCGCAACCATCCTGGTCGGGATCAGCCGGTTCTACTTCTGACCGACCGCCATGATTGTCGGAATGATCATGGGCTTGCGCCGGTACTTGTCGGCGACCCAACGTCCGACGACCCGCCGAATAGCCTGAGCTATCCGATGTGTGTCGGTGACGCCGTCGGATGCCTGACGTTGCAACTCCGATTCGACCACTTGAACGACGTCTTTGAGCGCTGTCGGATCATCGGAGAAGCCGCGGCCGGACACCTCGGGTGTGGTGATGGCACGGCCGGTCCCGGAATCGACGGCAACGGTGATGGCGATGAACCCACCTTCGCCCAACACCAGTCGATCCGAGAGCGTCGAATCACCGACATCACCGACCGACAGTCCGTCCACGTACACGTGACCGACGGGGACCTGCCCGACTATGCGAGCAAGACCATCGACCATGTCGACGACGACGCCGTCCTCGGCCAATATGACTCGGTCTTCGGCAACGCCGGTGGACTTTGCCAGCGCTGCATTCGCCCGTAGGTGGCGCCATTCGCCGTGCACCGGCATCGCATTGGTCGGCCTGACAGCGTTGTACAGGTAGAGCAGTTCACCTGCAGATGCGTGACCGGAGACGTGTACCTTCGCGTTCTGCTGGGTAATGACGGTTGCTCCACGCTTGGCCAGCCCGTTGACCACTGCGAAAACAGAGTTTTCGTTTCCGGGAATCAGCGACGACGCCAGAACGACCAGATCGTTTGCCTTCACATTGATCTGCCGATGCTCACCCCGCGCCATCCGAGACAGCGCCGACAGGGGCTCACCCTGAGACCCGGTGGAAATCAGTACGAGTCGGTCGTCAGGCAGTGTTGCTGCGGTGTCGACGTTGACCTCGAGACCCTCCGGTACACGAAGATATCCGAGATCCTGCGCGATCTGCATGTTCCGGACCATCGACCGGCCAACGAACGCGATGCGGCGGTTGTACCTTTCGGCGACGTCGATGACTTGCTGAATGCGGTGGACGTGGCTGGCGAACGACGCCACGATCACCCGCTGTTTCGCCTTGCCGATGACGGTATCGAGCACGCCTCCGATTTCGCGTTCCGGCGTGACGAATCCGGGAACCTCAGCGTTGGTGGAGTCCACCAGGAAGAGGTCGACACCCTCGTCGCCCAGTCGTGAGAAACCGGCCAGGTCGGTCAATCGCCCGTCGAGGGGGAGTTGGTCGAGCTTGATGTCGCCGGTGTGGAGGGTGAGACCTGCGTCGGTCCTGATTGCGATGGCCAGAGCATCAGGAATGGAGTGGTTGACCGCGAAGTACTCGCACTCGAAAGGCCCATGAGTGGTCTTTTGACCCTCGATGACCTCAGTGAGCTTGGGACGCAACCGGTGTTCCTTGCACTTCGCCGCAACCAGAGCCAAGGTGAACCTCGACCCGATGACGGGCACGTCCGGGCGCAGTCGGAGCAAGAACGGCAAAGCGCCGATATGGTCCTCGTGGCCGTGTGTGAGAACGACGGCCTCGACATCTGCCATCCGATTCTCGATGTGGCGGAAGTCCGGAAGGATCAGGTCGACGCCAGGCTGTTGGTCCTCAGGGAAGAGAACGCCACAGTCGACGATGAGCAATTTACCCTGATGCTCGAACACGGTCATGTTGCGACCGATCTCGCCGATTCCGCCGAGCGCGACGATGCGCAGTCCCTTGAACGGCGCTTTCGGCGGTAAGCCGAGACGTGCGGTCGGGTCTACTTCTTTACGCGCGTCCGGGCGTTGCGTCTTTGCAGAGTTCTGCACGACGGGACGTGATGCCTTGACGGGGCGTGCTGTCTGCGCCGGTTTGTCGGCGGGTGGGCCTGCATTTCGGGTAGCGCGGCCGCGGGATCTAGCTGGTCTACTCATACAAGAACTCCTGATGCTCGCAGTTCTGCTGCAAGCATTTCGATTTGGTCGATGCTCGGTGGCACCTGGGGAAGTCTGGGTTCACCGACGTCGAGTCCGATGAGGCGTAGTGCTGCTTTCGATGCGCTGACGCCACCGAGTCGAGCCACCGACCGGATGACGGGAATAAGACTCACGTTGATCGCCTGTGCACGAGCGATGTCCCCCACCATGAATGCAGTGTGAAGTTCACGGAGACGCGCAGGTACGAGATGTCCGATAACACTGACGAAGCCGGTGGCGCCGACGGACAACCACGGAAGATTCAACGCGTCGTCCCCGGAGAAAAACTGAAGCCCCGTCGACGCGATAAGTTCCGCACCTGCATTCAGATCACCCTTGGCATCCTTGACAGCCACGATCCGCGGATGGTCCGAGAGCTTACGCAACGTCTCCGTTTCGATCGGTACGACAGATCGAGGCGGAATGTCATACAGCATAACCGGAAGGTCGGTGGCGTCGGCCACCGCGGTGAAGTGGGCATACAGGCCGGCTTGAGGTGGCCGTGAGTAATACGGAGTGACGACGAGGAGTCCGTGGGCACCTGCACGGGCGGCATCGCGGGCGAGTTCGACGCTGTGTGCTGTGTCGTTGCTTCCGGCGCCGGCGATGATGCGTGCTCGGTGACCCACTGCCGCGATGACCGCGCGCATGAGTTCCAGCTTCTCGTTTTCGGTGGTGGTCGGCGATTCACCGGTCGTACCGGCGAGAACCAATCCGTCGTTGCCTTGCTCCACCAGGTGATGAGCCAGCCGCACTCCCGCGTCGATATCCAACTTGCCGTCGGCAGTGAATGGAGTGACCATGGCGGTGAGCACCGTGCCGAAGGGAGGCTGGGTGGCAGGAGCAGCATCACCGTATGTCATGGTCAGAAAGGTTACCCGGTGCAATGGGAATGATCTCGCGGCGGGACGGCAGTGGTCCGCCCGGACCAGTTCACACCTCGGTGACGAACGGGCTGTGCGCGACCTCTGAACCATCCGACAATGCGGAAATCTGGAAATCACCGAAGACATCCGGAGCGACAGCTACCAACTGGCGGAGGCATTCGACGGCGACGCGTCGTATCTCGACATCAGCATGTTCGGAGGCCCGCAAGAAGACAAAGTGACGCCAGGCTCGATAGTTGCCGGTCACGACGAGCTTGGTCTCGGTCGCGTTCGGAAGGACCGAGCGCGCTGCCTGCCGCGCTTGTTTTCCTCGGAATGCCGAGTTCGTGACACCTTCTAGTTTGTGTTCGAGCGCGGTCAGCAGTTCGACGTATGCCGCCCTGCTCGTGTCGGTTGCTTTCTCGAACAGTGCTTCGAGTTCGGGGTCGCCCTCGATCGCCGGCGGCACGATCACTTTGGCGTCGTGCTCGGGAACGAATCGCTGGGAAAGTTGCGAGTACGAGAAGTGCCGATGCCTGATCAGCTCGTGAGTACACGAGCGTGAGATTCCGCTGATGTAGAAGCTGACAGACGCGTGCTCGAACACGGACAAGTGGCCGACATCGAGCAGATGCCGCAAGTACGACGCGTTGGTGGCCGTCCTCGGATTCGGTTTGGACCAACTCTGATAGCACGCGCGCCCGGCGAACTCGATGAGCGCCTGGCCGCCGTCCGCATCGGTCTCCCATGGAACGTCGGGACTGACCAACTCGGTCTTCGCGACGAGTTGCACGTTCAGTGACACCGTATTCGGCACCGCAGTTCCTCCCCTCGAGCAGCTGAAATCTGTTCGAACTCTATCGAGGCGTCACACTGACCGCTTGCGTGACGCCAATCATGGCGTCACACTGACGTCATGCAACTCGACAAGTACACGGACACGCTCCGCGCCGACCTGCTCGCCGCAGCCGCCCTCGGTGACGAACACACCCGACACACCGCCGATGCTCTGGCCGTCGCAGCTCAGGCGTCGGCACGCCTGATGCTGCTCGAGGCGTTGTCCGACTTCGCCGGGGAGGTCAGCGAGCAACTCCGCGAACACACCGTGCATGTTCAGCTCGTTGGACGCGAAGCAGTGGCCGAGGTTAACCGTACTGCCGATACCGAGTCAGGGAGCGACAGAAGCACCGCCGATCCGCAGGACTATCCGACGATGGATGACGTCACCGGAGAAATGCGGCGGGTAACGCTGCGCATGGTGGAACACGTCAAGGAACGCGCAGAAGAAGCAGCCTCGATGAACGGCATCTCACTCAACTCGTGGCTTTCGCAAGCCGTCAACGGAGCCCTACGCGATCAGATGAAAAGGGACCGTTCCGGCTTCTGATCTACTTCTTCGCCCGCCACTCGCGTTCGAACGGCAGTCGCCACGCGTGGGGTGCGATCAACTGGTGAATAGCGTTGGGACCCCATGACCCCGGCGTGTACAGACGCACTGGCGGCGGATCGGCCAGCAGCGGTGCGGATACCTCCCAGAGTCGTTCGATGCCTTCGGCCGTCGTGAACAGAGTGTGATCGCCGTACATGGCGTCGAGCAGCAACCGCTCGTACGCCTCGAGAACGTCGGAAGCACGTTCGGTGTCCTGGATGCCGAATTGCATGCTCAGCTTGTCCAACCGCATTCCCGGACCCGGCCGCTTGCCGTAGAAAGACAGCGATACCTTCGAAGCGTCAGCGAGGTCGAACGTCAGGTGGTCCGGTCCCTGCGCGCCGACGCCCGAGCCCGCCGGGAACATGCTCTTCGGCGGTTCCCTGAAGGCGATCGAGATGATGCGCTGTCCCTCGGCCAACCGCTTGCCGGTGCGTAGATAGAAGGGCACACCGGCCCATCGCCAGTTATCGATCTCGCATTGCAGGGCCACGAACGTGTCGGTCTCCGAGTCCGGCGCAACGCCAGGCTCCGATCGGTATCCGGAATACTGGCCGCGCACCACCTTTCGAGGGTCGAGCGGAAGCATCGACCGGAATACCTTGTTCTTCTCCTCGCCGATCGCCCCTGGCTCCAGGGCGGTGGGAGGTTCCATGGCCACAAAGGCGAGAACCTGGAACAAATGCGTGACGACCATATCTTTGAAGGCGCCGGTCGACTCGTAGAAGTTCGCTCTTCCATCGAGCGTCAGCTTCTCTGGGATGTCGATCTGAATGTGGTCGATGAAATTGCGGTTCCAGATCGGTTCGAACAGCCCATTTGCGAACCTGAAGGCCAGAATGTTCTGCGCCGGTTCTTTGCCGAGAAAGTGATCGATCCGAAAGATCTGGTCTTCGTCGAATGTCTTGTGCACGGTCGCGTTCAGTGCGATGGCACTCGCCAGATCTGTCCCGAACGGCTTCTCCATTACGATGCGCGACCGCTTGACCAGGTCGGCAGCGCCGAGCATCTCGACCACCGCAAGGGCAGCTTTCGGCGGAACACTTAGATAGTGCAATCGCTCGGTTTCGGGACCGAGTTCGAGTTCAGCGCGAGCCACCGCCTCACGCAGCGCGGTCGGTCCAGCTTGCTGCGAAACGTAGGTCAGCTTCCCGGCGAAGCGGCGCCACTGTTCTTCCGACACCTTGCGGCTGGAGAACTCGTCGATCGCTTCGAGGGCCATTTGACGGAACTCGTCGCTGGTCATTTCTTCGAGAGATGTCCCGACGACGCGAATGCGCGGAGCCAAGTCCGACAGTGCCAGGTGCATCATCGAAGACAATAGTTTTCGCCGGGAAAGATCCCCGGTGGCTCCGAAGAGCACAACAACCTGTGGTGGAAGTTCGATCGACTGCTGAGACACGTACGAAGACACACTTGCGATGGTGTCACCTGTCGCCGGTTCTCGCCGACCGAACTGCCGATTGTTCACACGGCCGCCGACAACGAGGCCGCCAAGTCGCCTCGTTCGCCGACCACCACCGACTCCAGTTCCAGCCAATCCGCCATCTCTCGCAGCACCGTCGACAACGCCGCTGCGATTGTCCCGGCGTCGCGCTCGCCCTCCACGAACGCTCCGAGTACCTGTAGCTCGGACCTCACTCTGTCGCCTTTGAGATCGACTCGTGCCACGAGTTCTCCGTCGAGCAGGAAAGGAAATACGTAATAGCCGAAAATTCGCTTGTGCTGCGGAGTGTAGATCTCGATTCGGTAATGAAAGCCGAAGATTCTCATTACCCGAGGACGGTAAAAGATCATCGGGTCGAACGGACATAGCAGTGTGGCACCGCGCGCAGTTCGCGGAATGCGGGCCTTACGGTGCAGATACGCAGGTGCGCCCCAATCGCGAACCTCGACAGGCTCGAGCGTGCCCTCTTCCACGAGATCGACGATCGCCCCCTTCGACTGCTTCTGCGAAAGTCGGTAGTAGTCACGAAGATCCGGTTCGGTTGCAATTCCGAGTGCGAGAGCCGATCGCTCCACAAGTGCACGTACTGCGTCCGGCTCCGATACGTGTCGCGTCAATATCTCTGCTGGAATGACCCGCTCGGTGAGGTCGTAAAGTCGTACAAACCCTGAGCGCGTCGCGACCGAGACGACGCCGGCAGCAAAGAGTTGTTCGCACACGATTTTCACATCGCTTCGATCCCACCACGGGCCTTTTCGCCCGGGCCGTTCCACCTCGAGAATAGCTTCGATCTCACCTGCGCTCGCCGGGCCGCCATCGCGGATCACGTCGAGGACATCACCGGTCAGTGATGGATTGCGCTCCAGAACCGTCTTGGCTCCACCCCATCGCCCATGCTCGTACAGTTCTGTACGCCATCGCATCAGCGGCCAGTCCTCCACCGGAATGAGCGCCGCCTCGTGAGCCCAATATTCGACGAGCCTTCGGGGATTGCGCGCAGTATTGGTCCACGCGGCTTTGTCGATCACGTCTCGGTCGTACTTCCCGACTCGACTGAACACCGGCGCATAGTGCGCGCGCACCAGCACCGACACGGAATCGATCTGCAGCAGCTGTGTTCGATCGATGGCGTTGTGCACCGCCCGGGTCGAGGCACCGCGATCTGTCGCCGCATGCGGCGTCGCCAAACCTTGGGCGCCCAACGCAGTTCGCCGAGCCATGGCGGCACTCATCTCGCGCATCAAGTCAGACTGTCACAAGTCGCCGACATCTGGAGGTCACGGATTCCAGCCGTGCGAGCGGGCGATTTCCTCCATCATTGTGACCAGCTGCGACACCCCAGGTTCCTCGATCGGGAAGTGCCCGCACCCTTCGAGCAGAACGAGTTTCGTCGGGCCCGCGATCCGGTTCAGGAATCGGATACTAAGTTCTGGCGGCGTCCACTTGTCCGCCGCGGGATGAACCAGCGTCACCGTCGGCCCGCGGTAGTCCTCGGGCCGTGCATGCTCGAACGACATGAAGCTGCTGAGAAATCTGAGTGGCACCGACACCCCGCCCCCGAGCGGATCTGTCGCACACAGCTTGGACAGCGCCGGATTCGCGCTCATCTTGTCGATGTCCATGAGCCATTTGACCGGAACGCGAACCCCGCCGAGAACCGAGGCGCCGATCTTCAACAACTGCGGGGCAGGTCCGCCGACGGCGCCGTGGCGGGCGGCCGCAGAGCGGGCGGCCTGATCCGAAGGATCGAGCAGGCAAGTCACAACCACGTCGGCTATCTCGCCGGTACGGGCGGCGACTTCATATGCCAACATTCCGCCCATGCTCGCTCCGAACAAGACCACCGGCCGCGAATCATGTTTACGTTCGGCGACGACAAAATCGCACAGCATCTCTACCCAGTCCTCATAGACGACCCGCCTCGGGTCGGGTACCACTGTCCTGCCGTACAACGGCATGTCTGGGAACAACACATCGGCGCCTCGTGACGCCGCGAGGGCTGCGAACGGCCATAGGACACCGGAGTGTCCGCAGGCTCCGTGGATAGCCAGAACTCGGACCGGCGCGTCGACCGATTCCGCTCGCGCGACGTGCACATCGGTGTCTCGCCAACGCCACATTGTCGAGGTCGGTTGTGTGTCGGTTCGGTACTCAGCTGGCAGGAACCCCGCGTAACGGTCGGACTACATGGGCATGAGGGTAGCCGCCCGACGGTCGCTGTTGTTCCTCTC
>JBBSSG010000119.1:0-11154 GCA_038242295.1 Mycobacteriales bacterium | reverse complement strand
TACGTCCAATGCACCAGACAACCGCACCGCCAGCGGAATGTTGTACGCAGCCGACGAGGTATCGAACTGATTGATAAACCACATACGCTGCTGCGCCTGCGACAACGGGATCCGCCCGACACGATCCACCCGGGCCAACGCAGGGCGAGAGCCGTCCGACTTCTGTGCGGCTGCACGTTTGGCCAGTGTGTCCACCGTGGGAGCTTCGAACAGTGCTCGGACCGTGATGTTCGACCCGAGTGCCGCATTGACGCGGGAAGTCACACGGGTGGCGCTCAGCGAGTCACCACCGAGGTCGAAGAAGTTGTCGTCGAGCCCCACTGACGGTGCGCCGAGAACTTCCGCGAACACCTCTGCGATGGAGCGTTCGTCGGCGTTGGTCGGCTCCCGGCGGTCGGCACTGCTCAGTAGCTGTGGGGTCGGTAGTGCGCGGCGATCCAGTTTGCCCGCAGGAGTCAACGGAATCGACTCCAACACAACGAACACCGACGGAACCATATGAGAGGGCAACACCGACGCCGCCCGCTCACGAACCGCATCGGTGTCCACGATGCCGCCTGCGACACCGAGCACATACGACACCAGAATCGTCGCCCCCGTAGGACCGTCGACACCCACCGTGGTCACGAAGTCGATATCGGGGAGGGCCGCGATCGCGGCATCGATCTCACCGAGTTCAATGCGGAATCCGCGAACCTTCACCTGGAAATCGCTGCGACCCACATATTCCAAAGTCCCAGAACCATTCCAGCGCACCACATCACCCGTGCGGTACATCCGCTCGCCCCCGCCGAACGGGGCCGCCACAAACCGCTCCGCCGTCAAACCCAACCGGTCGTGATACCCACGAGCCAAGCCAACACCCGATAGATACAGCTCACCTACGACACCCACCGGCACCGGTTGCAAGCGCGAATCCAACACCACAACGGCAAAGCCCAGGACGGGGGCACCGATACTGACGGGCGTACTCGGCGACATCGGTGCACTCGAGGACGCGAAGACCGTGGCCTCGGTCGGGCCGTAGGCATTGAACATCAACCGGCCTGGGGCCCAACGCTGAACCAAATCCGAACCCGACGCATCACCGCCGGTCACTACGACGCCGAGCGAATCGAGACCGGTCGGATCCACCGACGCGAGCGCCGCCGGCGTGACGAAAGCGTGCGTGACCCCCTGCTCGCTCAACAACTGAGCTAGCTCGCCGCCACCGAAGACATCGGTGGGCGCGATTACCATCGCTGCGCCGCCGCAGAAGGCCAACACCATTTCCAGCACCGACGCATCGAAACTCGGCGATGCGAAGGCCAGTGTCCGAGACGACGTCGACACACCGAACCGAACACGTTCTTCCTCAGCCAGATTCGCGAGGCCACGGTGCGTCACGACGACACCCTTTGGCAGACCCGTCGAACCCGACGTATAGATCAAGTACGCAGCATCGTCGAGGTGGACTGATCCAAGCCGGTCACCGTCGGACAGTGGCTCTGCAGAGAGCTCGTCGGTTTTTCGTGCGATCGACTCCTCGTCCAGGACGATCCACGACACCTCGCTACCAGCCTGGCTCAACCCAGTCACATGCTCAGCCGTCGTCAACCCCACTACTGCACCCGAATCGGACAGCATATGACCGATGCGATCCACCGGGTACGCCGGATCCACCGGTAGGAAAGCTCCGCCGGCCTTTGCCACTGCCCACACTGCTACAACAGACTCCACCGAACGCCGCAGCCCCAATGCCACGAACGCCCCTACGCCCACACCATGGGAAATCAGCAACCGTGCCAGTCGCGAAGACCGCGCATCCAACTCTCCGTACGACACGGATACCTCACCGCACACCAACGCCGTTGCAGCCACACCGGCGACGTCCACCGCAGAAGAGAAAATCTCCGGCAACACCCGGCCATCGACCGACACGCCACCACGCACCGGCATCAACAACGCGCGCTCGGACGCCGACAAGACGTCGAGCTGTCCCATAAGAAGATCAGGCTGCGTCGCGAATGCCTCCAGCACGCGCAAGATTCTGCCGACGGTCTTTTCGATATCGTCTGCGTCGAACAGTTCCGGTAGGTACTTTGCTTCGATGTGCAGGCGCTCGTCAACCATCGCCACCAGCGTCAATGGATATTGCGCGGTGTCGCTACCGTCGACAATGTTCGCTATTCGCATGCCGGCGATGTCCGTGTCCTCGGACAGTCCAGCTCGGTCTATCGGGTAGGACTCGAAGACCGTCAACGTGTCGAAGGCGACGACAGGCCCCACTCCGCGTTGGATCTCGGTCAAGCCGAGGTAGTGGTAGTCGAGAAGTTCCGCCTGCTCGCCTTGGAGTCGACCGATGAACTCGCCCAGCGTTTCCCGCGGATCGATGGTCACTCGAACCGGCAACGTATTGATGAACAAGCCGATCATCGATTCGATGTCGTTGATTTCCGGAGGTCGCCCCGAGACGGTTGCACCGAACAGAACATCGGTGCGTCCGGTAAGCGAGGCCAGCACAGTTCCCCACGCGGCTTGCACAAGCGTGTTCATGGTGACGCCGCGTTCGCGCGCGACCGTGCGCAAACGTGCGGTGTCCTGCGGTTCGAGCGCGGTCAACACCCGCGCGGCCCGGGTCGATTCTTGACGACGGCTCTCGATCGGTGTGAGAAGCGTCGGCTCGTCCAGCCCCGAGAGAGCTGAGTGCCACACGGTGCGTGCGACCTCACTGTCCCGACGGTTCATCCAGACGAGGTAGTCGCGGTACGCGGCAACCCGAGGCAATGCCGAGTCGTCGCCGTCCGTTGCGTACAGCGTCAGTAGTTCGCGGAGAACGAGCGGAGTGGACCATCCGTCGAGAAGAATGTGGTGGTTGGTCATGACGAGGCGCCACTGGTTGTCCTCGACTCGAATGAACAGGAATCGCACCAGTGGTGCCTCGGCCATGTTGAAACGTGTCTCACGGTCGGACGCCAGAATTCGGTCGAGCTCGTCGGTGGTGTCAGCGGCGTTCAGGCCGCTGAGGTCGAACTCGTGCCACGGAACCTCGACGCCCTGCTCCACGACCTGAACCGAGTCTCCGGCGACGTTGTGTACGAACGCAGCTCGGAGGTTTGCATGCCGATTCAGGAGGGTCTGCGCGGCCCGGCGGAAGCGAGCTCCATCGACAGTGCCCGCCAGCTCCATGACCAACTGCACGATGTAGGCGTCGACCGACTGGTCGGACAATTCTGCGTGGAAGAGCAGGCCTGACTGCAGAGGCGACATCGACCAGACGTCGGTGAGGTTGCGGTACCGACTTTCGATGTCATCGATGGACTTTTGATCGAGTTCGACGAGGTCCAGATCGGATGGGGTGAAACCGCCTGCGCCCGACGAGCTTGCATGGCGAGCGATCCCGGTCAGGGCCTGGCCCCAGAGCTGCGTGAGCTCTTCTACGTCGCTGCGTCCCAGTACTGCAGACGGGTACGCGAACGTCGCCTTGAGCACTGCCTGACCGTCGACCGAAGTGGTCACGGCGTTGATGTCGAGCACAGCCGACACCGGAAGTTCCGGGTTCTGGACGTCGCCGACCTCTGCGTCGTCGACTGGAAGCCAGCCCACTCCGCTGAGGTTCTCGGGCACCCCAGCGCCGTAGCGTCCGAGATAGTTGAAACTGATCTGTGGCTTGGCGAACTGTGCCAACACCTCACGGGTTTCGACGTCGAGGTAGCGCAGCATGCCGTAGCCGATTCCGTGATCAGGAACAGTCAGCAGGCGTTCCTTGATCGACTTGATCAAAGATCCAGCTGCTCCCCCGCCGGATAGCGCATCGCCGAGATCCAACCCAGCCAGATCGATTCGAACGGGATAGATCGTGGTGAACCATCCGAGCGTGCGTCCCAGGTCCGCGCCCGGGACGGCCTGGTCTTCACGGCCGTGCGCTTCGAGGCTGATCAAAGTGTCGTCGGTGTCGATTCCATTTTTCTGACGCCACAGTGCGACAGCCAGTCCGAGACCAGCTACAAGACCGTCATTCACACTGCCGTGAAACACATCGGGAACGGTTGTGAGGAGATTTTCGGTGACGTCCGCAGGAAGCTGAACCTCGACGTGTTCGACGCTCGCGAATACGTCGACGTCGGAATCGATTGCGCGCGAACCGATCAGCGGATCGTTTCCGGACAGCATCTGTTCCCACAGCGTGAGTTCATCCCGACGCTCGATTGCCGCGTCGGCGAGTCCGTGCGCCCAGCGGCGCATCGACGTGCCGACGGGCGCCAGCGCAGGTTCGTCGCCGGCGACGATCTGCGACCATGCCATGGCCAGATCCGGGACCAGGATGCGCCAGGAAACGCCGTCCACCACGAGGTGATGAGCGACGATCAGCAGACGACCAGAGTCCGAGCTTGCATCGAACCAGACCAGTTGCAGCATCGAACCCGAGGACGGATCCAATCGGCTTGCGGCTCTGTCGAGTTCAGCTGAGGCAAGCGAGGAGAACTCGTTGCTCGAGGTCGATGTAACGCTGACGTGGTGCACGATCGCCGCCGCGGCTACCGCGCCGACAGGCTGCACGTCCATCGACCATTCGTCGTTGTCGCGGCGAAGCCGTGCGCGCAACATGTCGTGATGGTCGAGAACTGTCTGCACGGTGCGTTCGAGCACCTCGGTGTCGATGCCGTCGGGCAGGGTCAGAAGCGCAGTCTGCGTGTGCCGATCGAATACCTCGGTACGTTCGATCATCCACGAGACGATCGGGGTGAGCGGCATGTCTCCGACGCCGCCGCCAGGCAGTTCCTCGAGGACAGTGACGGACGCGCTGTCTGCAGCGAGTGCCACCTCAGCCAGTGCTGCGACGGACTTACGTTCGAAAACGTCACGGGGAGAGAGAATCAACCCCGCAGCTTTGGCGCGCGAGACGAGCTGAATCGACATGATGCTGTCTCCGCCGAGGGCGAAGAACGAATCGTCTACTCCGATATTTTCGACGTGAAGCACCTCGGAGAACAGTTCCGTCAACAGTTGTTCAACGGGGTTGTTCGCGGCGCGTGAGACTACTGGCCCGGTATCGAAGTCCGGTTCGGGAAGCGCCTTGCGATCGAGCTTGCCCGCGGGAGTCAGCGGAATCGAATCCAATTCGACGAACGCCGTCGGAACCATATGTTCCGGCAGCGACGCGCGCACGTGATCACGGAGAAGTTGGGTGTCGACTGCGGCGCCGTCGGCCGGAAGGACGTACGCGACCAGGATCGTATTTCCTGCCGGGCCCTTGGCTCCGACGGTCGTAACGAACTCCGCAGTCGGATGTGAGGAGAGGACAGTGTCGATCTCACCCAGTTCGATGCGGAATCCGCGGACCTTGACCTGCGAGTCACTACGGCCGACGAATTCGAGGGCTCCGCTGCGATTCCAGCGAACGACGTCGCCAGTTCGATACATGCGTGCGCCCGGCGCACCGAACGGACTTGCCACGAACCTCTCGGAGGTCAGACCCAGCTGGCCGTGGTAACCGCGGGCGAGTGCGGGGCCGGCCAGGTAGAGCTCGCCCGGTACACCGACAGGCACCGGGTTGAGTCTGGTATCGAGGACAACCTCCTCGAAACCGAGTGTCGGACCACCGATGTCGACCGGGTGTCCCACGTCGAGTGCATCACTGATCGAGGAGAAGATAGTCGCCTCGGTCGGTCCGTACGCGTTGAACATGGAGCGTCCGGGAGCCCACCGAGCGATCAACTCGGGTGGGCACGCGTCGCCGCCGGTGGCGATCACCTTCAGTGCTGTCAGACCAGCTGGGTCGACCGATGCCAACGCAGCAGGGGTGACGAACGCATGGGTAACTTTTTCCGCCGCCAGCAACTGCGCCAGATCCGGTCCGCCGTACAGCGCCGGCGGTGCAATCACCATGGTCGCGCCGCCGCCGAACGCCAGCATGAATTCGAGGATCGAAGCGTCGAAACTCGGCGATGCGAAGGCCAGCGTTCGAGAGCCGGGGACCACACTGAAACGCGTGCGTTCCTCGGCGGCAAGGTTCGCCAGACCGCGATGGGTGACGACGACGCCCTTGGGTACGCCGGTCGATCCCGAAGTGTAAATAAGGTAAGCAGCGTGATCCGGCCGCAGTGGCTCTACTCGATCAGCATCGGTGAACACCTCGATGGAGGACGCCGCGCTGGTGGCCATGAATTCCAGATCGTCGAGCACCACCCACACGGGTGAGTCAACCAGTGCGGTCAAGGCGGCGTTGTCGGACGTCATCGTCAAACCAAGCGTCGCACCGGAATCAGTGATCATGTGGCGGATTCGGTCGGCCGGGTAAGTGGGATCGACAGGCAGGAACGCTGCCCCTGCTTTAGCAGTTGCCCACATTGCGATGATCGTCTCGGGCGACCGAGGCAATGCCAACGCGACAATGTCGCCGGGGCCGACGCCATGGTCGGAAAGAACGCGAGCCAACTGCGACGAGCGGATGTCGAGTTCGTCGTAAGTGACCACGCCGGTGTCGAAGACCAGGGCCTCGGCGTCGGGGCCTGCCAGTGCCACAGCATCGGCGAGGATGTCGGGAAGCAACCGCTCGGGAACAGCTGCGGCGCCGCGGACCGGGGTCAGCTCTCGGTACTCTGTCGCCGACAGCAGCTTCACATCTCCGACCGGTGCACTCGGGTCATGGGTGACTGCACCGAGGATGGCTTCGAAGCGTTGCGCCAATACAGCAATCGTCGACTCGTCGAACAGATCCGTGGCGTACCGCAACGACGCATCTATTCCGGCGTGAACTCCGTTTTCGTCGAACGACTCAGAAATGGTGAGTTGCAGATCGAAATTCGCGACATCATTGACCAGTTCCATACCCTCGACCGTCAGACCAGGCAGCGTGATTTCGGGCCGATCGGTCTGCTGAAACTCCAACATGACCTGGAAAAGCGGCGTGTAGGAAGTAGATCTCACCGGATCGAGCGCATCGACGACCCGCTCGAACGGGATATCGGAATGCGTGAAAGCAGCGAGATCGGTGGCGCGGACAGTATCGAGCAGTGCATCGAACGATGCGCCCGGCTGTACATCGGTGCGAAGAACAAGCGTGTTGACGAACATCCCGACCAAGTCGTCGAGCGCGGCATCACCACGTCCAGAGATCGGTGTTCCGACCGAGATATCGCTCGACGCAGAGAGACCCGACAACAGCACGGCCAGTGAGGCATGCACGATCATGAAGACGCTGGAGTCGCGCGCAGACGCCAATTCTGCGGTGCGCCGGTGTAGATCGGTCCCCAGAGTGAAATCGACCTTGCTGCCACGGAACGATGCCTGCTCCGGACGCGGACGATCGAGCGGGAGCGCAATGACGTCGGGGGCTCCGGCCAAAGACTCCACCCAGAACGCCAACTGCCGCGCCATCAACGACGACGGATCTGCTTCCGAGCCGAGGAACGACCGCTGCCACAGCGAGTAATCCGCGTACTGAACCGGAAGCGGAGCGATGGCCGGGGCCTCGCCCTGCGCACGAGCACTGTAGGCGACGATGAGATCGCGCGCGAGCGGCGCTGAGGAGAACCCGTCGGACGAGATGTGGTGAACGACGAAAGCCAGGACATGCTCGTCTGCACCAATTTCGATCAAACGTGCCCGCACCGGCACGGTACTCGACACGTCGAACCCCGTCGCGGAAATTTCGGCAACCAGCTCGATGACGTGATCCTCGGAGCTGGCCGGTACCGGCGTCAGATCCGGAAGTGCCTGATGCGCAACCAGAATTACCTGCACAGGCCCGTCGTCGGTCAGCGGAAAGACAGTGCGCAACGACTCGTGACGGTCGACGACGTCACCGACGGCACTGCGCAGAGCGTCGACGTCGAGCCGACCGGTAAGCCGCATGGCGAACGCAACGTTGTACGCAGCCGAAGTGGTGTCGTACTGGTTGATGAACCACATGCGCTGCTGCGCAAGAGAAACAGGGATGGAGACCGGCCTGTCGACCGAAACCAGAGCGGGCCTCGGATCGGTTCGGTCGCCGCCGGATTCGACGGCTTCCGCCAATCCGCGAACGGTAGGAGCGTCGAACAGATCACGGACTGTCAGACTCGAGCCGAGCGCGGAATTGATGCGGGATACCAGACGCATCGCGATCAGGGAGTTGCCGCCGACCGAGAAGAAGTTCTGCGTTACACCGATCTGTCCGGTTTCGAGTAGATCGACAAATTCGGCGACGATGATTTCTTCGATCGGGTTGGCCGGCCCCACCACCGCTGCCTCGGAACTCCCGAATACTGGTTCCGGCAACTGCTTTCGATCGAGCTTGCCACTGGAGTTGAGCGGAAATTCGGAGAGCTCGACAACGATGGATGGAACCATGTAGGCGGGTAGTGAAGCAGCGACCGCATCGGTCAGCGCGGTCGTATCTACCAGGGCTGCGCGGGCGGGAACCACGTAGGCAACGAGAATTTCGCCGGTCGACTGATTGTTGTGCACGAGCGCCACTGCTTGCGCTACGGAATCGTGCCGCAACAGCGCAGCTTCGATTTCTGGCAGTTCGATCCGAAGCCCGCGGAGCTTGACCTGAAAGTCGGTGCGGCCGATGTATTCCAGATTTCCGTCCGTACGCCATCGGACCAGGTCGCCGGTGCGGTACAGGCGGTCACCCGACTCACCGTACGGATCCGCGACGAACCGATCGGCCGTAAGGTCTCCGCGTCCGACGTAGCCGCGTGCCAACTGGACGCCCGCGAGATACAACTCGCCGGGAGCGCCGATCGGCGCCAGGTTCAAAGACGCGTCGAGAACGTAGACACGGGTGTTCCACACGGGAACACCGATGGGAACAGCCGTCGGATCTGCTCGGTCACAGTGGTAGTAGGTGACATCCACAGCGGCCTCGGTCGGACCGTACAAGTTGTGCAGTTCCGCCTGTGAGAAACGCGCAAACGCGTCGACGGTCGCCGGTGGCAGCGCTTCACCACTGCAGAAGACCAACCTCAGCGAGGCGCAGTCGCTCGAATAAGCACCTTCGACGAATACTGCGAGCATCGAGGGCACGAAGTGCAGGGTGGTGATGCGCTCACGCAGAATCAGTCGGGAAAGGTACTCGGGGTCCCGATGTCCGTCCGGCTCGGCGATGACGAGCTTGGCGCCGACCTGAAGTGGCCAGAAAAATTCCCACACCGAGACATCGAAAGTAGCCGGCGTTTTCTGCAAGACGTTGTCCGACGGCTCGAGCAGGTACTCCGCTTGCATCCACATCAACCGGTTGACGATTGCTTCGTGTGTGACCGCCACGCCTTTCGGTCGTCCGGTCGAACCCGAGGTGTAGATGACATAAGCGGTATTGCGCCCGGAGAGATCACCCAGACGGTCATCCGATGTGATAGGGGTGGTGTCGTGGTCGGACACGTCGATGAGATCGATGGCCAGCACGGGAGTTGCCACCGGGACGTCGATCCAGTCCCGACTCGTAGTGAGGATGCACACGGGCCGGGCACTGTCGATGACGTACGCGGACCGATCGATCGGGTGATCGGGATCGATCGGAACGTACGCGCCGCCAGCCTTCACAATGGCGTACATACCGATGAGCAGATCACTCGACCTACGGATAGCCAGACCCACATGCGACTCAGGTCCGACACCTAGTGAAATCAAGTGTCGTGCAAGCTGATTGGATCGCTCGTCGAATTCTCGGTAGGTGATGTGCTCGTCTTCGAAAACCAGTGCTATCGAGTACGGACTTCGTGCTACCTGTAGGTCGAACAGGGTGTTGAGGGTCGGGTCTTCACCCACCGAGGCGGGGAGCGGGTGCTCGGTCGAATTCCACTCGACCAGCACCGTGTCACGCTCGCGCCCCGACAGAAGTTCGATGTCGCGCATCGGAATCCGCGGAGATTCGGTAACCGATCGGAGAAGTCGCAGGAACCTGTCGACGAACAAGTCGATCGTCGAGGGTTCGAACAACTCGGTCGAATACGTGAACGCGGCGCCGGAGCTTCCGGACGGTGACGGACGTTCATCGAATCGCAACTGCAGGTCGAACTTAGTTGTACCAGTAGCGATCTCTTCGAACTCGACGTCGAGTCCGGGCAATTCGAGATGGGCGGTTTCGTTGTTCTGGAACTCGAGTAGCACCTGAAACAGCGGCGAGTGATCCGTGGAACGACTCGGCGCCAACGCATCGACGAGCTTCTCGAACGGCACGTCGGTGTTGTCGAACGCCGCCAGATCACCGGCGCGAGTACGAGCGAGAAGTTCGGTGAACGTGCTGTGCGGAGAAACCTCGGTACGCAACACCAGGGTCCCGACGAACATACCCACCAGGTTGTCCAAACCTGCTTCACCGCGGCCCGCGATCGGCGTACCGATAACGATGTCCTCGGTCCCACTGAGCCGAGCCATCAGCATCGACCACAGTGCGTGCACTGTCATGAAGATCGTCGACTGTCCTTGGCGCGCGATGTCTATCAGTGCTCTGTGCGTACGTGCATCCACACCGAAGTGCACCGAAGCACCCCGCATGGATTGCACGTTCGGGCGCGGACGGTCGATCGGCAACGGCAACAAATCCGGCACATCCGCCAACACCTGAGACCAAAACCCCAACTGCCGCGACAAGACCGAATCCGAATCCGACTCATCACCGAGCAACGCATGCTGCCACACCGTGAAATCGGCATACTGCACCGCCAACGGCTCCCACCCCGGAAGCCCACCAGCAACCCGAGCGCTGTACGCCGTCATCACATCCGCCGCCAACGGCGCCATCGACGCCCCATCAGCAGCAATATGATGCACCACAATCACCAACACATGAGCGTCGGCACCAACCCGATACAACGACGCCCGGAACGGCAGATCCGTTGTCACATCGAACCCACGAGAAGCATCTGCGCGCACCCGATCGCCCAACTCACTCTCATCGAGGTCAACCACCTCGAGAACCACACCATCACCGACATCACCAGCTGGATGAATCAACTGATACGGCAACTCCCCATCCAGCGGGAAGGTTGTTCGCACACTCTCGTGACGAGCAACAACATCACCCACAGCATCCGACAACGCCGCTACGTCCAATGCACCAGACAACCGCACCGCCAGCGGAATGTTGTACGCAGCCGACGAGGTATCGAACTGATTGATAAACCACATACGCTGCTGCGCCTGCGACAACGGGATCCGCCCGACACGATCCACCCGGGCCAACGC
>JBBSSG010000118.1:0-11359 GCA_038242295.1 Mycobacteriales bacterium | reverse complement strand
TGGCAGGCATCGTCTCGTTGTACGCCCTCACGTCCTCGACAGTGGCCCTCGGAGTCGGCGCGATCGGCGGCGACACCGGCTTCATCGCAGGGCATTGCGCCGCAACGATCGAATGGATGGCAGCGGCAATGGCGTTGCTGGTGCTCGGACTACGCAGCGAGAAGCACACCCACACAGCGCTGCTGGCTGGATTGTCGCTGACCGCTGCCGCCGTCGCGAAGCTATTCCTGTTCGATCTCGTCGCACTCGACGGACTCTTCCGCGTCGGCGCATTCATCGTCGTGGGATTGCTCCTGCTGTTCGCGGGTACAAAATACGCCAAGGTGTTCGCCGATCGCGATCACTCCACGTCGTAGTCGGCTACAGATACGTCTCGCCGAGTCCGAGCTTCGTCTGAACTTTCTTCATCCACTGCGGTGCCCACCAGCAGCGACCACCCAACAGCTTCATCACCGAGGGAACGAGGAACATTCGGATGACGGTGGCATCGATGATCAGTGCAGCGATCATGCCGAACGCGATGTACTTCATCATCACCAGATCGGAGAACGCGAACGAACCGGTGACCACGATGAGAATAAGCGCGGCCGCGGAGATGATCCGGCCGGAATGTGCGGTGCCGATCCGGATGGCATCGGTTGTGTTGGCACCTTTTTGGCGTGCTTCCGTCATGCGGGAGAGCAGGAAGACCTCGTAGTCGGTCGATAATCCGAACACGATGGCACCGATCAACAACAGAATCATCGCCATGATCGGTCCCGGGGTGAAGTTCATGAGCTCAGAACCATGACCGCCGATGAAGATCCACGTCAGAATCCCCATCGTCGCCCCGAGGCCCAACGCGCTCATAAGGACGGCCTTGATCGGCAACACCAACGATCCGAACGTCAAGAACATCAACAGCGTCACGATCAGGACGATGAGGAGGGCAGTGAGGGGGAGACGGTCTTCAATAGCGGCGATCGAGTCGTACTCGATGGCTGGGGTCCCCGTAACCGATACGGTCGCCCCTTCGGGAACGTCGATGCTGCGCAGCGCTTCGATGGCTGCCGCGGAGTCGTTGCGATCGACCAGGCCGGCTTTGAAGACAATGATGCCGTCCTTGCTCGCTTCATTCGGCGAGAACTTCTCGATCAGTCCGGGGGCCTCGTTGGCTTGGCGGGTGATCTGCCCGAGGGAGGCACCTTGCGCGCCCTCGATGACGAGCTTGAGAGGTTCCGTACGCTGCCCGGGGAAGAGCTCGTCGAACTGCTCCTGCGCGACGCGGGTCGGTTTGTCCGGAGGCAGATATGTCTCGTTGATTCCGCCGAATTCGATCTTGCCCACCGGAATGGTGAGCACCAGCAACCCCAGCACGATCGCCACCGCCACCTTGATCGGCCGACGCATCACCCACGCAGTCCACTGGCCCCACATGCCGTTCTCGATCTGCTCCGACGACTTCGTCTTGCGCATGAACTTCAAACCGAGTGCATCGACGCGAGGTCCGAGGATCGCGAGCAAGGCGGGCAGGACCGTCACCGCGGTCAGGGCAGCCAGCGCGACCGTCGCGATCGACCCGTACGCGACTGATTTCAGAAATCCGTGAGGGAACAGCAGCAAACCACCGAGGCTCGCGACGATCATGGTCGCCGAGAAGGCGACCGTACGCCCGGCCGTCATGACGGTGCGCCGGACAGCATCCTTCGTGGTGTGTCCATCACCGAGTTCCTCGCGGAATCTGGAGACGATGAACAGTCCGTAGTCGATCGCAAGACCCAGCCCCACCAGCGACACGACAGGTGCAACGAAGGTGTTGACCTCGGTGAAGTTGGTAAAAAGTCGCACTATGCCGTTGGCACCGACGACAGTGAGGCCGCCGACAATCAGTGGAAGCGCCGCCGCGACGACACCGCCGAAAATGAAGAACAGCAGAATTGCGACAGCGGGGATCGCCAGTATCTCCATGCGGTGGATGTCCTCGGACATCGTGGACTGCAGCGCGCCCGCCACCGCCTGTAAGCCGGCTACCTGAACATCGACTCCATCGATGTAGAAGACCTTTTCGACTGTCTGAAAATTGTTGGTCAGCTCCGTGTCGTTGTCACCGACGATCGCGATGCTTGCGATGGCCTGCTTCTTGTCCGTGGTGGCAAGAGCTGCAGCCGTCACTGTGCCATCGGCCTTGAAGTAGCTGCCGTTGATTTTCGAGATCTGATCCGGATGTTCGGCAACGAGCGAGTTCAGACTCGTTGTGACCTTGGCATAGAAATCGGGATCGTCGACGGTCTTGCCATCGGGAGCCGTGTAGAGGACAACGACATCACCCTCGGCGTCGCGTCCAAAAGTCTCATCTGCAAGGTTCGCCGCTTTCACCGACTCTGAGCCAGGGTCGTCGAATCCGCCCTGACTGAGGTGGCTTTCGAATCCGACACCGTAGGTGGCCATCGCCAACAGACCGGCGATCATGACCCCCAGGACCGTGTAGCGCCAACGGTGGACGAGATCTCCCCATGCAGCGAACACTCAGGCTGCTCCTCAATGCTCGATCGTGACGGTCATGAAATATGCAGGTTCACTCTTCCGCAGCCCTCACCCACAACGGGCGACAAAGGTAGCCGCGTTCCGTATTGAGGGTGTGACATCGAACACGACTCGTGCCGAAACGCTCCTCGCACACACGAAAGGGCCACCCCGGATTGGGATGGCCCTGCCGAGTGAACCTACTTGCCGCGCTCGCGGGCCAGCAGCTCGCTGACCGTCAATGCCTTACTTCCGCCGCGGTGCCGTCCGCTGTCGGGGTCGTTGATGCCCGGAGTGCTTTCGGCGCTCTCATCAGGCTCGGGTGCTCGGCGCGAGGACCGCGGCTCGGGTGTTTCACCCGAGGCCCCGCCTGATCCGATGCGATCGGAGTCGGCTCCGTTGGGATGTGCGGTCGGAGAGTCGTTACCGCCGTTGTGGTGGCCGTTGCTACCGTTTCCGTTCCGCGGAGTGGGGCCCGCGGGCGTTGGTGGGGTACCGACGCCGCCGGCAGGCGCGTTCGTGTTGCTGCCGCTGGAACTGCTGTACGCCGACCCTCCATACGTACTAGGGCTGCTGGAGCCGGAGCCGGAGCCGTTCGCTCTGGAGCCGGAGCTGCCGGAGCTTTGCACACCGGAGCTTTGCGCACTCGGGCCGCGTGCGCCTGCGCCGCTGGCTCCCGCGCTGGAGTAACCGTTCCGAGCGCCGTTGGAGACGGGCTCTTCTTGCTGACTGTCGCGGGGCGCGCGGCCCGGCTCACTGCCGGACTTGGGCGTCTGGGTTGGCGCCTGCAGCGGCGAATCGGTTGGCGCGCGCAAGTCGGCAAGCCAGTTCTCGATCGAGCGCGGATCGGGCACTGCCCTGCGGGCCGCGTCGCTGGCACGCGCAGGCTCGGGCGTGATCGGAGCCTGCGGAGATTGCGGAATGGCCGGGGCGACGACAGGGGCCGGAGGGACGACAGGGGCCGGTGCAACGATAGGCGCCGGACGCGGGGCTGCAACGGGAAGTGCTTGCCGAATCGGGGTTGCCTGAGTGCTTTCCTCGGGGGCGTGCGCTGGCCTGCCGGTGACCGATCGTCGCGCTTCTTCCCTGGCTGCGTGGGTTGCCCTGATCGGCCCAGAACCTGTCGGTGCGATGACGGGAATCGGCTCGGTCATCGGCTCGTTCCGCAGCGGTGGACGGGGCGGAGGATTCATCTTCATGGGTGCAGCGGCTCCCGCCATGGCCAGTTCCGGTACGTCAGAGGGCATCAATTCGTCCTCGAGGATAGTTTCTCCGAGTCCGAGTTTCTCTTGAATGCGCTTCATCCACTGCGGCGCCCACCAACAGTCGTCGCCGAGAAGCTTCATGGTTGCGGGAACAAGGAACATGCGAATGAGCGTGGCGTCAATAATGAGGGCAGCGATCATCCCGTAGGCGATGTACTTCATCATCACCAGGTCGGAGAATGCGAAGGCTCCCGTTACGACAATGAGGATGAGGGCCGCAGCGGTGATGATGCGTCCGGTATGCGAGGTTCCGATGCGGATGGCTTCGCTGGTGCTTGCGCCCCGCTCTCGCGCCTCGACCATCCGAGAGAGCAGGAACACCTCGTAGTCCGTCGACAATCCGAACACGATCGAGATGATCAACACCAAGACCGGTGCCATGATCGGCCCAGGTGTGAAATTCATGAAGCTCGCGCCGTTGCCCTCGATGAATATCCACGTCAGAATGCCCATCGTCGCACCGAGGCCGAGCGTTGTCATCAAGACGGCCTTGATCGGCAACACCAAGGACCCAAAGGTCAAAAACATCAGCAGTGTCACGATGAACACGACGAGAATTGCCATCAGCGGCAAGTTGTCGATGAGAGCGGCGATAGAGTCCTGCTCGATGACCGGCGTTCCGGTCACCATCACGGTCGCTCCCTCGGGCACATCGATGCTACGCAGGAAGTCGATGGCGGGCTTGGAATCGTTGCGATCCACCAGCCCAGCCTTGAAGACGATGATGCCGTCTTTACTGGCGCCGGTCGGCGAGAACTTCTCGATCAGGCCGGGCGCTGCATTGGCCTGCTTGGTAATTGCCGCGATATTGGGACCTTGCGCATCCTTGACGACGAGTTTGATCGGCTCGGTGCGCTGGCCGGGAAACAGTGAATCGAACTCGCCCTGTGTCTCGCGAGTGATGTTGTCCGGCGGGAGGTAGGTCTCGTTGATACCGCCGAACTTGATGTTGCCCACCGGCAACGTCAGCAGTACGAGGCCAAGAACGATGGGGATCGTCACCTTGAGCGGGTTGCGCATGACCCAGCGGGTCAACTTCCCCCACATGCCGTTCTCGATCTCCTCGGACGACTTGGTCTTGCGCATGAATTTGAGGCCCAGCGCATCGACTCGCGGTCCGAGGATAGCCAGGAGGGCCGGAAGAATTGTGATTGCTGTGATCGCCGCCAGAGCGACCGTGGCAATTGAGCCGTAGGCGACCGATTTCAGAAAGCCTTGCGGAAAGAGCAGCAGTCCGCCGAGGCTGGCAACGATCATCGTCGCCGAGAAGACGACGGTGCGGCCGGCCGTCATGACGGAGCGGCGCACAGCTTGTGGCGTCGTATAGCCATCTCCGAGTTCTTCCCTGAACCTGGAGACGATGAAGAGTCCGTAGTCGATCGCCAGGCCGAGACCGACGAGCGAGACCACGGGCGCGACGAAGCTGTTCACCTCGGTGAAATTAGTGAAGACCTTGACGATGCCATTGGCGCCGACGACGGTCAGGCCACCCATGATGAGCGGTAGTGCCGCCGCGACGACGCCGCCGAAGATGAAAAAAAGTAGGATTGCAACGGCCGGGATCGCCAGCAGTTCCATGCGTTGGATGTCGCCGGCCATCGTGGACTGCAGCGCCCCGGCCACGGCCTGCAGGCCCGTCACCTGCACGTCGACGCCATCGATGTAGAAGACGTCCTTGATCAGCTGAAAGTTGGCGGTCAGTTCGGTGTCGTTGTCGCCGAGCATCGCAATGCTGGCGATCGCGTGAGTGCGGTCCTCGGTTGCCAATGCGGCCGCACTGACCACGCCGTCGATCGTAAAGTACGTTCCGTTGATCTTCTCGATCTGATTCGGGTTATCCGAGACCAGCGAGTTCAAGCTGTCGGTGACCTTGGCGTTGAACTCGGGATCGTCGACGGTTTTACCCTCGGGAGCGGAGTACAGAACGATCACGTCGCCCTGTTTGTCACGTCCGAAGGTTTGATCCGCGAGTCGCGCGGCCGCCACTGATTCCGAGCCGGGGTCGTCCCATCCGCTCTGGCTCAGATGGTCGGCCAAATCCAGTCCATACGCCGCGAAGCCCAAAAGGGCGGCCACCATCACTCCGATGACCGTGTACCGCATGCGGTAGACGAGATCTCCCCATCTGGCGAACACTAAGAAGCTCCTTGGCGCCCGACGAGCAGGGCGGACAGTGGTCGGAACGGCTGCAACCATGCACCCTCGTCCGGCAGCGAGTCCAGGCTCACACGCGGTAGAGGCTCACGGAAGACACCGGGAATGTCCTCCAGATCGAGGAACTCCAATGCCTCCGACGTGACCGCCCAGCTTGCGTGCTCTCGGAAACCGAGCACTTGGACGGGCACACCAGTGGCGGCGATGCTCTCCAATGGCCCGCGAAATGCCTGGCCGTCCGCGGACGCGACCATGACCCCGGCGAGCCCACCACCGTGGTTGCGCAGTTCGATGTGGTCGAGCATGTCGGCGTCGACGTCGCTGTCTTCGTCGATCTTCGGCTTGGCGAACACCGCGAAGCCCACGTTACGCAACGCTTCGACCCACGGACGCACGACATCGGCGCTGCCTGGGGCGATATTGGTGAAGACAGTCGCTTCGGCTTCGAGGTTCGTCGTTCCGTTGGCGGACAACTCAGCCGTGCGCTGGAGGAGCCATCGGCCCAGCGCATCGAAGCGGGGACGGTAGGCGGCGGTGGGGCGTCCGCCGAGGATCGCACCGAGACCCATATCGAGATTCGGCGCATCCCAAACCAACAGGACACGCCGCGTGTCGCGTAAATCACCGGTTTCGAGACTCGGAATGGGGGAAAGCTCGAGGTGAGGACCATCTTCGCTGAAGCTCATCGTGGACTCTTACCCCATATCAGTTCGGTCACCGAGCTGCCGACAAGCTGCGCTTTGCCCTCGAACTTGGTGACAGGTCGCTCGTAGGTCATCGGAGATTCCCAATCGACAACGGACAAGGACGGCTCGGCGTTCCCCGTCTCGGCAATCCACTCTGCGTAATCAGCGTGATCGGTCGCCACATGGAGGACGCCGCCAGGCTCGAGTCGATCTGCGATCATCGCGAACGTCGGACCCTGCAGCAGTCGACGCTTGTGGTGGCGTACTTTCGGCCACGGATCGGGAAAGAAGACACGAACGCCGGTCAGCGACTCGGACGTCAGCATGTTCTCCAAAACATCCATGGCATCACCGCGAAGTAGACGGATGTTGTCGATGCCCTTGCGCTCGATCTCCTGCAATGTTTGGGCCAGGCCGGGCCGGTATACCTCGACGGCCATGAGATTGACACGTGGTTCGGCCATGGCCATCGCCGTCGTCGCGGTGCCGGTTCCAGATCCGATCTCGAGAATAGTGGGCGCTGCCCGCCCGAACCACGCGTCGATATCGATGCGATCGTCACCGGCATCGCGGCCGATCTTCGGCCACAAGCCGTCCCAGGTTCTCTGTTGGGCGTCCGTCAGAGCACCTCGTCTCGAACGAAAACTTGTCACTCGCGGGTATAGCCGAGACCCCCGATTCGTGGCAGTTTCGTCCCCCGCTTCGAGGTTGGGGATGGTGCTCCGTGCGTCTTTCACAGTTCTATTGTCGCCCATCGGGAGAGTGTGTGACGGGTGGGTCTCGAGTTGAAGTTGAGACTTGTGATGTCTGTGCAGGCCAGCAGCTTGCGTTGTGGACATCCCTTCGGTGTCGTGTGTCAGAATTACGCAGGACGACGGGTGGGGACCAGTCGTCCGAGAGCAGACGCAGGTCTATTGCAAGTGTTACGCATGGGGGGTTTGTATGCAGGGTGTTTCTGTGAGCAGAATCCGATCGCTCGCATCTTCACTCGCCGCGTGCGACGCCTCTCTCGGCCGCGAGGTCGATGTTGCGGTCAGTCGCTGCTTCGCTCCCATCCGTGTAGAAGTCGCCGGACGCACCGGAGTTGGGAAGTCCTCGGTCCGCACAATTCTGAGCTCACACCATGCACTTCGCCTCGACGACGTGAAGATCATCGAGGCCGCCTCGATCGACGTTCCGCAGTATCCGGATCCAATTCTCGACGGTGACGTGGTGGTGCATGTACTGGCCGGCGGAGTGCACCAAGCCGATATCGACGCGGTAGCCGGGGCCACCGACGTGGTGGCCGTGCTGGCCAAGGCGGACACCGTCGAAGACCTGCCCGGGACTGTGGCGCGGCTGACGAGCAACGTCGGCACACAGGTCCACCCGCTCATGGGCACCATCGCGGCCAGCGTCATTCGTGGACATCCGATCACATTCGCTGGTCTGCGCCCGGTTGTGGCATCCATTCGTCCGGACATGCTGTTGTCGCCGGAGCGCTTTCTGCGCGCGAATATTCGGCTGTCGAACAAGCAGCGGCTCGAGCTCATCGAGCGAATCGAGACGTTCGGAATTGGCATCGTCGTCGAGGCGCTCCTCGCAACCCCCTCGACGGATGATGGCACTCTGCGTGTGTTGCTGGCTGAGCGGAGTGGAATCGACGGCGTCGTGGCAGCAGTTGGCCGGGCGATCGAACTGGCTCGAATCGACCGACAAAGCACGCTGCTTCACGAGCTGACGGGGTTGTCCGCAATGTATCCTGCTTCGAACGACGAACTCGACAGCTATCTGGCGTCCGATGAAGCAGTCTTCGCCGGCATGCGAGCGGGCCTGCGTGTACTCGACGAACGGGAAACTTCGGTGCCGACGGTGTCCTGCGCCCAGCAGTGGCACGAGCGGTGGCAGTCGGCGCGCGATCCGAAAGAAGCTCGAGCGGCGCTCGCAGTCGCGCGGGGGTACATGAGGATGCGGATTCGATGATCGACGTTCCTGCGGACATGGACAGTGTGATCAAACGTTGGTACCCCTCCGGGGTCGACTCCATCGCTGCCGGCCGGCGCGCCGCCCCAGCGGGCATATTCGTCACCGGGACGCCAGGTTCCGGGGTGACAACAGTAGAAGCGCAAATCGATGCGATGTCGGGATCGCCCCTGGAGCGCGCCGATTCAGTAGAAGCGGCTGCAGTCGTACTCTTCGTGCTCGATGCGTCGGCGCCACTCGGTCGTCGGGCGCTCGCGGACCTCGCGCCGTTGCTCGAATCGACGACCGTGGCGATTGTCGTGAACAAAATCGATGTGCACCGCGACTGGCGCGACGTCCGGCGCGCGGTGTCTGAGTCCGTCAACGTCTACGTGCCGAGGTCGGTTGACGTGTCGTTTTGGCCGGTCTCGGCAAAGCTCGCGCAACGGTCGCGGATGGCCGCCGACTCGCAGGTGCAGTCGACGCTTCGAGCCGAGTCGGGAATGGACGAGCTGGTTCATTTTCTCGTGACCGCCTTGGCTCAGCCCGATCGAGCTCTCCGCGAACGCAAGTACAACGCCACCGTTCATGCCGCAGCGATGGCGGCGCGCAGCGAAATCGTAAGCAAAGCTCGTACGGTGACGAGCGCGACCGCTAGCGCGCGTCTACGCGGCGAACGAGCGCGATTGTTCGATGCTCGAGATACCGCTCGGACGCAGCGGGCCGCCACACTTCGGAGCCGAATTCAGCTGGTTCGCTCCGAATCGATCCACGACATCAACGAAAGTCTTCGAGACTTTGCGGCTGCTGCGCGGGAATCCGTCGACACTGCCGGCCGAGCCGAATCGAAACATCTGCCGGACCACATCGGCGAGCGACTGCGGCTCTGCGCTGCCGGGGTCGATACCCGCCTCGCCGATCGCCTGCGCTCGATCGATACCGACCTCGAACTGACCGCCCTGCCGGCCGTGGCACCAGCATTGACCGTCGAGTGCTCGTCGTCGCCCCCTCCACCTCGTCGCCGAGGGCTGGAGGACAAGATGATGGCGCTCGTCGGTGCATCGGCCGGGATCGGATTGGGTCGGATCGTCGTCTCACCCTTGTCATTGGTTCCCGCGATCGCGATCGCGATCATTCCGATCTCGTTGTTGCTCGGCGTGGTGTGCGCGTGGTGGCTGGTCGGGTCGAGGAGATTGGTTGCAGACCGTGCCCACCTGCGGACGTGGGTGGCGGACGCGGCGGGAGCCGCGAAGTCCGAACTGGAACGGGGGGTAGTCGCTCGGATACTCGCATCGGAAGCAGCATTCGCGCACGCCGCGCAAGACACCGGTCGTTCGGCCTCCGTAGCGGAGCTGGAACTGGGTCGCGTCGAAAATGAAATTCGCGCGGTGGCCGAATATCGGTCGACGATTCTCGCAGCCTGCGATCGAGACCTATCCGCTCTCGAACGAGGCCTGGAGAAGTTCGGAGTTTTCGGCAGAGCGGAACCGGCTGCTAGTCCAGTGCGTCTGAATATGTAGGTCCACTTACGCTTTCGGCGGTGCTCGCGACTTCGACACGATTGGGGAATACCGGATGGATATCAGCGAAGCTCTGTTCCTCGCGGTCGATCACGCCGAGCCCGACGAGTCGGCGGCCGCTTTCGGCGCCTTGGGCCAGTCCCTCGGACAGGGCATCGAGATGTTCGATACCGATGACGACGGGTACGCGGAAACGCGCGTGAGTCATACCGACGCTGGAATGACTGTCGCGCGCGATCGAGATCACGACGGTGTGATGGATGCGTTCACCAGCATCGGACGTGGTGGCCGTTACGAATCGTGGGAAATTTCCCGGTCGGTCGATGGTTCTGCGCGGTGGGAGACGACGTCGTCGGGCGAAGTTTTCGAGTGAAGTGTTCTAGCTCCGGCGATTGCCCACACAACTTGCAGTGGCTGCTCAGTGGCTCTGCAATTTTACTTTTCAACAGCTGAATCGGTTCTGTGACCGATCGGACAACACCCCAATTCCGGTTTGTCCACACTCGGAGTTAACCTGTTTTCAGGACACCCGGCGCCCGTGTCCTCGAGTTGACGTAGCCGGTAAGATTCGGTATACGCCGAGCGAGTGATCGGGCAGCTCCCCACCGAGAGGGGAAGGTCAGGTTTGCTTTTCGTCCGCTGAACCGTCCCCGCAGCGAAGAGAAGTTGAATTTGGTTCCGGCTCACCCTAGGAGAGTTAGATGACCTCAGCGACCATTCCCGGTTTGAACGGCACTGACGCCGCACCCCCCACTCAGCACAAGGGGCTACTTGCCTGGGTACAACAAGTAGCAGAACTCACCGAGCCGGAACGAGTGGTCTTCGCCGATGGGTCCGACGAAGAGTGGGATCGTCTGACGAGCCATCTCGTTGATACAGGCACATTCACGCGCGTCAACGACGAGAAGAAGCCCAACTCCTTCCTCGCCGCATCCGATCCGTCTGACGTCGCCCGAGTCGAGTCGCGTACCTACATCTGCTCGACCAACGAGATCGACGCCGGCCCCACCAACAACTGGATGGATCCGTCTGAGATGCGCGATCTCATGACCGATCTCTACCGCGGCTGTATGCGCGGTCGCACCATGTACGTCGTACCGTTCTGCATGGGCCCGCTCGGTGCGGAAGATCCCAAGCTGGGCGTCGAGATCACCGACTCGGAGTACGTCGTGGTCTCCATGCGTGTGATGACCCGCATGGGCGCCGCAGTGATGGAGAAGCTCGGCACCGACGGATTCTTCGTCAAGGCTTTGCACTCGATCGGTGCGCCACTCGAAGACGGCCAAGCCGA
>JBBSSG010000117.1:0-11460 GCA_038242295.1 Mycobacteriales bacterium | reverse complement strand
CTCGGTTGATCGTGGGAAGTCCCGACAGTCCGGTGATGGTCAAAGAAACGGAGCTGTCGGGTAAGCGGCGGGGCGCATTGGTTGGCATTCCAGGTGCTCCGTCGGCGTTGCCGCACGAAAGTTCGGATTCCGCTGCTACCTGGACGGTGTGCGACACCTTGGCGAGCGGGGGCGCGGTCGCCGGAACCTCGGTTCTGGTCGGCGATCCGTCCTTCGACGACGACATCGCACCCCTCGGTGACACCGATGCGTTTCTCTGGCAGACGCCTGACGGAGCATTCCTGGCGTACGGAGGTGTGCGCGCTCAAATCGATCTGCAGGACCGCGCAGTCATCCGAGCTTTGAGGCTGGAGGGGGCGGTCCCGTCGGATGTGAGTCAGGGATTGGTCAATGCCGTTCCGGTGGTTCCGCAAATTGCGCCGCCGTTCATTCCGCGGGCCGGTGAAATTCCAGGCTTCGACATCGGCGGTAAGACGATCGGGTCCGTGGTGAAGATCTCCGGAGTTGACGTCCGCTATTACGTCGTTCTCGAGGACGGAATTCAGTCGATTTCCGAAGCGACAGCGCAGCTCATCAAGTTCGCCGATTCTCAGGGCAGTCCGGACATAGATTCGCTCAACCCTGACGTCCTGCTCAGAGCTCCGACCGTCAAGAGTCTTGCCGTCGACACCTTTCCAGCGGTAGCCCCCACGATCGTCGGAGCCGGCGCCGAACCCGTCGGATGTATGTCGTGGATCCCGCAACAAGCTCCCGACGGTGGGCCCACCGCGCGCTTGGTACCCTCGGCCGGCCGCACTATCCCGATCGAGGATTCGGCGATGCCGGTGCGGTTGGCGCAAGCTGATGGCGGCGGTTCCGCTGCGGACGAAGTTTACGTATCGCCAGGAAGCGTCGCGCTGGTTCGAACTACTGGAATGGCGCCCACGAGTCTTCGTCACGATGCATCGTTTTTCGTTGCCGACACCGGCGTTCGCTACGGCGTTTCCGACGATGAGGCAGTGAAGGCGCTCGGGCTCGGCGCACCTGCATCGGCCCCGTGGCAGATAGTCCAATTGTTGGGAATAGGACCTACCTTGAGTCGATCAGCAGCGCTGACCGCTCACGATGGACTCGGTCCTGATCTGGAAGCGGCGGTTCTCCCCGAGCCCTGAGCGTGATCAATCTTTCGGCGCAACGGAATAGAGAGTCCGAGGCCGAGAATCAGTACGACGGTGATGACAGCGGCGCCGGTCAGCGCGACTGTCCTCGGTCGAAGATCCGGCTGGACCGGCACGGCGGGGGCAGCCATCGAGATCGGCTGGGCCGGTGCGAGATCACGTCGGCCTACTACCTGGCCGGTGACGGCGGCGAGTGGATCTACGACGCCATGACCGATGAGCGGATTCCAGCCTTCAGCAGGCGCATGGGCGGTTGCCTCGATACGTTCTATGACCTGTAGCGCATTCAGGTCTGGACGGTGCGCGCGGACGAGTGCAGCGACGGCCGCAACGAGTGGAGCGGAGAAGCTGGTGCCCTGGATGGGGATCACATTTCCTTGGCCGTCGATGGTGCCGTTCGTCAACTCCGGCCCCGTGGGGGATAGCGATGTCATCGACGTACCGGGGGCAGCGACGTCGACCCACGGGCCACCCAGAGTGAACTGAGTCGGTCTCCCGTCCGGATCGACCGATCCGACCGTCAGAACTTGATCGTCGAACCATGCCGGTGTTGCGATCGTCGAGATTCGATCCCACGGATCGGCTGAGGGGTTTGCGGGATCGGGCAGCGGATTTTGACTGCGGCACTGCCCTTGTCCGCTGCCGTCTGTATTGCCGGCCGCGGCTACGACGACAACGTCCTTCACCTGCGTTGCGTAATCGATTGCCGCGCCGAGTGGACCGTCGGCAACCCCGTTCCCGGAGGGGACGCAGGCAACTTCTGAAATATTGATGACGGTGGCGCCCAGATCTGCGGCCGTGCGAACTGCTGCCGCCATTGTCATGACGTTGCCGTAGCCACCGGCGTTCTCCACCGAGGTGTCTTCTTCTTCCTCGTCGGGCCGACGCTCCTTCTGAAATGCATTGCTGGACTGCCTGATCGAGAGAATCTGCGCTTCGGGCGCGCCGCCGGCGAATCCGCTTCCGGGTTGCCGTGTCGCGGCGATCAGTCCGGCGACGAGGGTCCCGTGAGCGTCGCAGTCGGAGAGGCCGTCGCCCGTATGAACATAGTCGCCCCCGGGGCGGAGGCCGGGCAGGCGAGGATGCGGTGAGACACCGGTATCGATGACGGCCACTACTTGCCCTGCGCCGCGGGTGATTCGCCACGCGGCCTCGAAGTCGAGGCTTTGCATTGATTCCGGGATTGCCGGGCCGTCGAACATAGACGTCACCGCCGTGCAAGGGTCGCGTTGTTCAGTGGGATCCGGGGGCGCCGGAGGCGAGGGTGCTGGAACGAGCGCCGGGTCGATGATCGGGCGCTCGGCGACTGCCGATCCTGTGCCGAGGAAGGTCGCGACAACCACCAGGGCGGCAATCATACTGCACCCGTTCCGAAACGGTCGCAGGCTCACAATCCGCGCATCGCCGTGTACAGGCCGCTCACCCAACAGGCCACAGGAATCACGGTCGCGATAGTTGCATACTCGACGAGTTCGGCGGCGCGGCGAAGTACCGGCGAATAGGTGCGAGTGGGGATCACCGATCCGAAAAGCAATGCGACTGCAGCGATCCCGATCGCCGCGGCGAATGCATTCAGCGGCTCCTGAGGAGAAGCGAAGATGACGACCGACAGCAACGCGAGCACGATCGTCGAGCCGCCTGCGACGAGCGGGATCGCATGCTGGTTTTCCGCGAACGTGCGTCCACGCAGGATCAGCACCAGCGCAATCAGGAGGGCGAGAATCACCCCTGGCCAATAGATCCCATCAGAGGAAGTTGACGTGAGGGCGGCAACCAACGCCCCAGTCGTTGTGGTGGCGCACGCGGCGCACACGAGACCGGTGAGATAGCTACGAGCACGACTGGACAACTCGGCCAGTTCTTCGGCGGAATGCCCGTCGTCGTCATTGGTGTCATCGAGCGGAGCGCCTGCGGTCGGTACAGGGGGCAGCGGCAACCGTGCCTGCATCATCGACATTCGCGGGGCGAAGGCCAAACCGAACAGTGAGAGCACTGCTACGCCCGCGCCCACTGTGCTGGCCGACAGTTCTGTGAACAGAAACAGTATCGCTGCGGCCGCTGTAATCACCGAAGCTGTTGCTGTGCCGGTGAACAACGCCGTGCCGTGCCCGCCGAGTCGAAGTGCCAGGACTGCCAAAGCGACGGTCATCGACGCACCGAGCAACAGATGTGCCGCACCGAGTTGTCCCGGTACGAACAGAACTCCGGACGTGAAGATCAACGGGAGCGCGCAGCCTGAGAGAAAGGTCCCGGTCCTGTCGTCGTCGTACACACGCCCGACTATCGAACCTGCGACGGTGAACAGAACGGCCGTCAGTGCGGCGGCGATGCCGATATCGATGGTGGCGGCGTGATCGGGGCCGGCATCGAAAGGGGATCGCACCAGTGCTAGACATGCCAGAAGGATCGCGACAGCGCCGATTCCGAACCCGATGCCCTGTGCGGTTCGGCGGGTCCACAACCGATGCTGAGGTGCGCCAGACGTAGCTACTGCATGCATGAGATCGTCGAAAAGTGGAGCGGGAGCCGGAGTTTCCGCGGTCCCCAGTACGAGAAGGTCGCCGTCGCGGACCCCCGCCTCGATCAATGTCAAGGTACCGGCGAACGGCGGGAGTCCGACCTTCGACAATACCCATGGCTGCGGTCCGTGCTCTTGGCCCGCGGGCTGCGATCGACTGGTGCGCCGATCGAGCAATTCCACGATTCCAGGCACTAGTAACGCAATAGGGACGTCGGTCGGTAGCGCTAGGTCGACCTGCACAGTTTGAGCCAGCACCGTGAGCCGGCACAGGTCGAGCGGAGCGACTCCTCGTGCCCCGGCGCCGTCCTCGTTCGGTGCGCCGGTACGAGGACCGAAGCGGTCCACGCCCTGTGAAAGGTCCCCCGTCATGCACTTCCCCCCGGATTTCGCCCGCTACCCGCTGGCTGTGGCGACTCTACGATATCGACGCGGATGCAGGGGAGGTGAGGTGCTCAGGCGGGGGTGAGTTCGCTGACGTCGGCCAGAAGTTCGTACGAGCGCAGCCACGACTCCCGATCCACCGCGCCTGTAGATGCGATCAATTCGTCGGCGTCGGCGTGACGGACGAAGCGATCGAGATAATCCTTGACCGTGGCTGGCGTTCCCACCGCGGAGTATGTGGTCATTTTGGCGATGTGTTGGCCCTGCGGTGCGTCGAGAAGCATGTCTGCTTCCTCGTCGGTGAACGTTCGACCCCGGCCGAGCAGAAGGGAAACCCGGCTCCTTTTTGTCGCTAGGAAGTGATGCTGAGCCTCCGCCTCGGTATCAGCGACTATTACGTTGACTCCAGCAATGACGTGCGGGGCATCGAGTTGAGCCGACGGCGTGAAACGCTCTCGGTAGATCGAGACGGCCTTTTCGAGCGCGTCGGGAGCGAAGTGTGAAGCGAATGCGAAAGGGAGGCCGAGAGCCGCCGCAAGCTGGGCGCCGAACAGGGAGGATCCCAGAATGTAGAGCGGAACGTTCGTCCCTGCTCCCGGGGTTGCGACTACACCGGGTACCAGCGAGTTCTCGGAGAGGTAGCCCTGTAGTTCTTGCACGTCCTGCGGAAACCGATCGGCGGAGGATGGATCACGTCGCATCGCACGCATCGTTTGTTGATCGCTACCGGGAGCACGCCCGAGCCCGAGATCGATGCGTCCGGGATGCAGCGTGGCGAGGGTCCCGAACTGTTCCGCAACTGTCAGCGGCGCATGGTTTGGCAGCATCACGCCCCCGGACCCGAGTCGAATCCGACTGGTCTGCGAGGCGATATGCCCGATCAGGACACTGGTTGCCGAGGATGCAATAGATCGCATGTTGTGGTGTTCGGCGTACCAGATCCGCTCGTATCCCCATTCTTCTGCGCACTGAGCGAGCCGAACGCTGGCATCGAAGCTGTCCTTCACGCTTTCGCCCTCGGCGATGTGTGCGAGGTCAAGTATTGACAAGGGAACGGACACGGTGGAGGCCAACCTTTCGATGTTCGGTAGAGGCGTCGCAGCAATGCTGTCGGACGATCCGGTGCTCGATAAGAGAACAACCAGTGTTCGATCATCGATATTCCGCCAAGCCCAGTGGGCTGTCTTGGCGCAGACGCCGACCATCCGTTACCCTTTCGCGGAAACAGACCGCTCGTCTGGGAAAACGAAAGTGTCTGCGGTGAGGGGCTAGCGATGGGGTGGGGGCTTTCACAAACGTGAGTACCGTTCGATTCGTCCGCGGCGCCAGACGACCGGTGCCGCGCACCCCCGGTGGAGAAGTGACGCTCCAGGCGCCGCCCGAAATCCCACGCGTCGTCCCCGGCAATCTCATGACGAAGCTCATGCCGGTGGTGATGGTGGCCGCCATGGTGGGCATGGTTGCACTGATGTTCACCTCGGGGATGGCTGCGAACCCGATGATGCTGATGTTCCCGGCGATGATGCTCATGTCGATGCTCGGCATGGTCGCCGGTGGCGGCAAAGGCGGCGGAGCCAGGACTGCCGAGGCCAACGAGGACCGAAAGGACTACCTGCGGTACCTGGATCAGCTGCGTAAAGATGTAGCAGTCACCGCCGGCGGTCAGCGTGAATCCCTCGAATGGTCACACCCGGACCCCGTGGTTCTGTGGTCGTTCGCCGGCACGTCACGGATGTGGGAGCGGCGGACCGCGGACCCGGACTTCTGCCATGTTCGGATCGGCCGCGGAGATCAGCGGTTGGCGACGCGGCTGGTGCCCCCGGAGACGGGGCCGGTGGAGGAATTGGAGCCTGTTTCGGCGGTGTCGCTGAGAAGGTTCGTCCGAGCGCATTCCGTGGTGAGCCACCTTCCGACGGCGGTGTCGATGAGAGGTTTCGCAGCTATCTCGATCGCCGGTGACCGAAACGCTGGACGCGCCACAGTCCGCTCGATGTTGGCTTCGCTGTGCACCTTCCACGATCCCGACCAAGTGAGAGTCGCGGTGGTCTGCGGTCCGGACACCGTGGCGTACTGGGACTGGACGAAGTGGCTGCCGCACACGCAACACGACATCATCCGTGACGGTGCCGGCACCGCGCGCATGATCTACGGATCGTTCCTCGAACTGGAAAGTGCCCTCGGAGAGCATCTGTCGCTTCGAAATCGGTTTACTCGTGGTGGCCCGGCTACGGCAGGTGTCGCCCATCTCGTCGTTGTCATCGATGGTGGACTGCTCGACAACACTGGTACCGATATCGTCCGCACCGGTCTCGATGGCGTCACCGTTGTCGATCTGTCCGACTTTGCGACTGCACTCGCGTCGAGTCGCGGTCTGCGCCTGTTCTCCGAGAACGGCACGATCGGTGCTGTGAGCGGACCGCGCGTGGAGGTGTTCGGCGCGGCCGACGCAATGAGTGTTGCGCAGGCCGAGACGGTTGCGCGCCGTTTGTCGCCCTATCGCACGTCGGCCCACGTCGGCGCCGACTCCTCGCTCGACGATGCCGATTCATTGTCGAGTTAAAATCATCTGCTCTCCATACCGGACGTCGGTGCGCTCGACCCCTCGCGCATGTGGGTGCCCCGCAGGGGCCGCGATAGATTGCGGGTCCCAATCGGGATCGCACCCGACGGCAGCCCGGTGGAAATCGATCTCAAAGAGTCGGCCGAGAACGGAATGGGCCCGCATGGTCTGTGCATCGGTGCGACGGGTTCCGGTAAATCCGAGTTCTTGAGAACTCTGGTTCTGGGCTTGATCGCGACGCATGGTCCCGATCAACTCAATCTGGTTCTCGTCGACTTCAAGGGCGGAGCAACGTTCGCCGGACTGGAAGATTCGCCCCACGTCGCTGCGGTGATCACCAACCTGTCGGATGATCTGGCATTGGTCGACCGCATGAAAGATGCACTCGCGGGTGAGATGAACAGGCGGCAGGAGCTTCTGCGCGACGCGGGAAACTTCGCGAACGTGTCCGATTACGAGAAGGCACGAGCATCCGGCGCGTCGCTGGCTCCGATGCCCGCACTCTTCATCGTCGTCGACGAATTCTCCGAGCTACTGAGTCAACAACCAGATTTCGCGGATCTCTTCGTCGCGGTCGGACGTCTCGGTCGATCGCTGCACATGCATCTACTGCTGGCCAGTCAGCGCCTCGAAGAAGGAAAGCTCCGTGGCCTCGACAGTCACCTCTCCTATCGGATAGGTCTGAAGACCTTCTCGGCCAACGAGTCTCGAACGGTCCTCGGTGTACCGGACGCGTATCACCTGCCTGCTCAACCTGGGGCAGGGTACCTCAAGTGCGATTCAGCAGAGATCATGAGATTCGCAGCTGCGTACGTCTCCGGTCCGTATGTTCGTCCGCGCAGCGGCGGGCGCACCACCGTGCAATCGGGGGTCGATCTGCAACCTCGGGTTTTCAGTGCGTACCCCGTCCACGTAGATCCGGATCGCATGCGCTCGAATGGATCGGCCGCCGCCGGCGCCGAGGATCTCGCGCAAGCGCAGCGGGCCGCGGCCGCGGAGGTAGAGCAACCCGACGGTCGCACTGTGCTCGACGTCGTCGTCGACCAAGTGAAAGGTCATGGAACACCGGCTCACGATGTGTGGCTGCCGCCTCTGAGTGATCCGCCCACTTTGGACCAAATGATCCCCGATTCGATTCTGGTGTCACCCGACGTCGCGTTTCCGTCGCTACGGGTCCCGATCGGAATCGTCGATCGGCCATTCGACCAGCGGCGCGAACTTCTGCTTGTCGACCTGTCCTCCGCACAGGGGCATCTCGCGATCGTCGGCGGTCCGCAATCCGGAAAGTCCACGGCGCTCCGTACTCTCATCATGTCGTTGGCGCTCACGCATACCCCGGAGCAAGTTCAGTTCTACTGCCTCGACTTCGGCGGTGGAACGCTCAACGGTCTGGCAGGTCTGCCACACGTCGGTTCGGTGGCGAACAGGCTCGACGTGGACAGGGTTCGGCGAACCGTGGCGGAAGTCGCATCGGTCATTTCACAGCGCGAGCGGCTTTTCCGGCAGCGGGGCATCGACTCCATGATCGACTTTCGACGGCGTCGGGCCGAGCATGCGGCTGACGACGAGGACAGCTTCGGAGACGTGTTCCTCGTCGTCGACGGATGGGGGAGCGTTCGGTCGGATTTCGAATCATTGGAACCGCAACTCGCTGCATTGACCGCACAGGGTTTGTCGTACGGAGTTCACCTGCTGATCACGGCCTCGCGGTGGGCGGAGATCCGACCTGCCACCAAAGACTTGATCGGTACCCGCATCGAACTCAAGCTCGGTGATTCATCCGACTCGGAGTTCGGGCGAGCGAAGGCGGCCCGAGTTCCCGAATCTCGACCGGGCCGCGGAATCACCAAGGACGGCCTACACCTGTTGGTGGGCCTGCCGCGGGTCGACGGTAGTGCTTCCGTGGTCGACCTCGGCGAAGGGGTCCAGTCAGCGGTCTCCGCAGTGGCAGCAGTTTTCGTCGGACGCTCGGCTCCCGATGTACGGATGTTGCCTGAAAGCTTGCACCTGGATGAGCTTCGCGGAATGGTGTCGGGCCGCTGGCCACGATCCCGTGGTGACACGCCAGAGCTGTGGGTGCCCATCGGTATCGACGAAGCTGAGTTGAAGCCGGTGGCTGTCGACTTCGCAGAACAGTCGCACTTTTTGGTATTCGGCGATACCGAGTGTGGGAAGACGGCTCTACTGCGATCGATCTGTGCATCGTTGGTCGAGGCCAATACGTCTTCGCAGGTGAAGCTGATTCTCGCGGACTATCGGCGCACGATGCTCGGTACGGTCGTGGGCGATCACCTCGCGGGTTACGCCGCCTCGCAAACGGTCATGACAACGATGATGGGAGAACTGGCCTCGAAGCTGGCGGATCGGATGCCAGGCCCTGACGTTACGCAGCAACAATTGCGTGAACGGACCTGGTGGCAAGGGCCGGAGATTTTCGTGATCGTGGACGACTACGACCTGGTGGCGACCGCCTCGGGCAACCCCCTGACCGTTCTCGCCGACTATCTTCCGCATGCTCGCGACATCGGTTTCCATCTGATTGTGGCTCGACGGTCGGGCGGTGCATCGCGCACTATGTACGACCCGATCATCTCGCGCATACGTGATCTCGTCTCGCCGGGACTGGTGATGAGTGGAAGTCGTGACGAGGGGAATCTGATCGGCTCCGTCAAACCCGGCCCGATGCCGCCCGGCCGCGGAACGCTCGTCGACAGGCGCGGGCAGTCGTTGATTCAGCTGGCGTGGATGCCAGAATGACCCTCGAACGCACCTATGCTGCAGTCTATCTCGGTGACGGCGTAGTGTCCGTTTTGATTGCGTCACCGACGGGCGTCGCCGAGTTCGAATCTCGGACAGTGGTGTCGATGCTGGGCAGTTCGCTCAACTTTTCCGTCGACCCCGACTTCTCCGTCGATGACGCCTCGACGCTCGACGCGCGCACTCTCTTTCCGTTCGAATTCGTCGATGACGCCAACCTTTTGGTTGGATCGACTCTCGTTCCTGCGGAGGTGATTTTCGCAGGCACTCTCGACGCGGCACTCGGCCGCGCAGGAGAACAGGACGCACCGGATCTACTCGAGATCACAGTCCCGTCGTCTTGGGGTGCGGTGCGGCAGAACGTCGTGCGGCAGGCCGCGAAGGCATTAGCCCGAGAAGTCGTGGTTCACGGCGTGACGACCGCGGTGGTCCAGTCGGTCGGCGAACGCGCGCCGTCGCTGGCGGTGGTTGTCGAACTCGGCGAGCTGAATTCGGTTGTCAGCTCGGTTTCGGATGGGGCTGGGGACACCCCCGTCTGGTCCGGTAGGTGGGACGAGGTCGGTAGGCGCGATATCGATTGGGATCGACGCGCAGAAGCGTCGATCGAGAACCGGGTGTCCGAGTGCATCACTGCACTGCGTGCAGGCGGGGAGATCGACATATTCGTTCTCGAGTCCGGTCCGGGCGAGTGTTCCCCGAAAATTCTGGAAGATTCGCACCACCGCATCCACCGGTTGCGCGGCCTGGATGTGGTGCGTTCGATGGCTGCTCGCGTGGGGGTTTCGACATTCGGTCACCCGCCCGCAGTCAGCCCTTCCCCGGTTCGCTCGGAAGCCGCCCTGCCCGAGAACGAGCTCTCCGGCCCGCCACCGGCACGTGCAGCGGCGTGGCTCGATGACGCCTATACAGCCGCGCCGCGTGCTCGAGTTCCGCCCCTGGGGGTCCTCGGGATCGCAAGCGTGCTCGTGTGCGGCGTAGTCGCTGCGATGTTTGTTCTTCGACCGACGCCGGAAAGCTCCACTTCTGTCACTGCGCAGCCGTCGCAATCAGAGCAGCGGCCGTCGCAATCCGTGCTTGCGCCGACCGAGTCGGCGCCTGACCCCGCGTCGCCGCTGGAGTCTGCACCGCCGATGCCGGAAGTGAGCCCCGAAATCGAGCTTGCCAGGTTCGATTTCGGACGCGTCAGTATCGAACTCCCCGCGCTCTGGACCGAGCGAGAGGAGGAAGGCCGGGTTCTATTGATCCCGCCGGACTATCCGGATCGCCGGATCGTGGTAACAGCTGCAGACCTCGTTCCTGGTACGTCCTTCGACGAGGTCGCCGACGACTTGGTGGCGCAGTTCGTTATGCGTGGAGATAGTTCGAGCCTCGAAAGCTTTTCGCGAGCAACCGACTTCGGCGGGCGAATCGGTGTCTCTTATGTCGAGACGCCCGATGAGTATTCGGTGGTGCACTGGCAGGTTTTCGTCGAGGACGACCTGCAGATCAGCATCGGATGCCAAAGCCTCGTCGGGTCGGAGGAAGTGCTGGAGAAGGACTGTTCGCACGCAGTATCGACTGCGGAGGTATCTGCAGTCTGGTAATGATCGATTGCTTTTCGAGAATGTTTGCAATCGATGGAACCGAATTGCATCGTGCGTGCGTCAAACCAGATGTAGGGGGAGATCCGCAGGAATGCCGCGGTGAATCGCTGCCTCGACCGAGCGCTGGCCTCAGTGCTCGAAACCGAAGAAGAACAAGGAGTCGACATGGCAGAGACCGATATTCAGACAATGCTTGCCGTCGCCGCAAAGGTCGACGGCTTGCGGGAGCAGATCGGCGGCCTCCTGCGGGGCCTACGCAGCGACATAGACCAGGCTGCATCTGGTATCTGGAAGGGAACGGCCTCGGCTACGTTCACCCAGGTCATGACCAGCTGGGATCAAAGTGCGGGCAAATTGGAGCACGCTCTTGCCGGAATCAGTGAGTCGATCAAGACGAGCGGTGTGCAGTACGACCAGTCTGAGCAGGACAACGTCGCAGCCTTGAAGAATGTTGGCGGCACTCTCAACCTCTGATCCAGAATGTCCGGTTTCGGGCACTCG
>JBBSSG010000116.1:0-11471 GCA_038242295.1 Mycobacteriales bacterium | reverse complement strand
GATTCGATCGTCCGCGAAGAACTGACCATGGCCGGTCTCGACAACCAGATCTGGCAGTGCCCAGTTGTTCTACTCGCCGACGTGCGCAGTGTCGGTGTGCAAGGCGACGGCCGCACCTACGGCCATCCGATCGTGTTACGTCCGGTGTCGAGCGAGGATGCAATGACGGCCGACTGGACGCGTCTGCCGTACGAGGTCTTGGAGACGATCTCGACGCGGGTGACCAACGAGGTTCCGGAGATCAACCGCGTCGTACTCGACGTCACCAGCAAGCCGCCGGGCACCATCGAGTGGGAGTGAGGGTGCTACTTGCTTTTTCTCACTGGAATCAGCAGTAGAGCAAGTCCGACGACGATCGCGACGACGACGAACACCCAGCGGAACTGCACGTTGCCGAGAGCCTCGATGGCCGAGGGACCGATCAATGCGCTGATCGCGACGATCAACGCCACCAGCCCGACGAGGAAGAGTAGCGCCGACGGGCGGGTGCGCGCGCGGTTCTTCTCGGTGGGGTCTTCGTCGCTGTCTCCGTACTGCCACTTGTCAGTCACGGATTACCTCCAAATTTCCGGCTCGAACCGATCCGTTGATCGTCAGAACTGCCGCGTTGTCTGATGAATTACCTTGCTGCAGAACGTCATCGGGGCCGCAGTCGGCTTCGGCAGCAACCGCTGAACAATGCGTGAGAATGTTCATCGATTCCGGAATCATGATGGTCGCATTGCCTGCGGTGACGCTCACCGATACGGTCGCGTCCTCGGTCAAGTCGAGTTCGCGAAGGTCGAGTTGCAAATCTCCAGCCTGCACGGTGTAACCCGGTGCCAGTTCCGCGGTGGTTGTCGGGGCATATTGCTGTTCGCCCGCGAACTGGCCATCGAATGAAATCGGCCCCAAAATCGAAGCGAACACCACGAAAGCCAGCAACGGACCGGTGACGACGAGAAGGCCGTAGCCCTTGCGCATGAAGGCGCCGAGAACGAGCCCGACTGCTACAACGGTAAGCGCAACGGCACCGATTCGTGCGGGAGTCAACCACTCCGAATCCGTCGCGGCCGCTATTGCGCCACACACTGCCGCAGCGACCAACGCCAGACCGATGAAAGACGACGTCCACCTGGATCGCTTCTTCTTCTGGACGGAGTCAGGGGCATGCTTCGCGGGTAGTTCAGGCAGATCCCAGGCGAAGGGCGCGACGCCGAGCGGATCCCACGACGGCGCAGGAGCTTGTTCGGGGGCGGGTGGTCCGGCCGATGACTTGCTCAGACTCACTTCCCCGGACTGTGCGTGTGATGAGATCTCTTCTGTGGCAGGTGTCGCTGGGACGTAATTCTTGGGAAGCGTCGTATACGGGGTATAAGCAGCGGGCGGGTATGCGCCGCCCCCGGCACCGAAGTTCGACGAGTTGTAGTTTGGTGAGTTGTAACCGGCCCCCGTGGTGTACGGAGAGTTGAACGAGATCGGGAATCCTTGCTGGGCATAGACCTGAGCCCCTCCGGGCAGGAACTCCGGGGGCTCGGGACGGCGTTGATGCAGTAACCACAGGCCAGCCAGTAGTGCCAGCATGCTGATCGGCCCAGATCCGCCCATCCCGACGCCGACGGGACCGATCGTCGAGATGGCGATGGTCAGCGCGATGACGAGAACGATCACCTTGGTGTTCGACTCGGAACTGTGGCCTTTACCCAGCAGCGACTCGGCAGGCGAGGCAGAGTCGCCGGCCTTGCTGAACAGCAACCAAGCCGCGAGATAGAGAACGATTCCGGCCCCACCGAAGATGGTGCAGACGACGAGCGCGACGCGGACCAAGACAGGGTCGACGCCGTAGCGGTACCCGATCCCGGCCGCCACCCCTGCCACCTGGCCTTGCTGCGGCAACCGGTACGGGCGAGTGCGCCACATATGTTGCAGCTGGTCGGGGACGGTTGCGTTGCTCATGAAACTATCGTCGCTTTTTCTGCGCGTCGAAACATCAGGGATCGCCCTGATGTTTCCGTCGACCCAACAGCGAACCGCGCAGCAGCGGGCCATTTCGTCGGACCGGATCAGGGGAGACCCTGATGCGGTCCGGCGCAGATTCGTGCCAGGATCGAGGACATGCACCCTGTCCTGCCCGAGTCCGCCAACTATGAGCCGGTGAAATTTTATCGCCGCGGTGGTGGACGCATCGTGGGCGGCGTTGCCGGCGGATTGTCCGACCATTTGAACGTCGAGGTGTTCAAAGTTCGAGTGGCGTTCGCGCTGCTGGCGGTCATGGCGGGATCCGGGATTTTCGCGTACGGGTTGCTGTGGATGTTCACGCCGTCGGGTACGGACGTCGACCGTCCCAGTTCGGCCGAGCGGCAGCGGGCGCTAGGACTGGCTGCACTCGGTCTCGGCCTCGCCGCTGGGTTCGCATGGTTGCTGGACGGTACAGCCGCATCGGTGTTGGTGCCGATCGTCATCGTCGTGGTCGGTGCTGCACTGGTGTGGCGCGAGTTCGATTCCGACGGTCCACGATCTGTGCTCGGCATGCCGAAGAAGCCGACAGTGCTCAGCTGGGCCCGGGTCGTGGGCGGTGCGACGCTGATCGTGCTGGGGTTGGGTGTCGTTGCGTTGGCGCGGGTAGACATAGCGTCGGTGCGGTCATCGTTGTTGGCCGTCGTTGTGACCCTGGTCGGAGCCGTACTGCTGACGGTTCCGGTATGGCTGCGCATGTGGCGAACGTTGAATGCTGAACGATCGGCTCGGGTTCGACACGACGAGCGTGAAGAGATCGCGTCGCACCTGCACGATTCGGTGTTGCAGACGCTCGCGCTGATCCAGAAGCAGTCCGATCAGCCGCAGGAAGTGATGCGTCTGGCGCGCGGGCAGGAGCGTGACCTGCGAAAGTGGCTGTTCGAGGGCGGCGGCCAGGACCATTCCTCGCTCGCCGAAGCTATAAAGACGATCTCGGGCGAAATCGAAGATCAACACGGGGTCACCGTTCGGCCGATCACGGTCGGCGACGTCCAACTCGTCGCTGCAGACGCTGATTTCGGGTTGTCTCGCGAACGCTTCACAGCACTTCTCGGAGCTACACGGGAAGCACTCGTCAACGCCGCGAAGCATTCCGGCGAAACCAATATCGACCTTTTCGTCGAGACCGAGGCGGACAAGGTGACCGTGTTCGTACGCGATCGAGGGACCGGTTTCGATGAGAATCTGGTGCCGGTGGATCGGCAAGGGCTCAGCAAGTCGATCCGCGGGAGAGTCGAGCGCCGTGGCGGTGAGGTATCGGTACGCTCCGAGGTAGGCAAGGGAACCGAAATTCGAATCCTCATGCCACGCGAGAGTGTCGCGGATGAGCCCCACGCGATCGCAGAGCCCGACAACTTCGATGCACAGAACTCAGAACAGCCGAAACCGCAGGAGCAGCCCAGGTGACCGACACCTTTCGTGTCTTTCTCGTCGACGACCATGCAGTGTTTCGTTCCGGCGTCCGTGCTGAGCTCGGGCGTGAAGCCGATATCGAGGTGGTCGGTGAAGCAGGCGCGGTAGCCGACGCAGTGGCGGGTATCGACTCCACGAAACCGGACGTCGTTCTGCTCGATGTGCACATGCCCGACGGCGGCGGCATCGCAGTGCTCGGGCGTATCTCGGCAGGGCCCGTATGCCTGGCGTTGTCGGTATCCGATGCCGCCGAGGATGTCATTGCCGTCATCCGGGCGGGAGCGCGCGGTTATGTCACCAAGACCATCTCCGGGGCCGAACTCGCTGACAGTGTTCGACGCGTCGCCGGGGGAGATGCGGTGTTCTCGCCGCGGCTCGCCGGTTTTGTGCTCGACTCGTTCACCGGGAAATCGACTGATCCCGAACCTTCGCTGGACCCTGAATTGGATTCGCTGACGCCCCGCGAGCTCGAGGTTCTGCGGCTGCTCGCACGCGGATACACGTACCGAGAGATCGCCGAGAACTTGTTCATTTCGATCAAGACCGTCGAAACTCATGCATCGAACGTTCTTCGAAAGACCCAGCAGTCCAACAGAAATGCGCTCACCCGGTGGGCACACAAGCGCCGAATCGAGTGATGCGCTTCGCGCCCGTGTGCGCACGGTAGGAACGGAGACCTACTACGCGCACACGGGTGGGTTTTCGTAGACTTTCGGAGACTGTCACCGCGCCGGCACCCGCACTAGCGTCTGTGGGTATGTCGGACGAAAACGCGTCGGTGTTGTGGCTGTCCAAGGGAGATCGCATTTTCCTGGGTGTAGTTGCACCCGTTGCCGGAGGCGCTGCCGGGTACGTCCTGCCTCGGTTGGCTTCGTGGACAACAACATTGGAATGGGTACCGTTTCAGGGTCCGCTCGGGCTTGTTGCCTCGTGGTCGGGGTGGCTTGCGCAGTGCATTCTCGTAGCTCTCGGAGTTGTGCTCGGTGCCGGGTTCGTGATGTTCGCGTTCTACGAGAGCCTGCGGGTGGTCGTCACCGAGACAAGCATCGAGTTGACCGAGGACGGCGAGACGAGAGAGCTCTCCCGATCCGAGATAGCGATGGTATTCGTCGACGGTAAGGAACTCGTGATTCTCGACGGTTCCTCGCGTCAACTCGTCCGTGCGCCCATCGAGGAGAAGACAGCCACAATCAAGCAGACGTTCACCGCGTACGGCTACTTGTTCGTCGACGGTGATCCTTACCGCGCGCTCTATCATCGGTGGGTTCCCGATACGCTGTCGTTGCCTCCCGAAGCCGATGCGATTATGCGGGCGCGGGAGAAGGCACTCGAGAAGAAGTCCACATCCGATGCTCGCGATCTGCGCTGCGAGCTCGACCGGATCGGAATCGTCATCAGAGACGTGAAAACCGCCCAGTACTGGCGACCGTTGGTGCGCAGGTGAGTTCGCTTCGAGGACCGCGTGATCGGGTGTGGGATGTCGGCGGGATGGCTCTGTCGGTAGCCCTCGCGGTGGTCGCTATCGTCGACGGTCTCGACAGCGGTGCACTCTCTGATTCGAGAGCGGTGGTGACTGCGGCGGTTTCGCTCGTGGCCACGGCGTCGCTGTGGTGGCGTCGCCGTTGGCCCGTCGGGGTAGCCCTTGCTCTGGTGTTGCCGACGCTGTTCACCGACGCAGTCGGCGGGGCGGAGCTCGTCGCGATTTATACCCTCGCGGTTCGCAGATCCTGGTCGCTCACGATCGTCGTGGTTGCCGCGCACGTTGCGGCGTCGCTGCTGTTCGCCAAGGTATTCATGGACGGCGTCGCATTCGTGGCCACCGGCGTTCTCAGTGTTGCGTTCCTGAGTATTCCGATGACGTGGGGCATGATCGTCAAGGCGCGGCGGGAGGTTGTCGACTCGTTGCGTGAACGGGCCGAGCGTGCGGAGGCTGCGGCGCTCGATCGGGCGGACCGGGTGCGCGGTCAGGAACGGGAGAGAATTGCGCGCGAGATGCACGACGCGTTGGCTCACCGAATTTCGATGGTGAGTCTGCAGGCGGGTGCATTGGAAGTCAGGCCCGATATCGACCGGTCGGAGATCGAGATGATTGCTGGGACGATCCGGGCGAATGCGCATGGCGCACTGGAGGATCTGCGTGAGATTCTCGGCGTTCTCCGAGCCGACCAGGACGGTCCGCGTCCAGGGGCCGGTATCGCCGACATCAGGGACCTGATGAGCGAGGTGTGTGCCGCAGGGATGACTGTCGAGTTCGAGAACCTTCTTCCCGTCGGTGTCGATCTTCCGGCGACACTGGGGCGAACTGTCTTTCGCGTCATGCAGGAAGGCCTCACCAATGCACGCAAACACGCTTCCGGTGTTCCGGTACATGTGTGGCTAGCGGTCGACGACGACGAGTTGCGGGTATCGGTGACGAACAGGCTTGGTACGCAGCCGTCCGAGGTGCCCGGGTCTCATTCGGGTCTGATCGGCTTGGCGGAGCGGCTCGGATTGGCAGGTGGACGGCTCGAACACGGAGTGCACGTCGGTGATGGCCCACCGCGATACATACTTCAAGCGTGGTTGCCATGGCCGAGATGATCGATGTCCTACTGGTCGACGACGACGCCCTCGTTCGTTCCGGACTGTCGATGATCTTGGCATCCGACAGTGCACTTCGTGTCGTCGGGGAGGCATCGGACGGGGCGAAGGGCGTCGCCGCAGTCAAGGCTCTTCGTCCCGATGTCGTGCTGATGGACATACGAATGCCGAACATGGACGGACTGGCGGCAACGGAAAATCTATGTGCTGGTGAGGATCCACCTGCTGTGCTCGTGTTGACGACGTTCGACAGTGATGAATATGTACTCCGGGCGCTCAGATTGGGGGCGCACGGATTTCTTCTCAAGGACACATCGCCGCGCGAGATCATCGATGCCGTGAAACGCGTGCGTGATGGTGAGTCGATGCTATCGCCGTCGGCCGTCGGAAGGCTGGTATCTGCCTGGCGTGAGCATGACATGCAGATCGTTGGCGTATCGGATGCGTTGAGTGTGTTGACCGAGCGTGAGCGAGACGTGGCGATCGCGGTGTCCCAAGGGCTGTCGAATGCCGAGATCAGCGGAAGTCTTTATATGAGCGTCGCGACGGTCAAGACCTACGTTTCCCGCGTTTTGTCGAAACTCGGATGCACCAACAGAGTTCAGATCGCGATCGAGGTATTGCAATCACGATGATGCGCTTGCGCCCGTGTGCGCACGGTAGTAGCGGAGACCTACTACGCGCACACGGGTGGCGGGGCGCACTAAAGTGCGATTACGACCACGAGTAGAAGAACGACGACCGCCACCGCGATCGCCAGGATCACCGCAGGCGACAGGTCGACTTTGTCACCGACGACGTCGTCGATGCGATCGAGGGCCACTTCGAGGGGGTTCTTCTTCTTCGGCGGATCGAACGCCGGTGGCGCATAGGGCTTCGGCTCTTGGTTGTCGGACAGACCGCTCGAACGCACGGCAGGGAGTCCAGAGATAGTGTTGCCGAATTCTTTTGACGGTCGGCGTGTTTCGGCCACCGGGGTGGACCGGTGTGCCCAGGCAGGCACTGTTCCATCCGCAGAGGTGATAGGTACGCCACGCAGCTGTGCGATCGAGCCTCTGCTGCTGATAGCGCGCCTGATGATCTCGTCGCGGGCCTGAGCCATCGTCGGGCGACGTGATGGATCGGGCTCGAGCATGTGCAGCAGTGGCTCGGTCAGATCTTCCGACCTGCTGGGCGCAATAATCTGGCCTCTGGCGACACGATGTAGTAGCGCGATGGAGTCCTGGTCGATGTCGAACGGTGGCCTACCTTCGATCGCGGTGTACAGCGTCGCACCGAGGGAGAACACATCACTCGCCTCGGTCGGGTCCTGGCCGCGCGCGACCTCGGGCGCGAAGTATGCCGGCGTTCCGGTGATCACACTCGAATCCGATGCCTCCACATCGCCTTTCGCGCGTGAAATACCGAAGTCGCTGATTTTGACGATGCCGAGAGCGCGTCCGCGATCGGCTATCAGGATATTGCCGGGCTTGATATCGCGATGCACGATTCCGGCCTCGTGTGCCTCCGTGAGAGCATCGGCGATCTGCGCGCCCACCTGCGCGACTTCGTACGGCGGCAGTGAGTCCGCGGTATTCAAGGCTTGGGCAAGGCTTCGTGACGGCAGGTACTCCATGACTAGCCACGGCTCGCCGTCCTCGATTGCGACGTCCTGCATCGAGATGGCGTGCGGACTCGACAGTTGGGCGGCGATCCGGCCTTCGCGCATGGCACGGTTGCGTACCTCGCGTGCCTTCTGTTCGTTCAGATGTACCGTCGATATGACTTGCTTGACGGCGACCTTGCGGCCCATGAGTGTGTCCTGAGCGAGCCAGACAGCCCCCATTCCGCCGCCGCCCAGTTTGTAGGCGAGGCGGTATCTGCCCGCGAGGAGATAGTCGGGTCCCACGACCCGTACGGTGCGTTGCTGCTCGGTCACGATCACAGGTTAGTTGACCGGAGGCTTCCCCGCCTACACAGCGTCGCGATACCTGCGGCTGACGCCTCCACCTGGGTTTTCTTCTTCATCTTGACGCGCGCCGATGTAGCGGCTTTACTGAGAGGCAGTTCGAAAGTTTGTTCGAAGCAGTGAACTTCCCCGTCGCCTTCGAGCAGGATCGAGTGTCTGTTTTTCGCCTATTTTCGGGGAGTTCGTATGCCTGTTCCAGCCGATGGAACCAGTGACAGGTATCTGTCCGAAGTCACTGACAGGTATCTGTCCGAAACCAGTGACAGGTATCTGTCCGAGATGTCGCTGCCGGAGCGGGTGGAGCATTTACGTCGACGTATGGCTTCGGTTCCCTCTCGGGGTGAGTCACGCTCGGCGCAGTTGCCTGCGCTGTCGGCTTCCTCGGTGGTCGAGGCCGTCCCAGATGCGCCCAGTCGTCCTGATGGGTCCAGCTGTTCCGATGGGTCCAGTCGTCTCGATGTACTCAGCAGAGCGGTGCTGGCAGTTCCGGCACCGCTCGCGTCACTTCTCCCGCACGGCGGTCTGGTGCGCGGCTCGGTCGTTGCTGTCTCCGGTGCAGGTTCGTTGCTACTGGGTCTGGTGGCTTCTGTGACTGCGTCGGGTGGCCATGTCGCGGTGGTGGGGCAACCGCGGTTCGGGTTGCTTGCGGCCACGGAGATGGGGGCGGAGCTAAAAAGATTGGCGATCGTGCCGGATCCGGGTGTAGATCCGGTGGAGGTAGCGGCCATCTTGCTCGACGGATTGGATCTGGTCGTGCTCGGCCTCGGCGGCCGATCGGTGCCGCCGTCGAGAACGCGTGCTGTCATGGCGCGCGCTCGTAGTAAGGGCGCGACGCTCCTGGTGACAGACGGGCACTGGGATGGCGTCGAGTTGCGTCTCGACGCGGCCGTGAGCAGTGTCACCGGAGTCGGTACCGGTGACCAGTCGGGCCGTGGGCGGCTTCGCAGTGTGCGGTTGGAAGTACATGCTCGGGGTAAGGCGATGCGGCCACGAAGCACATACTTCGATCTTCGGCCCGAGCACGGACGTATCGAGTGGATCGCGGCGCCACCGGTAAGCACGATGGTCGAGCGAGTCGCGGTTCTGGCATGAGTCGCGTCGTAGCTCTCTTGTGTCCGGATTGGCCGGCCGTCGCCGCCGCTGCCGTCGCAGATCTTCCTGCTACTCACCCGGTCGCAGTGACCTCAGCGAATCGAGTGATCGCCTGTTCGGCCACGGCTCGCGCTGAGGGGGTGCGGCGCGGGCTTCGTCGGCGCGAAGCTCAAGCACGTTGTCCTGGTGTACATGTGGTGACAGCAGATACCGATCGCGACGGACGTATGTTCGAGCCCGTCGCCGCAGCCATCGATGCGGTGGCACCGGGTGTCGAGGTTCTACGCCCGGGTTTGCTGATTCTCGGCGCCAAGGGTGTGAGCAGGTATTTCGGATCGGAACACGCGGCGGCCGAACGGTTGATCGATGAGGTGTCGAGCGCGGGGGTGGAGTGCCAAATCGGGATTGCCGACGAGTTGACCACTGCTGTAATCGCGGCACGCTACTCGGCCATCGTACCGAGAGGTGGCGCAGCGAAGTTTTTGTCTCCGCTGCCGGTTGCCGAACTTGCTGTCGAATCGAGTCTCGCTGCGCCGGAACGTGAGGAGCTGGTGGATCTGTTGAAGCGCTTGGGACTTCGTACCGTCGGAGCTTTTGCGGCGCTCACTCCGGGGGATGTGGCATCGCGTTTCGGGACGGATGCGGTGCTAGCGCATCGCGGAGCGCGCGGTGAGCCGGAACGTCCACCGTCCGCGCGCGCTCTACCACCTGATCTGAACGTGGAGTATGTCTGTGCTCCAGCGATCGACCGTGTTGATGCTGCTGCATTCGCGGGCAGAGGTATGGCCGAGAAGTTGCACACCAAGTTGGCTGCCGCTGCGGTCGCCTGTACTCGGCTGCTGGTTCACGCATCGACAGGCAATGGGGAGAATTTGTCGCGTATCTGGCGATGTGCCGAACCACTCACTCCCGAGGGAACAGCGGATCGGGTGCGGTGGCAACTCGATGGTTGGCTCACCGGCCGCAGTGAAAGCAAGCCGACCACTGGCATCACGCTGCTGCGTCTCGAACCGGTGGAGGTCGTCGCTGCTGGTGAACTACAGCTGGGACTGTGGGGAAGCGTCGGCGCCGAGGACGAGCGTGCGCGCCGTGCGCTGGTTCGTGTGCAAGGCCTACTCGGCGGCGATGCAGTGAAGATCGGAGTGCTCAGCGGAGGCCGAGGCCCTGCCGAGCGAGTGACGCTGCGATCGCTGGGCGACGAGTTGATTCCGCTGGCAGATCCGTCGGCCCCATGGCCGGGCCGATTGCCGCAGCCTGCGCCTGCTGCAGTGATGGAGAACTGTCCGCAGGTGATGTTGGAGGACAGGTTCGGCAACGATGTACGCATCGACATCAGAGGTGGTTTCGATGCTGTACCTGTCACTTTCCGGTGGGGAAGCAAGAAGTGGGTTCTGCGCGGATGGGCCGGCCCGTGGTCCATGGACGAACGATGGTGGGATCCAGTGATCGGTATCCACGGCGCGCGTCTGCAGGTGCTGTTGGAGAAAAACCGTGTGTTGTTGTTGGTCTACGACGCAGCCGTGTGGCGTGTCGAAGGCATCTACGAGTGACTAACCTGAATCGGGTGAATGTGCACCAGGGAGTTCTCGACGTCGCAGGTGTCGGCGTCTCATACCGAGATACCGGCGAATCGCATCCGATGCGAAACGAATTTCCGCACTCCTGCCCAGTGCTGCTGGTCCATGGTCTGGGCGGCGACAGTGGCACCTGGGATCGTTTCACTGCCGCGCTGACGGCGCAGGGGCGTCGCGTGATCGCTGTGGACCTGCGTGGGCACGGGCGAAGCGCACACACTAACGACTATTCGTTCGACGCCTTCGGCAATGACGTGTCAGCGGTAGTGGATCATCTCGGTCTTCAGCGTGTGGACCTGGTAGGTCATTCGTTGGGCGGCTACGCCGTTTCGGTGGTCGCGCAGGACCGCCCTCGTATCGTGCGATCTCTGGTGATCGAGGAAATGCCGATTCCTATGCAGCCAGGAGACAAACCGCCGAACCTCACCGGGCGCATGCCCTCACCTACCGAGCTTCTACACGCGGGGACAAGCATCATTCGGCACCCGAGAGCTGCCTTCGCCTTCGATCGCTCCATGACCACCACTGCACTCACGCAGTTCCGTCGGCCGAATGAGCAGTGGTGGAGCAAGCTTTCGATGATCGAGGCATCGACGCTGGTGCTTCGCGGTGGACCGGGAGGAATGATGGATCCCCGAAAGCTGGAGTTGTTGACCAGTGAGATTTCCAATTGCACTGTCGCGAAGTTCAAGACCGGGCACAGTATTCATCGTGACAAGTACCGAGATTTCGAAACCGTTGTCCTGCCATTTCTGATGCGTGATCATCGCTGAGTTCCGAGTTCTACCATCAGTGCATGGCACTCAGCGTCAAAGACACTCCACTCATCTTCTGGTCGGCCGCATTTGCTGTCTCGCAAGCCAATATCG
>JBBSSG010000115.1:0-11505 GCA_038242295.1 Mycobacteriales bacterium | reverse complement strand
GTTCTCGGTGCTCTGCGATGTTTCCAAATCTCCGCTTCCCTAAGTTGAATGGCGCCACTTCATCGATGAGCGGCCGTGGCCGCGCGCCGAGACGGCGAATCCATGCGACAAGGCACAAGGTGACTGATAATAGCCAGAGTGAGGGCGCGGTAGGTAACCGGCGCCCGAGTACGTTCGGCTCCTGAATCGGATCCGGGCATTCCTGACGTGCTGGATTCTCGGATCGATGTGATCTACATCATAGAACGCGAGCCAGCCGCCCCACGCCTACAGTATGTGGCGTGAGAACTTGTATCTTTTGCGCCATCGTTGCCGGTGATGCACCGGCAACCATTGTTCTCGAAACAGAGTATGTGATGGCTTTTCTCGACATCCGTCCGGTTGCGCGAGGCCATCTCTTGGTCATCCCGAAGGCCCACGCTGCGGATCTCGACACGTTGGAGCCGGCGCTTGCGAGCGAGGTGTTCGCAGCCGGCCAGCGCTTGTCTCGGGCGCTGCGTAGATCGGATCTGAAGGCCGATGGCTCCAACCTCGTCGTCAACGACGGCAAGGCAGCGTTCCAGACCGTGTTTCACTCTCATCTTCACGTCGTCCCGCGATGGACTGGAGACAGACTCCGTTTCGCAACAGGGTTCCTCACCCGCCGCTTGCGTGACCCGGAGTCGACAGCGGCTGCAATCGAAGTCGGCTTGGCGCGCGAAAGTGCAGAGAATCGAGAGTGAAACTGTTCCTGGCGTCCTACCGCTTCGGAGTGCACGTCGACGAATTTCTTGCGCTGACCTCCGGCCCTGGACGCATCGCGGTCATAGCCAACGCCGCGGACAGCTGGCCGGAGGCTGCCAGGGAATCAGCGTTGACCAGCGAGATGCGCGGACTTTCGAGACTCGGCTTCGATTCGTTCGAGCTGGACCTGCGGAGGTTCATTGGGCACCCAGATGAGCTCGCCGACCTACTGGATTCGGTGCGCACCGTCTGGATCCGCGGCGGAAATACATTCGTATTGCGATCCCAATTGTACCGGAGCGGCGCCGACGACGCGATCACGAGACGAGTACGCGCGGGGGCGCTGGTCTACGCCGGCTACAGCGCGGGGGCCTGTATCGCGTCGGCCTCGCTTCGCGGCGTCGAGTTCGCCGACGATCCAGCCGAGGTGCTACCGACCACCGGCGTCGAACCGAGTTGGGACGGGCTCGGACTGGTCGATGACGCCCTGATTCCACACTTCGGTTCCGTCCTCGACGAGGACGACGCAGGTCCGTCGATGAAGAAGATGTACGAACGCGAGCGCACGCCGTATCTGACGTTGACCGACGATGAGGTCTTCATAGTTGATGGTGACCGCGCGGAGAAGGTCTAACCCGATTGTGCAATCGGTGCGAGACGGTCCAGCGATGCCCACGCCATTTCGCACCGCCGTCGAGTCATTTGGTCGGCATCGATGAGAAGCATGTCCAGCAGCAGTCGCGGCTGCTGACTCCACGCAACCTCGACTTCCTCGATGGTCGTCCGTTCCAACAGCCCGGATTGAGCGAGCGATACACCCCACTCACCGATCTCACCGCGGTGAATCGTCTCGATGGTGTCGTAATCGACTCCGCCGCCTTGAAATTCGTACGAGAACATTGCAGCGATGTAATTCCACGAGGGTGAGTGTGGATGCATCATCGTCGGGCCTCCTTGTCGGCTGGCTGAACGCCGAACCAGTGGTCTGGACGCTAGCCCCCGGACCGACAACATTGCGTTGCAGGGACGCATCGATCAGGTAACAGAGTTACTGATGGGACAGTTGGGACTCCAGTATCGCTCCATCGCACGCACTGATCAGTCGGTGTCGGTAGGCTTCTGCATCGTGTGGAAGAGGGGAACCGTACTCGGCTTGGCCGTCGTAATCATCGCCGCTGCCGGTTGCTCCGATTCCGGGACCGACGGCAACGAGCCCACCGAAGAATCGTCGACCAGCACTCAGGCAGCTACCGAAGAATTGTTCGTCGGCGAATGCGGATCCACGATGGACGAGCAGCTATCGTCCATCACTGGAATCCGCGGACTGACATCGACTTCGAAGAACAGCGTTCGGTGCCGATGGGACGCTGTGGACACGGGCGCCTACGCGATGTTCACCTGGTACCGAGGCAGTCCAATCGATCGCGAGCGAACCGTCGCAGCGCAGATCGGCCGCGAAATCGGGACCTTCGACGCGGACGGTCATCCGGGGTTCACCGCGAAAGGCTCGGACTTGTCCTGCGAGGCCGGCGTGGAGTCCGGCGACGGATTTTTGCACTGGTCAGTCAACTATGCATTCGCACGTCCACCGCGCGACAGCTGCCAGGTCGTGGAAGATCTCGCTCGTGCCACCGTCGAGAATGCGAAATAGGTGAACCCCATGAGACGAATGTTCGCTCGGTCGGCCGCCGCGGTTGCCGCGCTACTGCTGGCCGGCTGTGGGACCACGGTCAGCGGCACCCCCACCGCTGCCGGTAGCGGCGGCAACACGGACTTCGTCAACCTCCTCCAGGAATGCGTGGCAGTTCCCGACGACAAGATCGCCGAGTCGGTGCAGGCGGACAGCGTCCAGCAGTACTTCTACGGGGCCGTCTGCATGTGGACTGGCGGCAGTCCAGCAGGCATCGTCGACGTCACGTTCGCCTGGTTCGAGAACAACACACTCGGCCGCGAACGCGACCTTGCGGAGCAACTCGACTACTCCGTGGAACAAGTCACGGTCTCTGGTGCCAGCGCATTCCTCTCACGCCGGCCGGGCGACCCGTCGTCGTGCGGTATTACCGCGTCCTCCTCAGGCACAGTGACGTGGTGGGTGCAATATCGCGGCGGCGGGGTCGATCCATGCGCGGCCGCAACCCGCCTTGCTGAATTGACGCTGCAGCGCAACCAATAGCGACACGCTGACACCGTCTCGACCAATACCCTGGCAGTGGGTATCGAAGATCGAGATGGAGAACACCGATGACTTCACTGACCGAACTCGAACGCGCACTGCCCAAAGGTGCGGTCCTCACCGATCCGGACATCACCGAGAGCTACCGCCGCGACTGGGCCAAAGATCCAAACGCGGGAACTCCGCTGGCCGTCGTACGCGCAACCTGCACCGCAGATGTGCAGACGACCATGAAATGGGCTACAGCTCATAGAATCTCGGTGGTTCCCCGCGGAGCCGGATCAGGATTGTCCGGCGGCGCAACGGCTATCGACGGAGGAATCGTGCTGAGCACCGAACTGATGCGCGACATCACGGTCGATCCGGTCACTCGTGTGGCAGTGGCACAGCCGGGCCTGTTGAACGTAGAAGTCAAGAAAGCAGCCGCCGAACACGGCCTCTGGTACCCGCCAGATCCATCATCCTTCGAAATGTGCTCGATCGGCGGAAACGCCGCCACCAACGCCGGCGGCCTATGTTGCGTCAAATACGGTGTGACGACGGACTACGTGCTGGGCCTCGAAGTGGTTCTTGCCGACGGCACCGCCGTTCGTCTCGGCGGGCCGCGACTGAAAGACGTTGCAGGACTTTCTCTGACAAAACTGTTCGTCGGCAGCGAAGGCACGCTCGGAATTATCACCGAGATCACCGTGCGCCTCGTTCCGGCACAGCCGCCCGCCAGTACCGTCGTCGCTTCGTTCGATACGGTTCGGGACGCCACCACAGCAATTCTCGCGATCACTCGCAACCTTCGACCGTCCATGCTCGAATTCATGGATCGTGCGTCGATCGGCGCCGTCGAAGACGCGATGAAGATGGGACTCGATCGCGACGCCGCAGCGATGTTGATTGCCCGGTCGGACTCGCCCGGGGCCGATCGGGATCGCGAGATCGAGATCATGGCTGCGGCATGCACCGAGGCAGGAGCATCGGATGTCTTCACCACCGACGACCCCGAGGAAGGAGAAGCCTTCACGGCAGCGCGGCGGTTCGCGATCCCGGCCGTCGAAAGGATGGGGAGCCTCCTTCTCGAAGACGTCGGAGTGCCCTTGCCCTCCCTCCCCGACCTCGCCGAGGGCATCGAGCGAATCTCCGAGCAGCACGAGGTGTTGGTCGCGGTCATCGCGCACGCCGGTGACGGAAACACTCACCCGCTCATCGTGTTCGATCCCGCGGACCTGGACATGGAAAAGCGCGCGCACCTTGCCTTCGGCGCAATAATGGACCTGGCAATCTCGTTGGGCGGCACAATCACCGGCGAGCACGGCGTGGGTAGGCTCAAAAAGGCCTGGCTACCCGACCAGGTCGGCGCAGACGTCATGAAGCTGACCCGACGAATCAAGAACGCCCTCGACCCCGACGGCATCCTCAACCCGGGGGCAGTTCTGTAGGGCTTTCGACCCGGCAACGACTCAGGTGGATGACGGTAGGAGTGCTCGAACCCCGTCGATCGTGTCTGCTTCGGCGTGGGTCTTGTCGGGGCGATAACGAAGTACCCGTGCAAATCTCAGTGCCACTCCACCTGGATAGCGGGTGCTCGTCTGCACGCCGTCGAGTTCGATTTCGACGACAAGATTCGGGTGCAAATACACCGTGTGTTCGTCCCTCGACGATTCGTGCTTCGGAAACTCGTCGGTTTGCCACTGCAGCAGCGCATCGGTGAGCCCCTTGAAGGTCTTGCCCACCATGATCGGCTCACCGCCGTCCGGATTTCGCGCACCGAGATGAAGATTGGACAGCCAGCCGGTCCGCCTGCCATAACCCCACTCTGCGCCGAGAACAATCAGGTCCAAGGTGTGTTCCGGCTTGAATTTCTGCCACGTCTTGCCTCGTCTACCGGCCGCGTACACCGAGGACAGAGACTTCACCAGGATGCCCTCGTGGCCAGCGTCGAGGGCGGCGTCGAAGTGCGCGGATGCGGCATCGACGTTCGGGCGAACGAGCGACGCAATACGGTGCTGGGATGCAACTCGATCGAGCGCATCAAGGCGTCGTTCGAGAGGTTCGTCGAGCAGGTCCTCGCCGTCGAGATGAATGCAGTCGAAGAAGTACGGCCGTAGCAGCAGTTCGTGAGCGCTCTGAGCTCCGAACCGGCTCATCGTCTCTTGGAACGGCCTGGGTCGACCGCTGTCCGTGAGCGCAAGTGTCTCTCCGTCGAGTACTACCGATATGCACGGAAATCCGAGAATCAGCTCGACCAACTCCGGTACCGAATCGGTGATCTCTCGCAGCGTTCGCGTAAAGATGTGGACCTCGTCGCCGCGACGGTGGACCTGGATGCGCGCGCCGTCGAGTTTGTACTCGACGCTGACATCGCCCCCGAACCCCATCCACGCCGCGGCCAGCGATTGCGCCGGTGAGGCCAGCATGGGACGGATCGGCCGACCGACCTGCAGCGAGAACGTCGCAAGCGCGTCCTCTCCTCCGGTCAACGCCGCAACGGCTGTCGCCGACAGCGTTCCGGACAGCATGAATGCACGCCGGACAGGCTCGAGCTTCAATCCCGAGGCTTGTGCGATGGCATCGGTCATGACACCTTCCAGCGCACCTTGACGCAATTCGCCAGTCAGCAGGCGGATCAGAAAATCCCGTTCGCCAAGGGTTGCCGACGCGAACAACCCGGCCAGAAGATCCCGTCTACGAGCCGTCGATCCAGAACCGGACGTCGACGCAACTGCGGAAATCGCCGCGTCGACGTCGTCGATGGTCAGACTGGCATCGGTCGCCGATACCGCATCGATGCCGGCAAGAGTTCGCCAGCCGACTCCGACACGGCCCTGCCGCAACTCACCGGAAAGCCAGGACACGACGGTTTCGACGTTCGCCCGATCGAGCTCGGACAACAACTGTTTCAGAGCCTCGATCTTTGCCTTACGCGAGCGTGTGGCGCCCACGATCGTCGACGCATCGATGATTCGCGAAAACAGCACGATAGTGGAAGTAGCCCGAAGCTCCGACACTCAACCCCCTGCAGGTTTTATGCTGGCCAGATGAACCGACTTCGGGCCTATACGGGTGCGGCAGGTGCCCTCGCGATCCTGACCCTCGCAGGCTGCGGAGGGAGCTCCGACGGTGGCTCGACCGCTCCGCTCGCCATAGTCGATACGAATCCGCCGTCGGTGATCAGTACGACGACGCGTGCTGCGCTCACCACCACCACCACCCCGCCGACCACCACACCCACAAAAACTACGACGACGACGAAAACTACGACACCTAAGAAGACAACCTCGGCTCCGCCTACCGCCGACGTCTCCGGCTACGAAGGCGGAGGCGGAGGCGGGTTCTACTACTTCACCAGTCCGACGGGGAAGTTCGAGTGCGGCATCATCATCACCGAGAGTTCCATCGCAGGCTGCCACGGTGAACTTCCGCCGACCGCACCGCGGGTCGATGACGCCAGTGCCAAAAATTCGAAGGTCGCACCGAACACCATCGAACTCATTGCGGGTTCGCCGGCTCGGTTTCTGAGCTCGGGTGATCCTCGTTTTCACCGTTTCGAGGGCACTGCACGCGCCCTGCCCTACGGCGAGAACTTATCGATACCCGGTAGTGGTAGTACGAACGGCCTCACGTGCAGTGTCTCGAAGAAGGCTGGCGTCACGTGTCTCGACCAGGTCGGCCACGGCTTCACGGTGTCCGATTCCGCGTTCGAATTGAAGTAGGCTGCGCTGCCGGCAGATTGGCAACAGGGAGAACGCGGTCTCTCATTCCGTGCCAGCTCCACCAACCCGGAGCTAGCACGGTATTTGCAGACTTAGAGTCGGCACTCGGAAGAGAATACGAGCGCTAGGTCGGCAAAAGGGCGCTGGCCTCGAGGGAACTCTCGGGGGGACCGCTGGCAGCTCCACTGATCGGGTCCGCCACGAGATGCTAGGGTCGGCCTTGTTCTGACACGGGGTGCGTCTGTACATACGGATGCTGAGATCACACCCGTCGAACCTGATGCAGGTAATGCTGACGAAGGGATGTCAAGGCGATGAATGCGCCTATACAGTCGGCGAACTCTGTTCGCTACACGGATCCAATGTGGGACGCTACCCACCAACTAGCTTCGCGGGCGGTGCCCCAGTGAAGAAGCTATTGACCCTCGCTGTCGTGGCCGTATCGATCGCCACGTTCACCGGTTGCTCGCAATCGAACAACTCGGACACCATTCGTTTCGCGCTCGATTGGACGCCGAATACAAACCACAGTGGGCTCTTCGTTGCGCTCCAGGAGGGATATTTCGCCGACGCCGGGCTCGCCGTCGATGTTCTCCCCTACAACAACACCTCGGCCGACACGCTCGTCGATTCCGGCAATGCCGAATTCGGCATCAGCACCCAGAGCTCAACTACGTTCGCGAAAGCCGGAGGCGCGCAGATCCTTTCGGTACTCGCGCCGCTTCAGCACTGGGCCACGGGCATCGGCGTCAAAGCGGATCGTGAAGACATCGCCGGCCCGAGGGCACTCGACGGCAAAGTGTACGCCGGATTCGGCAACACCGGTGAGAGCGCCGGGCTCCGGCAAGTTATCCGAAACGACGGTGGCGCAGGCGAATACGAGACCGTCGTGCTTGGTACCTCCGCCTACGAGGCGGTGTACTCGGGTACCGCGGATTTCACCGTCTCCTTTCTGGCATGGGAGGGAATCGAGGCTGAACACAGCGGAACTCCGATGAAGTACTTCGAGTACACCGATTACGGATTCCCCGACGCCTATGCCATCACGATCAGCGGCAACGAGAACTGGATGGCGGAACACCCGGAGGACGCGAAGAAGTTCGTCGGGGCACTTCAGCGCGGTTACCAATTAGCTGCTGATGACCCAAATCGAGCAGCCCGCGACGTCATCGATGCCAACCCCGGCGCGTTCACCGACGAATCCTTGGTATTCGAAAGCCAGCGAATGTTGGCAGCGAAGTACATGAAGGACTCCTCCGGTGATGTCGGTCGCCAGAATCTGGACAAGTGGAGCGAGTACTCGAAATTCCTCTACGAGAACGATGTACTCGTAGACGAAGACGGCAACGCGCTAGAAGCCGAGCCGGACTGGTCGACCTACTTCACAAATGACTACCTCAGCGCTCAGTAAGCCGGCAGACGGCGCCGGGGTCTCGACCGTCCGAGAACTGAGATTCGTCGCCGCTGTCCGCTGGGCACTGCCATCGGTCACGATAGTCGTGCTGCTGGTCGTCGCCTGGGAGGTGTACGTACGAGTCAGCGGGGTTCGGCCACAAATTTTGCCCTCACCGTCGCGCATCGCCACCCAGGGCTGGGTCCAGCATGAGGCCATCGCCGAGAACGCTGCTGCAACACTGCAAGTCACCTTCATCGGGTTCGCGGTATCGCTGGCGCTGGCGTGGATTCTCGCTGTTGCAGTGGACTTCTCACCGTGGTTGCGGCGCGCCGTCGTGCCACTGTTCGTGGTGTCGCAGACACTGCCCATCATTGCAATCGCTCCCCTGCTCATCATCTGGTTCGGTTTCGGGTTACTACCGAAGATCCTCGTGATCGCGTTGGCAACGTTCTTTCCAATGGCGATCGGTCTCATCGAAGGATTTGCGGCCGCCGACCGTGATGCCCGTTCACTGTTGGTCAGCATGGGAGCAGGTAGTTGGAAGCAGTTTCGCTACGTCCGACTCCCTTCGGCGATGCCCCGGTTTTTCACTTCATTGCGCATCGGAATCACCTACGCAGTTGTCGGAGCTATCTTCGCCGAGTACGCCGGCGCCAGCGCGGGTCTCGGGATTTACATGAGCCAGCAAAAGAACTCTTTTCGCACCGATTTGGTGCTTGCTGCCGTGGTGGTGACCGCCGTCATCAGTGTTGCTCTGTTCTTGCTGACCTATGCCGTCGAACGCGTTGTGGCACCGTGGGCGCAAGAGAGGCGTTCACGATGACCACGGTTCACGTGTCTGGATTGACCAAGTCCTATAACGGACGCACAATCCTCGACGGAGTGAATTTCGACGTCGGACCCGGAGAATTCGTGTCGGTGATCGGGCCGAGCGGATCGGGCAAGAGCACGATCTTCAACATGCTCGCCGGGCTCGACACTCCCGACGCCGGCACCGTCGAAGTACCCGACAGTGCTTACATGCCTCAGAAAGATCTACTGTTTCCGTGGCGCACAGTGTTGGACAACACTGCTCTGGGCTTGGAGGTACAGGGCATGACCAAGAAGAATGCGCGGGCGCGGGCGCAAGAGCTTTTTCCCGTCTTCGGTCTCGCTGGATACGAGCGTGCACGCCCATCGGAGCTGTCCGGCGGCATGCGTCAACGAGCGGCGATGTTGCGCACCGTCGTGCAAGGGCGCGAACTACTACTTCTCGACGAACCGTTCGGTGCTCTGGACTCGCTGACCCGAACGGGCATGCAGACGTGGCTGCAGGAGGTGTGGCTCGAGTACAAGTGGACTGTCCTGATGATCACCCACGACATACGCGAAGCTGTCTTTTTGTCGGATCGGGTCATCGTGCTCTCGGACAAACCTGCACGGGTGCGACGTCAGGTCGAAGTGCGATTACCCAGACCCCGCGATCTCCGGGTTGTCACCTCTCCCGAGTTCACTGCCATCGAAGCCGAACTGATGAGTGTGTTGATCAGCAGAACCCATTGAGCTTTACAAGACCGCACAGTTGCCGTGCGATAGACGAATTCCGGCAGCTGCTGCTCCTGGGGTAACCGGAGACAATGCGCAGTAGGGTTCGGTGCATGGATCATCGGTACATCGCATCCGCTCTGTCACACCACGACTCGAAGCGCGTTACAGCGATGGTCGACGGATTGGAAGGCAACGCACCGACGTTGATGTTCGACGGAACCGCACTCGATATCGACGCATCGGGTCGGCGGGCAGTCGTCGAACTTCTCCGACAACTCGCCAGCGGGACCTCAGTCACCATCGGACCCATCGGGGAACTTCTGACCACGTCGCAAGCGGCTGAGATTCTCGGTGTGTCCGATACATATGTTCGACGGCTAGCCGATAGAGGTGACCTGTCCGTGGAGATGCGTGGTTCACACCGTCGCTTCCGTCTGGAAGATCTTGTCCGACACCGGGAACGGTTCACGCCCTGATAGGCAATCAGGAGATGTTGACGCGCACGCAATCACCGCTAATCGACCCTCTCGGATCGGTCAGCCGGCTTCGCGCCCCAACAACTCGGACTGCAGGGTGAGCAGGTCCCTGAACGCTGCTCCAGACGCACGCCACAACTGCTCTGCGTCGATGTAGTCGACACCGAGGAAGTTCACATCGCCGCGATACGCGCCGACATCGACTGACAACTTCCGCACGATGGACGATGCATCCCTGTCGAGGTATTCCGCGTCAGATCTCTCCAACGCACGAAACTGCGACGAGAAGTGATCGGCTGAAACTCGCCGATCGACGAACTGCGCAACAAGAATTACGAAGCGCGACGCGTGCAGCGATGGAGAACGGAATGAATGCTCCACGAAACTAGCCTCTCCCCTGGTAGACAACGCCGCCCGCCGTCGTCAACGAACTCGTCGGATCGAATCCTTCAACGTTGCTGCACGCTCGCGCCGATTCGGTCGGTTGCGTAGAGAGGGGCGTTGAAGGATCGGATGTAAAACAGGAACTTCACCCAGTGTAAATCGTGAAACCGGTTACACCCGCTGCTTTAGAGATTCTTGTGATGGACCACAAGCCGGAGGCGAAATTGATTGTGACCTAGCGAAGCGTGCCGAGAGACTCTCGGTCCGGCGTATCGAGCTGCCAGAACTTCCAACCATCTCTGAACTCCACGTCACCGCTGATATGTGTTGCTACTGCACTCGCCGCTTCGGTCGGATCTTCGAATCGCCGGCCCTCCATCGGCCCCCGCATGATTTCCACCCGCTCGTTGGTCGGGTCGAAACGCGCGGACAGCCTGTATCCGTCGAAATCGGCAACGACACGCACGCGCACATCGACGACTTCTTCCAATGCTGCAGCAGAGGCACGCTTGGCTGAGGTACGTCGAACAGTGGAGGTCGCCCGATGTGCCGAGGCCGACAGCGCGGCCTCCTCGAGACCCGGGTCCGCAGCGTGGTGAAGACCGAGAAGTGACCACTTGTCGCGACCGTGCTGAACTCGGCCCACGGCGATTGCATGGTGGCCGGTGCGCGTCCTGAGCGGGGAGTCCTGTACCCAAAGGTCGACTTCGCCTTTGATGTCGGCGGCCATCTCCTCTGAGGAGACCATGAAAAACGCAGGATCCTGCACAGCCAAGTCGACGAACACCCAGTACGAAGATCCAGTGTCGTCACTGGCCAACGACTCGTCCTGACGCCGAGCCTTCCAATCACCTGCCGCCTTGGATCGAACCCGTACGATGCAACTCGAACCATCGACCGCCCACACCTGGACGGGATTCCTACGAGATGTCGTCAAGCGCTCAGCGCGGCCACCGCGTAAAACCACAGCTCCGATGAACGCCCTTATTCCCTGTTCCGATACGTCTTCCACTGCGACACCTTTGCTCTGCGTACCCGTGCAGATGAAGAGCGGTGCCTACGACGGGTAGCGCGAGCACGGCTCGGATGTTAACCCTCAGCCTAGTGCGCCGACACCCTCCG
>JBBSSG010000114.1:0-11532 GCA_038242295.1 Mycobacteriales bacterium | reverse complement strand
TGCATTACCCGCATATGGTCGAGCGGATGCGCGCCGAGGCGCACGTCGGTATGGGCCGCAACGGCAATCACACCACCGAGGTCCTCGAACAGGTCCGCCGATCGCCAATCGCCACCAGCGACCACGAAGCATCCGGAGACTCGGATCCGAAGTAACTAGACAGAAGTATTCGAAGAGCCCCTCCCGGTAGCCGGGCGGGGCTCTTCGCTCGAGATGATCGACAGCAGGTTTGGTCAATATCTGGCACGATCACTGGGATTGTGTCGAGGGGGAAGGGAGAAGCGGTGCTGTCGAAGGACACCGCTGTACTTGTGACCGTGACAGGTCCGGACAAGCCGGGTGTCACTTCGGTGTTGTTCGCCGCGCTTTCTCGTCACAGTGTCAGCCTGCTCGACGTGGAACAGGTCGTCATCCGAGGGCGTCTCACCCTGGGCGTGCTGCTGTCGTGTCCGAGCGACCCCGAAGCCCTTCAAGACGAGCTCGAAGACGCGATGTCGACGGTCGGAGTGCACGTAGACGTCGAGATCGGCGCTGATCCAATCGGAAAGCGGGCACTTGCGACGCATGTAGTCGTGGTGCTCGGTCGGCCCGTTACCGCTCGCGCGTTCAGCAAGCTCTCACGTGAACTGGCCAGGCAAGGCGCGAACATCGATTCGATTCGGGGAATCGCCGATTACCCTGTGACCGGCCTGGAACTGCAGGTGACGGCAGCCGACACGTCCGCCGAGGTGGACCGTGAACTGCGCACCGGTTTGTCCGAGATCGCCGCTGGGGTCGGGGTCGACGTGGCAGTCGAACGCGAAGGCATTTCTCGCCGTTCCAAACGCCTGATCGTCTTCGATGTCGACTCGACACTGGTGCAGGGCGAGGTCATCGAGATGCTCGCCGCCAAGGCTGGGCGAGAGGACGAGGTTCGAGCGGTCACCGAAGCGGCCATGCGGGGTGAGATCGACTTCGCCGAGTCGTTGACCCAGCGGGTCCAAGCGCTCGCAGGCTTGGATGCGTCGGTCATCGATGAGGTCGCCGAGTCTTTGGAGCTCACCCCCGGCGCGCGCACGACGATTCGAACTCTGCGCAGACTGGGTTATCACTGCGGGGTTGTGTCCGGCGGATTCCGACAGGTGATCGAGGGACTTGCGCACGAGTTGGAACTCGATTTCGTCAAAGCGAACACGCTCGAAATCGTTGATGGGAAGTTGACCGGACGCGTCGTCGGCGAGATTGTGGACCGTGCAGCGAAAGCGATTGCATTGCGAGAATTCGCTGCCCAGTGCGGCGTACCGCTGGAACAGACAGTGGCTGTCGGCGATGGGGCCAACGATATCGACATGTTGACCGCGGCTGGCCTGGGTGTCGCGTTCAACGCTAAACCTGCGCTTCGTGAGATTGCGGATACGGCTATCTCACATCCGTACCTCGATGCAGTTCTGTTCATGCTCGGTGTCACGCGCAGCGAGATCGAGGCTGCCGATGCGGTCGATTGCGGAATCCGACGCGTTCCGATCCCGTGACCGACTCAGCTGTCGACGGTCTACCTCTCAACTCTTTCGCCGCGCGTCACGCGCTCCTGGCACAGGGGTATGGGGGGCGCTCGGATCCGCCCGATTCAGCGGATGTACTTGTCATGCCCCTCGTTCTCTGTGTCCCCAAAGCGCAACCACCACCTCGCAGCAGTCTGCTGGAAGCGGCTGCGGCGGCGACAGTCGCGCTGTGTCTCGACGAGCGGTCCGGACCAGGGGGCGAATGGGAGCATCACCTGCGGGCGTGGACTGCTGGCCGAATTCGCAAGGTCGCCCGGCGCGCACGCGGGTCGCATTGGGATGCAGCTGAGCAGGTCGAGGGAACGACGGTAGGGGTGGGCGGGACTTTGGCGCGTGCTCTTGTGCCTGGTCGCGTCGGCGACTTGAGCTCTCGAATCACTCGCCTCCAGATCGGCGGCACTGATCTGGAACACGATGAGCCAGGGGCACCCGGCGACGGTGTCCCGGTGCTGTGGATCGACTCCGCCCTGGAGATGACAGTCGGAAAGGCAGCCGCGCAGGTGGGTCACGCGGCGATGATGCTCGCTGGTGCCATGACAGCAGAACAGTGCGAGGACTGGGCAACCGGCGGATTCCACTGTTCGGTGCGCGACGCCGATCCTGTTCGATGGCAGCAAGTGCGCAGTCAGGTCGACGGTGTGAGTTCCGTGGCTGTTCGCGATGCTGGATACACCGAAGTTGCGGCTGGCTCGATGACTGTGGTGGCAACAATCCAGTCTTGAGGTCCACTGCCGACGAACTGGCTGTTTCGGGCGGTTCCAGTCTGGCTGACACTTGAGTGCATGGCATCCACACGTCGAGTATTTGAGCTCGGTCGACTTCGGGACCTGAGTATTCGGCTCGCCGCGTTGTACCTGGGCCTGTGGTTGTACGGGTTGTCGTTGGCGCTCATGATCAAAGCTGGACTCGGACTCGATCCGTGGGATGTGCTGCATCAGGGACTGAGCCACCACTTGCCGCTCAGTTTCGGCACGATCACCGCCCTGACCGGAGTCGTCGTACTTTTGATCTGGATCCCGTTGCGTCAGAAGCCAGGGTTGGGCACGGTCAGCAACATAATTGTGATCGCGATCGCCGTCGACGTATCGCTCGCGTGGGTACCAGAAGTCGACGGTCTCTTTGTCTCTGCGGTCATGCTGGTTGCTGGAATCGTGATGAACGGGTTCGCCACCGCGTTGTACATCGGTGCGGACATGGGGCCCGGCCCGCGCGATGGTCTGATGACCGGACTCGTGGCGCGGACGGGCCTGTCCGTCAGACTGATTCGTACGTGCATAGAAATCGTCGTCGTCGTGGCCGGATGGCTGCTCGGTGGCACCGTCGGGGTCGGAACCGTGCTGTACGCCCTCGGAATCGGTCCGCTGGTTCAGCTGTTCATGAACTACTTGCCGACGCTACGGAGAACGAGCACGGTGGAACCCGTCAGCGAAATCGGTGATCCGGCGTCGACCGGTGCGGCGTCGACCGGCACACCGTCTGTGGTGGACGAGTCGAATACCGGTACAAATTGCGTCGCAGCCCAGGACGGGCACGCCAACTCGACCACGATCGGTGCGCCCGAGTGCACCACCAGCAGTGAGCTGAAGTCCTCGACACGGTGCCCGTCGGGTTCGTAAGTTCGTACATCGGCTCCGTCGACCCAGGCCTGCAACGTTCGCACCGAATCGTCGTTCCACGACTCGGCGTCGAGCTCGCGTCCAGCCGCGCCGAACCAAACGAGATCCGGTCGGCCAGTTGGGGTGTCGCGTCCGATGAAAAACTCCTGCTGACGAATCGACGGAGTCCCACGGCGGATCCGGAGCAATCGTGAGACGAACGCGACGAGTTCCTCGTCGACGGAATCCCAGTCGATGGCCCATGCGTCGGCAGCAGCGGCGTCGAGGGGCGCGCAGTAAGCGTTGTTGTTGCCGAATTGCGTGCGGCCCATCTCGTCTCCGGCAAGGAACATCGGAGTGCCGGTGGAGAATGCGAGTGTTGCCATGAGCGCACGCACGTGTCGAGCGCGGGCGCCGTTGATCGCGGGATCGTCGGTCGGTCCCTCGACGCCGTGATCGATCGATATGTTGTTGTCGGTACCGTCTCGGTTTTCCTCTCCGTTCGCCTCGTTGCGCTTGATCGAATAGGACACCAAGTCGTGGACGGTAAAGCCGTCGTGGGCGGAGACGTAGTTGATCGACGCCCACGGCTTTCGGCAGTTACCCCCGTAGATGTCCTCGGAGCCTGCCATTCGCGAAGCGAGTTCGCGCACCCCCGTCTGCCCGGCCCAGAACTGCCGCACAGTGTCGCGATAGCGGTCGTTCCATTCCGTCCACAGTCTGCCGAAGTTGCCGACCTGGTATCCGGCGCCGGTTGCATCCCACGGTTCTGCGATCAGCTTGACTCGAGATAGAGCCGGGTCGGTGGTGATGGCGGTGAGTAGTGCTGCACGCGAGTCGAACCGCCAGCCTCCTGGCCGGCCGAGTGTGCTTGCGAGATCGAATCGGAACCCGTCGACTCCCATCTCCTCGACCCAGTAACGCAAGCTGTCGCACACCATTCGGACCACGGCAGGAGACGCCGGGTCGAGCGTGTTTCCGCAACCGGTCAGATCGATGTCGTGTCCACGGCTGTCGAGCAGGTAGTAACCGGCGGCGTCGAGTCCGCGCCAGCTGATCGACGGGCCGGCCACCGAGGATTCGCAGGTGTGGTTGTAGACGACGTCGAGCACGACCTCGATCCCCACGGAGTGAAGCGAAGCCACCATCACCTTGAATTCTGAGATTTCGGCACCGGGTGCCGATGCGAATCTGGGATCCGGCGCAAAGTAGGCCCCCGTCGAGTATCCCCAATGGTTGCGCAATCCGCGGGCGCGAACGTCCGGTTCGGTCAGCATCGCCTGGACAGGGAGCAGTTCGACCGTCGTCACCCCCAGTCTCGTCAGGTGATCGAGTACAGCGGGTGCGGTGAGCCCGAGGTAGGTGCCTCGATGCTCCATCGGCACATCCGGATGCCGCGCGGTGAAAGCACCGATGTGCATTTCGTAAAGAACGGTACGGTCCCACGGCACGTTCGGTCTGACATGAGCGGCGCGGTGGCCGATATCGGTGACCACGGCCAATGGCATATGGCCGAGGGAATCGATTTCGCTTGCCCGGCCGAATGGCTCATCCTCGTACCCGAGCAGAGCATGAGCGCTGCCGAGGCCGCCGGAGATTTGCCTGGCTGCCGGGTCGAGCAGGATTTTGTGCGCGTTGAATCGGCGTCCGTTGTTCGGGTCCCATGGTCCGTGCGCTCGAATTCCGTAGGTGGTTCCAGGCACTACGCCTTTGAGGAACCCGTGCCACACACCGAATGTCTGATTGGGCAGCGCGACGCGTCGTTCGAAGCCGTCGGGGTCGATCAGGCAGATCTCGACCCCGATCGCCTCGGGGGAGTGGACGGCGAATTGCGTACCACCCTCGCCTGCTGTCGCACCTAGAGGGAAGGGACTTCCCGGCGCAGTTAGGTCACGGTTGGCGTTGTAAAGAGGAATAGACGACACGCTTGGAGATCCTGCCGTGAAAGCCCGAGCGATGTGGGACAAGATAGACAATGTGTCTGAACCGGATCCCGATCTGCTCATCGATTTCAACGACGTTCTCATCAGAAGAGACGGGGTGACACTGGTCGGCCCGGTCACCTGGCAAGTGGAACTCGACGAACGGTGGGTGGTTCTCGGACCCAATGGGGCAGGCAAGACGTCGCTCATGCGGATCGCTGCCGCAGAAATGCATCCGACCTCCGGAATTGCGCATGTTCTCGGGGAAGTGATGGGCAAAACGAACGTGGAGGACCTGAAACCTCGGATCGGACTGTCCTCGTCGTCGTTGGCCCACCGAATCCCAGCGGACGAGATGGTCATCGACCTCGTCGTCTCGGCCGGTTACGGCGTACTCGGCCGGTGGCGGGAGAAGTACGACGAGATGGACACCGAACGCGCTGTAGACCTGCTCGAGAGTTTGGGTGCGGAGCATCTGACACAGCGGACCTACGGAACGTTGTCCGAGGGTGAGCGCAAACGCGTGCTGATCGCCCGGGCGTTGATGACCGACCCCGAACTCCTGCTTCTCGACGAGCCGGCGGCCGGCCTCGATCTCGGCGGACGAGAGGAGCTCGTAGCTCGGTTGGCTGATCTCGCTGCTGACCCCGATGCGCCCGCAACGGTGCTGATCACTCATCACGTGGAGGAGATTCCGCCAGGCTTTTCTCACGCCTTGCTTCTCAAAGAGGGCGGCGTCGTGGCCCAGGGACTAGTGGACGACGTCATCACCGCGAAGAATCTCACCGAGGCGTTCAGTCAATCGATCACACTCGATCGGGTGGACGGCCGATTCTTCGCGCGGCGAACGAGGGCGGCCGGTCAGCACCGTCGTTCAGCGTTGTAGTTTGCAATGGTGCCTTCCTCCGACGATTCCGCCGAAGCCATAGCCGTCCGTGATGCCTCGACTGTCATCCTCTTGCGCGATGGCGTCGGTCATGCCGGCGGTTCCGACGGAGTCCAGGTTTTTTTGCAAGAGCGAGTCGGAGGAATGGCTTTCGCTGGAGGGATGACGGTGTTCCCGGGCGGCGGGGTCGACATTTCCGACGCGGACTCCGAGTTGGTCTGGGCAGGCCCTGACGCCGGGTGGTGGGCGCAAAAATTCGGGGTGGACGAGAGGCATGCGCAGGCACTCGTCTGCGCTGCGGCGCGAGAAATGTTCGAAGAATGCGGGGTATTGCTCGCCGGACCGACTCCAGACTCCGTCGTATCCGACACCCGCAGTTTTGCCGAGGATCGGGGACGTCTCGAACGGCGTGAGCAGACGTTTGCGCAGTTCTTGAAGCGCAAGGGTCTGGTTCTGCGCGCAGATTTGTTGCGACCGTGGTCGAACTGGATCACTCCGGTAGGGGAGAAGCGGCGCTACGACACCCGGTTCTTCGTGGCGGTGCAACCAGACGGACAGCAGGCCGATGACGCTACGAGCGAGGCTGCGTCCGCCGGATGGCGTTCGTTGGAATCTGCCCTCGACGAGTGGCGGCGCAGTGAGACCATCTTGTTGCCGCCCACCTGGAGTCAGTTGGTAGGGCTCACGGCATTCAGTACCGTCGCAGAGGTGCTCGCGTTCGAGCCGGAGATCTCACCGATCTTGCCGAATCTCTACCACGTCGACGGAGAACTTCGCGTCGCCTTTCCGGACCAGGACGCGTATTACGCAGGCAGCGTGCACCCTTGGGCTGGTCGCTGAACCACGCACCGGTAGCGTGTGTGCTCATGGCTGAGTTCGTAACTTTCGAGGTCGAAGACGGTATCGGCACTATTCGGCTCGATCGCCCTCCGATGAATGCATTGAACCGTCAAGTGCAGGAGGAGATCCGAGACGCAGCTCGCGCCGCCACGACGAATTCCGCGGTCGCGGCAGTGATCATGTACGGCGGAGACAAGGTCTTCGCCGCTGGCGCCGATATCAAGGAAATGGCGGAACTCTCGGCTGTGCAGATGGCCGGCATCATCGGTGATCTGCAATCGGCCCTCGGTGCCCTCGCTTCGATTCCGAAGCCTGTTGTCGCCGCGATTACCGGTTACGCATTGGGCGGCGGACTCGAAGTCGCCTTGAGTGCGGATCGTCGCATCGTCGGTGACAACGCGAAACTCGGCGTTCCCGAGGTGCTCCTCGGAATCATTCCGGGCGGTGGGGGAACTCAACGCCTCGCGCGGCTCATTGGACCGAGCAAGGCCAAGGACATCGTATTTTCCGGACGTTTCGTAGAAGCCGACGAAGCGCTGCGCATCGGCTTGGTCGATGAGGTGGTAGCTCCGGACGAGGTCTACAACGCTGCACGTCGATGGGCTGCGCAGTTCACCAAGGGTGCACCACGCGCTCTGGCCGCAGCCAAGGCGTCCATCGACCAAGGTCTGGACACTGATCTGCACACCGGGTTGAAGATCGAGGCTCAGCAATTCGCGGCTCTGTTCGCGACGAAGGATCGCACGATCGGAATGGAATCCTTCATCGCCAATGGGCCGGGCAAGGCAGAGTTCACCGGCGAGTGAGCGTCCGAGCAAGAACTAGAACTTGTTCATTCGCTACCGGGTAGTAGGATGCCCACATGACTGCAAGCTCTCATGGCAACAACGGTGCCAAAAACCGCAGCGTCGACGATGGCAACGCTGACACGTCCCTGCATGCGGTCCCCGACGTCCCTGACGCCGCGGTAGTCGTGGACTTCGCGAGTGATCCGGCGCCCAATCCGCACGCCACAGCCGAACAAGTACAAGCGGCACGTAGCGATACCAAACTTGCCCAGGTGCTCTACCACGACTGGGAAGCTGAGACGTACGACGACAAGTGGTCGATCTCCTACGACGAGCGCTGTATCGAGTACGCCCGTGGCAGGTTCGATCAGGCGGTCAGCGGCCAACCCGGCGCCCAGAACGCCCTTCCTTACGGGCGTGCGCTCGAGTTGGGCTGCGGTACCGGATTCTTTCTACTGAACCTGATGCAGGCAGGTGTCGCGGCCAAAGGCTCGGTCACCGATCTGTCACCGGGCATGGTGAAGGTCGCCTTGCGTAACGCGGGACATTTGAACCTGGACGTCGACGGTCGCGTTGCCGATGCAGAGACCATCCCTTACGAGGACAACACCTTCGATCTCGTCGTCGGTCACGCAGTCCTGCATCACATCCCAGATGTCGAGCAGTCGCTGCGCGAGGTACTCAGAGTCCTCAAACCAGGTGGACGCTTCGTCTTCGCCGGTGAGCCCACCACGGTCGGAAATTTTTACGCCCGTTGGCTCGGTCGCTTGACGTGGGAAGCCACTACGCGCACCACGAAGCTGCCGTTTCTGAGCAGTTGGCGCAAAGCTCAGGAAGAACTCGACGAGTCTTCCCAGGCTGCGGCGTTGGAAGCAGTGGTCGACCTGCATACCTTCGATCCGAGCGATCTCGAGGACATCGCAACGAGTGCTGGTGCGGTAAGAGTCCAAGCACAGACCGAGGAATTTGCAGCAGCGCTTCTCGGCTGGCCCGTCCGTACTTTCGAGGCCGCAGTACCTTCCGACAAGCTCGGTTGGAACTGGGCCAAGTTCGCCTTCGGTGGCTGGAAAACGCTTACATGGGTCGACGAAAAGGTACTCAAGCACGTCGTCCCTCGCGGATTCTTCTACAACGTCATGATCACCGGAGTGAAAGCGGACTGATCGACTACGTACGTCCGCACCTCTCATGGCCTATGCCTTCAGCGACGCCGATATCGACTACCTGTGTAGCGATATCGGCGTTGTTGCACTGCGCAGCATCGAACACCTTGCGCTGACCAAGACGTCGATGCTCGCCGACATCGCCGCAGTGCGAGCCTCGCACGGCGAGCGCGCCGGCCCGCTCATCGAAACCTCACGTTTGCGGCGCAAAGCGCAGCCCAAGATCTTCGGTAGCGAGCACTGGCTGTTGACCGACGACGCAGTGCAGCAAGCGACACCGTCCCGTGTCGCGCAGCGCCGAGCCGCTCGACTCTCCGACCGCGACGTTCACGATGTGACTTGTTCGATCGGAACCGAACTCGCTGCATTGGCTACGACGCCCGGTTTGGTGGTCGGCAGTGACCTCGACCCGGTGCGCCTGCGAATGGCATCCCACAACGTGCCGAGAGCCCACATTTTCCGGGCCGATGCACTCACCCCGACTACCGGGGGAACCGTCGTACTGGCCGATCCTGGAAGGCGGGCCGGTGGCCGGCGGACCCACGATCCGATGGCACTCGAACCGCCGCTACCGTCGCTTCTCGACGTTTATGCCGATCGCGATGTGGTGGTCAAGTGCGCGCCGGGTCTCGACTTCGACAAATTAGGTTGGGATGGGGAGATCGAGCTCGTTTCACTGGACGGCGGCGTCAAAGAGGCCTGTTTGTGGTCAGCGGGTCTCACCTCGTCCGGGGTGCGTCGCCGGGCGTCAGTGCTGTCCTCGGGCGGGACGTGTGAGGAGGTCACCGACGCTGAGTCCGACGATATCGACGTCGCCGCCCCAGGGGAGTGGTTGATCGATCCCGATGGCGCTGTTGTGCGCAGTGGACTCGTGCGGCATTACGCAGCGCGCCACGGACTCTGGCAGCTCGATCCTCGGATTGCCTACTTGACTGGCAACTCGGTTCCGCATGGAGTCAACGGTTTTCGGATACTCGATCGGATCAAGTACTCCGAGAAGTCACTTCGTCAGGCGTTGGCGGCACACCACTGCGGATCGGTCGAGATACTGGTCCGCGGAGTCGACGTCGACCCAGCGTTGCTGCGGCCACGGCTGAAGTTGAAGGGTGATCTCGCGCTCTCTGTCGTGATCAGCCGGCTCGAACGGTCAGCGGTCGCGTTCATCTGCGAGGCCAGACGCCCGGGCGTTGTCAATCATGATGTGTAGGTGAAGATTTCGCCCAGATAGGTCGAGGTCACCACCTGGCCGGCTGGACCGATCGAGGTGCCGACGGTAAAGCCGGTGGCGCCGGGCAGTGGCTGACTGGCGACCGTATCGCCGGAATTCGTATCGATCGAGGCGAGAATCAACTCGTCCTCCCCGCGAGTGATCACCAGCACCGTATCGTCGGCAGTCTGCACTGGAATGCCCAACTGCTCCACATCCTCTCGTGACCATGTGAGGCTCGCGTGATCACCGTCGTCGACGAGTGAGCGCAGTCCGCCGTCACCTCCGGCCGGAATTATGTTTCCGTCGGCAGACACCGACGGGGTCGCCGAGGCACCGGATCCTGCCTCGTACGTCCACTTGGCCGAACCGTCGGAAGTGTTGTACGCGTTGATTCTTCCGTCTACGTCGGCGACATACACGGTGTCGCCGTCGCTCGACAGGACGGGACTCGACGTCACTGCTGCCGGCAACAGCTCCGAGGACCAGGCCTCCGATACCGCGGGCGTGGAGTTCGCGCCGTACTGAAGTGAGACCAGTTGCGGTGCAATGGCTCCCGGACGCCACAGCACGAGGTAGATTATCGACGATTCGAGATCGACGGCCGGCTCTGCCGCAACAGGGCATTCGTCGGATCCGGTTGCACACGTGTCGATCCCGCTGTCGGGAGGTAGGAAGCTCACGTTCGGCGTCTCGAGGAAGCCGGGGGGCTCGATCAGATCGTGGATCGGCACCCTGGATTGACCGGTCTGAGTGTCGATAATATTGACCTGGCCCAGTTGGGTGATCGCGAGCACGCTGCCGTCACCGAGGAACTGAGCTGAGCGTGGGACGCCGTTCATCGGAACGCGCCAACGCAGTTGACCGTGGTCGTTGTACGACGAGAAACCACCGTCGTCGCCGACATAGACGTTCGCGACCGAGTCGACGAGTGGCGTCACTGTCGCGACCGACGTACCGACCCGGTTGCACCAGCGTTTGCGGCCGGAGTCGATGTCGAACGAAAAAAGATTGCAGCCCGAGTCCGTGTAACTGGAGACGAACATCTGCCCGCTGGCGGCGATCGAGATCGGCGAAACCACGGCGCCACCGAGAGGCCGAGACCAGTTGAACTCTGCTCCGGTGAGGTCGGTGTGTTCGGTGGAGTTGCTGTTGCGTGCATCGCCGTGCGCCACGGGCCAGCTTCCCGGCGCGAATGCGTCGATGGTGTCGCTGCCGCCCGAGCACGCGACGACGGTCAACATGCCGACGGCCGCCAGCGTCGCTACACGTGCCAAGTCAGCTCTGCCGCCAAGCACCTTGTGGTCTCCTCTTGCTTTGTCGTGCGTGTAATCGATCAGTGCGATCGGGCGCTCGCGTGTACTGGCAGTGACACTATCGCGGCCCGCGAGGACACTATCGCGGCCCGCGAGGACACTATCGCGGCCCGCGAGGACATCGAAGAAGCGCCTCGCCGCAAAGTTGGTCTCGGGGGACATCCGAAACTAGGGTGACCGGTATGACGAGCATGTGGAACGCACCGCTGCGTTCGCGCTGGCGGGGATCGAGACGACGCGACGAGGATCAAGCCCGATTCCTCACCCGCGACTC
>JBBSSG010000113.1:0-11583 GCA_038242295.1 Mycobacteriales bacterium | reverse complement strand
GGCCGAGTCCGAGGTGTCCTTCTGCACCTACTTCAACGCGTTCCCCGCGAGCTACTGGCGTCGCTACAGCATCCTGAAGGCCGTGGTGCTGCGCATCCAGGTCTCCGGGCATTGCCGGATCGATGTCTACCGGTCCAAGGCTGATGCGTCGCGCATCCATGTCGAGGGGCGCGAAGCTGTCGACGGGGATGCCGCGCAGGAGTTTCTGATCGATCTGGGCCCGTTCGAGGACGGTGGCTGGATCTGGTTCGACATCACCTCCGACTCCGAGGTCGTCCTGGAAAGTGCAGGGTGGTTCGCGCCGATCGAGGCGCCCGGGGAGGCGACGGTTGCCGTCGGAATCCCGACGTTCAACCGCCCGACCGACGCGGTGAAAGCTCTCGTAGCGCTCGGGTCGGACCCCCTGGTGCTCGACGTGATCAAGGCCGTCATCATGCCCGACCAGGGCACGAGAAAAGCCAAGGACGAGCCCGGGTTCGACGAGGCGGCAGCGGGGTTGGGCGGCCGGCTCGCCATTCACGATCAGGCCAATCTCGGTGGCTCCGGTGGTTACAGCCGGATCATGTACGAGGCGCTCAGCAACACCGACTGCCAGCACATCCTGTTCATGGACGACGACATCGAGATCGAGCCCGACTCGATTCTCCGCGCCCTCGCCATGTCGCGATTCGCGAAGGTCCCCACGCTCGTGGGCGGCCAGATGCTCAACCTCCAGGCGCGCAGTCACCTGCATGTCATGGGCGAGGTAATCAACCGCAGCAACTTCATGTGGACCGGCGCCCAGAACACCTCGTACGACCACGACTTCAGTCAAGACCCGCTGCGCTCGAGCAAGCTGCTGCACCGCCGCATCGATGTCGACTACAACGGCTGGTGGATGTGCATGATTCCGCGCGTCGTCGCAGAAGAGCTCGGTCAGCCGCTCCCATTGTTCATCAAATGGGACGACGCCGAGTACGGTTTGCGTGCACGCGAAGCTGGCTACCCGACGGTCACCCTCCCCGGTGCTGCTATCTGGCATATGGCGTGGAGCGACAAGGACGACGCCATCGATTGGCAGGCGTACTTCCACCTGCGTAACCGTCTTGTCGTCGCTGCGCTGCACATGCCCGGCAACGGACGCGGCCTGGTGCTCGACACCGTCAAGGCAACCGTCAAGCACCTGCTGTGCCTCGAGTACTCCACCGTCGCGATCCAGAACAAGGCAATCCGTGATTTCCTCGCAGGACCGGAGCATATTCTCGAGATCCTCCCGACGTCGTTGGGTGAGGTGCATGCACTGCGCAAAACCTTTCCGGACGCCGTCGTCGTAGATTCCTCGACGGAACTTCCCCTCGCATCAGGTGAGGAGGTGGGAGCCGTCGGGCAGCCGACGAACCCGCTGTCGAAGATTTCCCGCCTGGCCAAGGGACTGATTCACAACATCAAGCCTGCGCACGATCGACACCACGAGCGCCCGCAGCTCAACGTGCCGACGCTCGACGCCCGTTGGTTCCTGCTTTCGCAGGTCGATGGCGTCACCGTCACCACTGCCGACGGGCGCGGGGTCGTCTACCGCCAACGTGACCGCGAGAAGGCGGCTGCGCTGCTCAAGGAATCAATGGCGCTACGAACCGAGCTTGCCCGACGGTTCCCCGATCTCAAGGCTCGCTACCGCGACGCCGTCCCTCACCTCACCAGTAAGGAAACCTGGGAACGTGTCTTCCGCTACGAGGCGTAACAACCAGAGCGAGGCTGACAACCAAAGCGAGGTTGGGGCCGAAGTTCGCATTCTGTCGATGATCCAGTCGACGGTCGGCGCGCAACCCGGCGCCGTCGCGGTGGCTCGGGGCATGTCGCACTTCGGTGAGCACGCGCTCGGCTGGGTTGCCATCGCTGGCATCGGCGCTGTCCTCGACGCGCCGCGCCGGCGTCAGTGGGCAGGTGTCGCCGTCGGCGCGGTGGGTTCGCATGCGGCATCGATCGTGATCAAGCGGGTCGTGCGGCGTCGACGCCCCAACGATCCCTCGGTACGAGTCAACGTCTCCACGCCGAGCAAGCTGAGCTTTCCGTCCTCGCATGCCACCTCGACTACGGCAGCCGCCGTGTTGCTCGGCAGGCTGACAGGACTACCTTTACCAGCGATCCTGGTGCCTCCGATGCTGCTGTCGCGGCTCGTTCTCGGTGTCCATTACCCGACAGATGTTCTTGCCGGAGCGGCGCTCGGCGCTTTTTCCGCAGCGGCCGTCTGCAAGTTCGAAGGAGACAAATGAGCGAGGAAGCTTCCGTCGTCGGAACACCACCGAAGAACCTGTTCGACGGAGTGATCAAGGCCCTCCGTCCGCGGCAGTGGGTCAAGAACGTTCTGGTACTGGCCGCACCATTGGCGGCGGGATCGGTGACCGAAGCCGACGTCCTGCTCTCGGTCGGGTTGGCGTTTGTCGTCTTCTGCCTCGCCGCTTCAGGTGTGTATCTCGTCAACGACGCGTTGGACGTCGAGGCCGATCGTGCGCACCCCACCAAGCGTTTCCGTCCGATCGCGGCGGGTGTGCTCCCGGTCAGGCTGGCGTATGCGATGGCCGCGGTGCTGTTCGCTCTGGCGATCGGCCTCTCGTTCTTCGCGAACTGGAAGCTCGCGCTCGTCATCGGCGTCTACATCGTGATCCAGTTGGCCTACTGCTTGGGACTCAAGCATCAGGCCGTCCTGGACATCTGCATCGTGTCTTCCGGGTTCCTGCTCAGGGCGATTGCCGGCGGTGTCGCCGCCTCGATTCCGCTCTCTCAGTGGTTCTTGCTGATCATGGCGTTCGGCTCGCTGTTCATGGCCGCAGGCAAGCGATACGCCGAGCTTCAGCTAGCCGAAGCCACCGGCGCCAAGATCCGCAAATCGCTCGAGAACTACACCACCACGTATCTCCGGTTCGTGTGGACGCTCTCGGCGACGGCTGTCGTGATTTGCTATGGACTGTGGGCCTTCGATCAAGACGCCGAAACGAACAACAACTGGTTTGCGATCTCGATGATTCCGTTCACGATCGCGATCCTGCGATACGCGGTGGATGTCGACGGGGGAGAAGCAGGTGAGCCCGAAGAGATCGCGCTCGGCGACAGGGTTTTGCAGGTGCTTGCCCTCGCGTGGATCGGAGTAGTGGGTGTCGCTGTCTACCTCGCCGGGTGAAGAATCAGGGGCGCTGGGTGAAGTATCGGAACCGGGCGCGACTCGACCAGAGCTGACCCGTCGTCGCATCTCCGTCGCCATCTTCGGCGTCGGTGTCGCCGTGTCGGCGCTTTTGTTCGCGGTCGGAGCCTGGGAACGACGCTGGATCGCCGACGACGGCCTGATCGTGCTCCGGACGGTTCGCAATCTTCTGGCGGGTAACGGTCCGGTCTTCAATGCCGGCGAGCGCGTCGAGACGAACACGAGCACCGTGTGGACCTACCTCGTGTACACCGCGAGTTGGCTCAGCGATGGGCGTCTCGAGTACGTCGTGCTGACGATTGCGATGGTCCTGTCCACCGCCGCGATCGTCCTCGCGATGCTAGGCACGTATGCGCTTCGCGGACGAGTGCGCGCAGTAGGTTCGCGCACGCACGGTGCCGCAACGGGCGTAGCCGCGTACCTTCCGGCCGGTGTACTGGTCTATATCGCCGTCCCCCCGGCCAGAGACTTCGCCACCTCGGGTCTCGAGACATGTCTGGTCATCTTCTGGATCGGCTTGCTGTGGCTGCTGATGGTCCGTTGGGCGACTCGCGAGGTCAGTGTGCCCGCCTTGTTGTTCCTGGCGTTCTGGGCCGGCCTCGGCCCCCTGGTGCGGCCCGAACTCGTGATTCTCTCCGGGCTGGCACTCGTCATGATCTTCCTGTCGCCGCAGACGTGGTCGAGCAGGTTTTTCGTGTTTGCGATCGCGGGAATAGTGCCGGTCTGTTACCAGATCTGGCGAATGGGTTATTACGGACTGCCCTACCCCAACACGGCAGTGTCGAAGGACGCCGGCGGAACCAAGTGGTCGCAGGGGATGGACTACCTGTGGAATCTGCTCGGCCCGTACATGCTGTGGCTTCCGCTGGTACTACTTCTTATCGCCGGAGTCGCCGTCGCCGCAAGCACCGAAAAGCCGTCCCTCCCGCGCACCATCGGTGATGCGCAGCGATCCCTGCGAACGCCGACTGCGGTTGTCGTGTTCGTCCTCCTCGGTGGCACGTTGTCCGCGGTGTATGCGGTACGAGTGGGCGGCGACTTCATGCATGGCCGAACCCTCCTACCGGCACTGTTCACCCTTCTTCTTCCGGTTTCGGTCGTACCGCTGACAATTCCGACCGCGAAAGCGAGTGCCCGTCGCGTCGCTGTCGCCGTACTGGGCGTGCTGATCTGGTTGACGACGGTCGTGTGGGCGTTCTTCGCGGCCAATACGACCGGGATGCCGGAGGGGTCGATCGTCGGCCGCTCCGGGATCGTCGACGAGCGTGCGTTCTACGCTCTCAACACCGGTCATGCCCATCCGATCTTGGCAAGCGACTACTTGGACTATCCTCGGATGCGTTCGATGGTCGAGGCGATCGCCGACACGCCGGACGGCGGGCTGTTGTTGCCGAGTGCGCAGTTCACCTATTGGGACGTGGTGCCGCCGCCGTTGCCGATACCGCCGGGCGGTGCCGGTCATACGGTGTTCTTCCTCAACCTGGGAATGACCAGCATGAACGTCGGTCTCGACGTTCGAGTCATCGACCAAATGGGCTTGGCTTATCCGCTCGCGTCGCATACCGAACGTCTCGAGAACGGCCGTATCGGTCACGACAAGAACTTGTATCCAGACTGGGTGGTGGCCGATCTCGGCTTGGTGGCCGATCACCCGTTCCTGCCGTGGTACCTGGACGAGGATTGGGTGACGGAGGCTCGCGTCGCACTCTCGTGCGCAGACACGCAGGAACTGTTGACGTCCTACCGGGCACCGCTGACGAGGGAATTGTTCATTCGCAATATCAAGCGTTCGCTCTTCTACGCCGCATATCGATTCGATCGTGTCCCGGAATACGAAATACAGCGATGCGATTTGGAAGCGCCGATTCTGAAATCGGATAACTAGGCTCGATTCTGGCGCAACCGAGTTGCGTCGATATCGTTCCGTGGTCAAGATGGGATATCTCGTTTCCGTAACGAAGTCCTTCCGTGAGCCGATGTATGCGAAGGATATCCATAACTGCTTCGGCTCCCCGGGGCTGAAACCACGCCGTTGGAACGGGTAGGACACAGAGTTCTGTGGCTTGCCGACACTGCTAGAGAGGTAAGAATGCATGTTGTTTAAATCCAACAAGGGTGCCGGGGGGCGCCTCCGCCGGATGGCTACTTCTCTGGTGGTGGCGGCCGCGCTGCCGCTCGGTCTGGCGGTAGCGGGCGCCGGACCGACTGCGAATGCTGCATTCGACCAGGCTGCATTCGATGTCTGGACAGATTCGAGCATGGGTCCGATCAAGAGTCGCGTCTGGCGCGCCGCAGACGGCAACACCGATCGAGTCGTTTATCTACTCGATGGTCTTCGCGCCACCGATGACATTTCCGGCTGGGAGCACGAGACGGATGCGGGCGCATACCTGGCTTCCTGGAATATCAACGTCGTCGAGCCTGTCGGCGGCCAGTCGAGCTTCTACAGCGACTGGTACGGGCCGTCGAATTTCAACGGTCAGCAGATCACTTACAAGTGGGAAGCTTTCCTGACTCAGAATCTGCGCAACAACCTCTCCAACCAGTTCGGGTTCAATCCGAACCGTAACGGCGTCATCGGGATCTCCATGGGCGGCAGCGCGGCCCTCACGCTCGCTGCCTACCACCCAGATCAGTTCTCGTACGCGGGCTCGCTGTCCGGCTACTTGAACATCTCGGCTCCCGGCATGCGCGAAGCAATGCGTGTGGCGCTGCTCGACTCCGGCCGCTACAACATCGACGCGATGTGGGGACCTCCGTGGGATCCGGCGTGGCTGCGCAACGATCCGTTCGTCTTTGCTCCGCGTCTTCGCGACAACGGCACTCGCGTATGGGTCTTTGCCGGTAGTGGCCTCCCGGGTGGGCTGGATCAGCCGCGCGCCCCGATCGACTACTTCAACACCAGTACCGCGATGGGTCTCGAAGCTATTGCTCTCGCCAACAGTCGTGCGTTCCAACTCCGCATGGCGAGCATCGGTGCAAACAACGTCACCTATGCGTTCCCAAGCGTCGGAACCCACCAATGGGGATACTGGCAGGAACAGGCACATCTCATGGCACCTGATTTGAGTGCGCATATCGGGTAGTGTCTCCGGCGAATCCCCCGCTTTCCGCTCCTTTTGTGAATGTTCACCACACTTGCGGGCTGGTCAGCGGGGAGCTTCGCAGGATAGTGTCACATTCTGATACGGGTCCGACGTGAGGTTGCGGCCTGAGCTGCAGTGTTGCTTCGGAGCCAGTGGGTGGAATAGCCTCCATCCTGCGTCACAATCGAATACCCCTTTGCTTACGGCCCAACAGGGCCGAAGATTGCCCTGTTCGAATGCCGGGGGCCGCACTATCGCGGAAACCTGCAGAAGACGAGAGAGAGCACGATTCATGCGATTTGCAGGCCTCAGCAGTAAAGCGAGGTGGCGTCAGCGCCTCCTGGGCGTCAGCGCAGCAGCGCTGGTTCTGCCCCTTGCCGCCGGTGTACTCGGTGGCGCAGCAGCTATCGCCGCTCCCAGTTCCATCGCACTCAAGGCCCCTGCTGGCGGCCGCGAGGACCTATGGGTCCCGTCCGAGATGGGCCCGATCAAGGTTCAGGTTCAGTGGGCGGCTCGCGGCGGTAATGCGGCTCTGTACCTGCTGGACGGGTTGCGAGCTCGCGACGACTTCAGTGCGTGGACGTTCGAAACCAACGCCCAGGATCAGTTCGCCAATGATGACGTGACCTTGGTCATGCCGGTTGGTGGGCAGGCAAGCTTCTACGCCAACTGGTACGCATCGTCCAACCTCAACGGCCAGGACATCACCTACAAGTGGGAGAATTTCCTTACACAGGATCTCCCGGCATTCCTGGAGGGCTACGGCGTCTCCAGGAGCAATAACGCGATTCTCGGAATTTCGATGGGTGGCTCGGCTGCGCTGACTCTCGCCGCTTACCACCGCGATCAGTTCAAGTTCGCTGGTTCGTTCTCCGGATACCTCAACATCTCGGCCCCCGGCATGCGCGAGGCCATTCGCGTCGCAATGCTGTCGCAGTCCTGGTTCAATGTGGATTCCATGTGGGGCCCCCCGTGGAGCCCGGCATGGCTGCGCAACGATCCGTTCGTCTTCGCTCCGAAGCTGAGGGGTCTGTCGATGTACATCTCTGCGGCGAGTGGTTTGCCCGGCGAGTACGATCAGCCGCGCGCACCAATTGACTTCTACAACACCGCGAATGGCATGGCATTGGAAGCTCTTGCACTCGCCAACAGTCGCGCATTCCAGGTTCGTCTGGCCACTCTCGGTGTTCCGGCGACCTTCGACTTCCCGGCAAGTGGAACTCACTCTTGGCTGTATTGGGAAGCGGAACTGTGGAAGGCTCGCGTCCAGATCCTTGACGCCCTGAATGCCTGATCTTCTCTGTAACTGAGCTCTAGCTCTGTGCGAATGCCGTCCTGCAACTGTCGCAGGGCGGCATTCGTGCTTGGTGGCTCAGGCGCAGTTCCTGTCAGAGCTACCTAATTCACAATTGCACCACCAGTCACAGCGAGTCTCGGCTCATTCAGCACGCTTCGCGTGTAAGAAGACATCTACAGAAGTCTGCGATCGAACCGAAGGATCCGGACTTCGGCCGCAGCAAAAGAAAGAGAGTCACCATTATGCGCACTGGGCTAGATCGAGTCGGCCGGCATTCAATGGCTGGAATTCAGGCGCGACGAACGGTCACGGCGGCGGTCGTCACTGCTGCATTGATGTCGCCGTTCGGAGCTGCTGGTGTCGCACAGGCCTTGCCGGCCCCGGCGTCACTGCCCGGCATGGCTGCGTTGCCTGCACCGACCCAAGCCCCGTCTGCAGCCACGGTCACCGCGGTGGACTGGTTGTCCGATCGCCGCGTCGCATTGTGGATCGACTCTCCGGCGATGGGGACACCCATCCAGGTGCAGCTGCTGCTCGCTCGTGATTGGAACATCAACCCTCAGGCCGTCTTCCCCACGGTGTACATGCTCGACGGCTTGCGCGCCACCGACATCGAAAGCGGCTGGACCGCCGAGACCGACGCCGAGTCCTACTTCGCCGACAAGAACGTCAACGTCGTCTTGCCGGTGGGTGGACAGTCCAGCTTCTACGCCGACTGGGTCGATCAGGACCAGGGCAAGAACTATCAGTGGGAAACACTCCTCACCAAGGAACTTCCACCCATTCTCGAGAACGACTGGCGTTCCAACCAGACTCGCGGCGTCGTCGGGCTGTCGATGGGCGGCACGGCAGCGATGTTCCTGGCTGCGCGCAACAAGGGCTTCTTCCAGTTCGCGGCGTCTCTGTCCGGGATCCTGACCACGACGTCGCTCGGAATGCCCCAGGCGATCCAGTATGCGATGTCGGACGCGGGTGGCTACAACTCGAAAGCGATGTGGGGTGCGCCCACCAACGACCTATGGGCTCAGCATGATCCGTACCTGCTGGCCGACCAGCTCGAGGGTGTGAGCCTGTACATCTCCAGCGGCAACGGTGCTGCCGGGCCGTACGACGCGCCGTCGGGAATCCCGGGTGTGAGCTCCAACTACGCAGGCATGGGCCTGGAGATTCTCTCTCGTCTCACGTCACAGACCTTCGCGACCAAACTGAACAAGCTCGGCCTTCCCGCTCAGGTCAACTACCGACCGTCAGGCACCCACTCCTGGGAGTACTGGCAGTTCGAGCTGCACCAGTTGTGGCCGCAACTCGCCAATGTCCTCGACGTCGAGGTAGAGAAGCCGGGTTGCAGCGCAACGGGCGCGATCGGAAACGCGTCGGGCGCAAATTCGTGGCTCGGTGACTGCTTGACGGCTGAGTACAACGTCGCCGGTGGCCGCGCGCAGGACTTCCGCTTCGGACGTGTGTTCTTCACCCCGGATACAGGCGCTCAGGTAGTGGCCGGCGCTATCGGTGGCAACTACCAGGGCTCGGGTGGACCCGAAGGACCCCTCGGATTCCCGAAGAGCAGTGAGTTCGGAACTCCCGACGGTCGTGGTCGCGGGAATGCATTCCAGAACGGGATGGTCTACTTTACGCCGCAGACCGGTGCGAACTCGGTACGCGGTGCGATTCTCGACGAATGGGCTCGCCAGGGTTACGAGTCCGGGCCGCTCGGTTACCCGGCCCTCGATGAGGTGGCAACACCGTCGAAGTCGGGCGCGGTACAGGGATTCGAAGTCGGTGCCATGTACTTCAGCCCCGAACTAGGTACTCACTCTGTGCAGGGAATGATCCTTGAAAAGTACGGTCAGCTGGGTTGGGAGGGCGGCCCGCTCGGGTTCCCGAAGACCAGTGAACTCGGACCCATCAAGGACGGTGGCCGGTTCAACGAATTCGACGGCGGCAACGTCTACTGGAGTCCGCTGACCGGTGCATGGGCAATCCGCAACGGCGAGATCTTCGACGCCTGGAAGAGCGTCGGCTACGAAAATGGTCGACTCGGTTACACCACGAGCGACCAGTTCGACATCGATGGTGGCGGCGTTCAGCAGAATTTCCAGTTCGGAATCATCACGGTCAAGGACGGAAAGGTGACCATCGCGCCGTAAGAACCGGCACGGTGACTCCTTAGAGTTCTCTCAGCGGTTCTCTGTACCGTAATGCGTCGTACCACGCTGACTTTCGAACTGCTGACTTGTCTAACTTCGTTGCACTAGGACTGGATCAAATATGCGCTTGTCTCTGTCCCGAACACTGTCCATGAGCGTGCTGGCGGTCGCAGCGGGCGGACTTCTCGTTGCCTGCGGCAGCGACGATTCCACCGCTTCGGGATCGCCGTCGACGACTTCGACCACCACACAGGCTGCGGTTACCTCGGCCGATGAATCCGAGACCTCGGAATCGCCGGATGCGCCTGCCCCAGTGAGTCCGGGGGCAGCCGCGACGGCTCCTCCGGAGCAGCCGCAGCCGGTACCTGAGGACTTCCCCGGCCCCACTGAGACCCAGATCGACGATCGTGGTCAGAACTTCTTGGACGAGTTGAAAAAGAACGGAGTGACGCCGGCTGGAAATGGCGAGATCGCTATTTCCACCGCGTCGTACATCTGCTCGGCAAGGTCGCAAGACGTCCCCGCTGATGAGATTTCGACGTTCGTGACAGCCAATGTTGGGGTCGAGGCGAGCGCGTCGGGTAATCAGATAACTGCCGAGCAGGCCGGTGAGACCGCTCAGATTTATATCAAGGCGGCCGAGAACACGGTCTGCAAGGGCTGACGGGCGGGACTGCGATGGCCAACCGAACCAAGAGTAAGAGGCGACTCCTACCGTTGATCCTTGCGGTGATAGTCGTTTTCGGGCTCATCATCGTCGCGTTGTGGTACTTGCTTGCTGGACGCCTCCCCGGTGGGACTCCGTCACCCGGTCCGGGGACAGGTCCCGATGAGCCGCAGTCTCAGCCGGCCGATTGTGCCGATGTGCTCATGATGGCGATCCCCGGCACGTGGGAGTCGGCGTCGAACGACGATCCGTACAACCCGACCGCCAATCCGGCTTCCTTGATGTTGAACGTGACGAAGCCGCTGCAGGAGCGATTCGAATCCGGCCGTGCGAGCATCTACACCGTTCCGTACGTCGCGCAGTTCTCCAATCCGATTGCGTTCCCGCCGGACGGGCAGCAGTCCTACAACAACAGTCGGACCGAGGGCGCGGCCACAGCAAGGGCTGAGTTGGCCAGGGTCAGCGATCATTGCCCGCTCACCAACTATGTTCTGGCTGGCTTTTCGCAAGGTGCGGTCATCGCAGGTGACATTGCTGCCGAGATCGGTGCGGGCAACGGTCCGGTCGCTGCGGACAAAGTTCTCGGGGTGACGTTGATTGCCGACGGCCGCCGCGACGGCGCTTCCGGCCAAGATGTCGGTCCGGCGATCGACGGTGTCGGCGCTGAGGTCGCGCTCGGTGGTCTCGACTTCCCCGGAGTCACTATGACCGGGCCGAGGCCGGGTGGGTTCGGCACGCTCGAGGGCAAGGTCAATCAGATCTGCGCACCCGGTGACCTCATCTGCTCTGCGCCGTCGGAAGGGTTGTCGCTGCGAAATATTCCGCAGAGCATCGGCATTCTCGTCGGCGCCGCCGGTAATCCGGTGCATGCCTCCTACAACAGTTTCGTCGTAGACGATGCGGGGACGACAACGACGCAGTGGACAGCGGCGTGGGCTGAGGGGCTAATCGAAGCGGCACCAGTGATTCCGCACTCGTGAACCGCATGTAATTCTCCCAAGGTAGCTTCCATCCTCTGAGGAAATACCACAAAGCCGGCCGGGGAATACCCCGGCCGGAGTATTACCATGTGGCGTGCAGATATAGTGACCCTTTGGCCCAGCCTCGACGAGGCGTTGAAAACGAACATCGAGCCCGTACCGAGGAGATCTATACATGTGCTCTGCCCAGGCCCCGGACCTGCCCGTCGAAGGGCACGCCACGGCGCT
>JBBSSG010000112.1:0-11820 GCA_038242295.1 Mycobacteriales bacterium | reverse complement strand
TGTTTCGCAAGGTCGCGCGCTTGAGACGCAGCGGCATCGCGATCTGCCGTCGTCAGCCGAAGTTCGGCGTCGAACCGTTCGAAATAGTTTGTTACTTCATCGCGATCGAAGCCTTTTCGGACGATGGAGAAGGGGAGTTGCACACCAGTGCGGTCTTGCTCGTTGGCCATGGCGGTCAATTTACCGCTGTGACGGTTAATGAGCCAGACGGTGTGTCAATCCGCTGTTTTCGTCTCTCAGTCGTGGGCCGGCTCGACGAGTTCTATCAACACGCCGCCCGCGTCCTTCGGGTGAACGAAGTTGATTCGCGAGTCGGCAGTGCCACGTCGGGGGGCGTCGTACAGCAGTCGTACGCCCTTGGCGCGCAGCTCTACCGAGATCTCCTCGATGTCACTGACGCGATAGGCCAATTGCTGCAGTCCTGGCCCGTTGCGTCCGATGAACTTCGCGATGGTTGATTCTTCGGTGAGCGGGGCCAACAACTGAAGTGCCGCAGAATCAGCGGAGGCGCCGGGGAAGGACAGCATCGCCTCGCGGACGCCTTGGTCTTCGTTGACCTCCTCGTGGACGGACACCATGCCCAGGTGATCGGTGTACCAAGCGATCGCGATATCGAGGTCCGGCACCGCGATGCCGACGTGATCGATAGCGGTGACGAGGCCGGAGCGAAGGGGGACTCCAGTGGAGGACTGCGTGGTCGAGGTCATAGAGTCGACGTTAGCGCCCATGCCGTCGAACCGCCCACCGGGGCTGTCGCGAGGGATCGGCTACTGACTTCTGTTGCACAAGTTTGGAGGAATATCGTGACCACGTCTGTCATCGTTGCCGGGGCTCGTACGCCGGTCGGTCGACTGTCCGGATCGTTGAAAGATTTCTCGGGTTCCGATCTCGGTGGGATCGCGATCAAGGGCGCTTTGGACAAGGCAGGTGTAGCGCCCGAACTCGTCGAATACGTCATCATGGGGCAGGTTCTCACCGCTGGCGCCGGGCAGATTCCGGCCCGTCAAGCTGCTGTCTCCGCAGGCATCCCGATGGACGTGCCGGCACTGACGATCAACAAGGTGTGTCTGTCGGGCATCAGCGCGATCGCGTTGGCAGATCAAATGATTCGTGCGGGTGAGTTCGACGTCGTCGTCGCAGGTGGGCAGGAATCGATGACGCAGGCGCCGCACATGCTCGAGAAGAGTCGCGCTGGATACAAGTTCGGCGATGTCACCATGCGTGATCACATGGCCTACGACGGTCTCTACGACATCTTCACCGACCAGGCCATGGGCGGACTGACCGAGAGCCGCAACGAAGGAAGTGCAGCCAGCACCCGCGAGGAGCAGGACGCTTTCGCAGCCGCATCACACCAGCGCGCGGCATCCGCCTGGAAGAACGGCGTCTTCGACAACGAGGTCGTTCCTGTGTCGATTCCGCAGCGCAAGGGTGACCCGATCGAGTTCGGTCAGGACGAAGGCATTCGCGCCGACACCACCGTCGACACGCTCGGAAAACTTCGTCCGGCGTTCAGCAAGACCGGAACCATCACCGCCGGCAACGCGTCGACCATCAACGACGGTGCGGCCGCGGTCATTGTCATGAGCAAGGACAAGGCCGAGAGTCTCGGACTGTCGTGGATCGCGGAAATCGGTGCATACGGCGTCGTGGCAGGACCGGATTCATCGCTGCAGAGCCAGCCTGCCCGCGCAATCGTCAAGGCGTGTGAGAAGGAGGGGATCGATCCCAAGAGCCTGGATCTGATCGAGATCAACGAAGCCTTCGCTGCGGTCGGTATCGCCTCGACTCGTGAGTTGGGAATCGACGATTCCAAGGTGAACGTCAATGGCGGCGCCATCGCCATCGGGCACCCGCTCGGTATGTCCGGGGCGCGGATCGCGCTGCACCTGGCTCTCGAACTCGAGCGACGCGGCGGTGGCATCGGTGCAGCAGCGCTGTGCGGCGGCGGGGGACAGGGCGACGCACTGATCGTCCGCGTTCCCAAGAAGTAGCAGTTTCCAAGAGGTAGCGATGGAGTGACTCTGGTCTCGTCCGCGGGGTGAGACCAGAGCCACTACACACCGTCGTAGATCTCGGGCACAATGACCGGCATGCCAAATTTTCTGAATCTGAGCACGACCGCGAAGCGTTTCCGCTTTGTCGCAATTCTCGAAGCTTTCACGTGGCTCGGACTACTGATCGCGATGGCATTCAAATACTTGCCGGACCCGCAGAACGAAGGGGCCGTCCGGATTCCCGGGATGGTGCACGGCGCTGTCTTCGTGCTTTTCGTCGTAGTGACACTGATTACCGCGCGTCAACTTGGTTGGACCTGGAAGACGACTTTGATCGGATTGTTCTCCAGCATCCCGCCTTTCGGAAGTGTCATCTTCGAGGTGTGGGCAGTACGCACCGGCCGACTTGGCGAGTTGAGTACTTCGCAGCCGAACCCGACCAAAGACACCGACCTCGTCGGTGAACCTCTGAGGTAGTGAGTGAGCCGAGTTAGTGACAAACTGTTAGGCGTGACTCGACCCGGTTCTCGCTCATCCGCCCGTCCGCAAGCAACCGTTCCAGCCTCAATCGCTGGCGCAGTGGATCTTTCGGCATTGAAAGATCGACCAGCGCCCCCGGCCGCCGCTGTGAGTGATGAAAACGGAGACGGTCTGCCGCCGATCGTCGATGTGACGACCGCCACGTTCGAAGCCGAAGTTTTGCAGAGGTCTTCGCAAGTGCCCGTCATCGTCGATCTCGGATCTGCTCGTTCGCCTCAGTCCGTTGCCCTGACGCGGCAGCTAGGTCAGCTGGCGCTGGAGGCGGGCGGTGCATGGGTGCACGCGCGCGTCGACGTCGACAGCAACCCGCAGATCGCCGAGGCTTTCGGTGTGCAGGCCATCCCGACGGTCGTCGCCGTGGCCGCTGGCCGACCGCTCGCAGACTTCCAGGGTTCTCAGCCGGACGACGAGCTTCGTAAGTGGCTGGAGGCGATCGAGCAGGCAACTGAAGGCAAACTCAGTGGGCCTCCCGGGGCAGCGCCCGTCGAGGACGAACCAGAAATCGAAGATCCACGGCTCATTGCTGCCGAGGAAGCGCTGGAGGAAGGCGACTTCGATAAGGCGATCGGTCAGTACCAAGCGATCATCGACGACGAACCGTCGAACACCGATGCGGTGGCCGCGCTGCGGCAAGTCAAGTTTCTCGCTCGCGTGCAGAATGTCGATGTCGAGGCAATCGCGAAGGCCGACGCGACGCCCGCAGACGTCACCGCTCAGATCGAGGCGGCGGATGTCGAGCTCTCGCAGCAGAATCCAGAGGCAGCTTTCGCGCGTCTTATTGCTGGTGTGAAGCGCACCGCGGGCGACGAACGTACGAGGTTGCGCACACAACTCCTCGAATTGTTCGAATTGTTCGATGCCGCAGATCCAGTGGTCGTCGCTTCCCGTCGAAAGCTGGCTTCCGCCCTCTACTGAGCTGCCCGAACTAGCGGTAGCGAACGTTGCACATCTCTCTGCCGCTGAGGACGCCGGTGCGGAATGCATCCACGCGCGAGAACCCGCTCGGCAGGGTGACGCCGTTGATGTCGCTTGCGGTCAGGCCGTTGCTGAGTAGCCCGGACACCGCCTCGTCGAGATCCCCTGGCGAGAGCCAGACTTCGAGTCCGGTGGCTTCGGGATTCTCAGAGCTGAGGCCTGCGGTGATTACCCCCGACAAGCAGGCTGAACGCAGTGCTGTCTGCGCGTTGTCGAGGGCCTGGCCGGCAGAGTTCTGTGCCGCGAGCGTGTAGCGCGAGGCAAAAAGTACATACGCGCTGTAGTCCCCGGATACGTTGAGAGGGATCACATCCCCGCGTCGCGGGCGTTCAGCGGTCCCAAAGTCTGCCAACCCGCCGACGTTCACTCCGATCGTGTTGGTGGAGGCGCAGTACGACACAGGCTCAGTCGTGGTGCCTTCCGGGCAGTCGGTGTCGGTGCCGTTATAGGAAACAGTTGGGGGATCCGGCAGTTCGAGAAGTGTCTCGAACGATCGAACGAACGCCTCGAGCGTTTGTTTGGTGACCGCGAGTTCGCCGTCGTCGTCGGCGTCGCTGAACTTCTGCGGCAAGTCCGCGCGACGTGATTCGATCTCGGCCTCGTCGATTTTCATGCATGACGCTGCGCCGTCGGTGAACCCAATTTGCACAGCGGAGACCCGTTCGAATGCCGTGCCGTGGACCGAATCGGGGTCGTTGGGATCCACATCGCGCACGGCGACCGTCGCAGCGAGAACATCGTTGAGCCCGTCGGATGTATTGATCGTGAAGTGTGGCGAATTGTCCTCGGCCACATGCCTGATGAAAGCTCCGGCGAAGCAGTCTGCCTGCTGCTCGGCCACGATCGTCGGTGTGTCGTCGCCGACCAGACCAGAATGATGCTGGATGGAATGCCCATATTCGTGCGCGATGACCATCACCACGGACATCGGTCCGAAAGCATCGATCAGGGCGGGCAAAAGAATGGTCCGATCCCACCCGATGGTGTCGTCTCTGGTGCAGTACGCCGCGTTGGGGACGCCGCCGGTCCTCAAGCCGCAGAACCTGATTCCCTCGTCTTCATCTTCGCTGGCGTCCCACGAGATCAACTCCGAAACCGGTGTGAACGGCGTCTTGAACAATTCGGGGTAGGTCTGCGTCCAATACCGCTGAATGTCGTCGATCGCATTGGTGGCGAGAATGTCGGAATCGGTACCCTCGGCATTGCTGACGTCCAGCGTCGAGTTCACTGCCCCCGGTCTTGGGCCGCTGGGCCCGTCGGTGACGGGGAGGCCGGCGACAGCGAACGGATTTTCGTAGACCGAGACTGCGCGGCCGTCTACGGTCTGACTACATCCGGCCAGCAGTGCCACGGTGATCGAGGCGGTCATCCACAGGGTGCGTCGTGTACGACCGCCACTCATCTATCGCTCCAATTTCAACCAGATCGCGCCGTTGGCTGGTAGTGCGACCTGTGCAGATGCCGGTCGGCCGTGCCACGAGTGCGAAGTTGCCGATACTTCTCCGAGATTGCCTACACCAGTGCCGCCGTACGAGGTCGCATCCGTGTTGAGGATCTCGATCCAGCGTCCTGGCTCCGGTAGTCCGACACGGTAGTCGCCGCGTACTACTCCTGAGAAATTGAAGACACAGGCGACGACCGTGCCGTCCGATCCGTAACGCAAGAAGCTCAGTACATTGTTCTCGGTGTCGTTCGCGTCGATCCACGAATACCCGCTCGGCGACGAGTCGAGAGTCCATAGCGCGGAATGCTCGCGGTAGACGGCATTGAGGTCGCTGACCAACGTCAGCATGCCCCGGTGCAAACCGCTGTCGTTGTTGTCGTCGAGTTGATACCAGTCGAGTCCGCGCTCCTCGGACCACTCGCGCGTCTGCCCGAATTCCTGACCCATGAACAACAACTGCTTACCGGGATGGGCCCACATGTATGCGAGCAAGCCGCGCATACCGGCGGCTTTCGCACGGTCGTCGCCCGGCATGCGAGTCCACAGAGTTCCCTTGCCGTGCACGACCTCGTCGTGACTGACCGGCAGCAGGTAGTTCTCACTCCAGGCGTAGACGAGAGAGAACGTGATTTCGTGGTGGTGGAACGTCCGATGGATCGGGTCCCGTCCGAGGAAATCGAGGGTGTCGTGCATCCACCCCATATTCCATTTCATGTTGAAGCCGAGGCCGCCGACACTGGTCGGACGGGTGACGCCGGGCCACGCCGTCGACTCCTCGGCCACAGTGACAACCCCGCGGAACTTCTTGTGGACGGTGGCGTTCATCTCCTGCAGGAACGCCACCGCTTCGAGGTTCTCGCGGCCCCCGTGAATGTTGGGGGTCCACCCACCTTCGGGGCGTGAGTAATCGAGATACAACATCGATGCGACGGCATCGACACGAAGACCATCGATGTGGAACTCTTCGATCCAGAAGAGGGCGTTCGCGACGAGGAAGTTACGAACCTCGCGGCGACCGAAATCGAAAACCAGTGTGCCCCAGTCCAGTTGCTCGCCGCGTTTCGGGTCGCCGTGTTCGTACAGTGGGCCGCCGTCGAACTGGGCCAGCGCCCATTCATCTTTAGGGAAGTGTGCAGGAACCCAATCCACCAGAACGCCGATGCCGGCCTCGTGCAGGTGATCGACGAAGTAACGGAAATCGTCCGGGCTGCCGAACCGCGACGTCGGAGCGTAGTACGAGGTGACTTGATATCCCCACGATCCACCGAACGGGTGCTCGGCGACGGGTAGTAGCTCGACGTGGGTGAAACCTGTCTCGAGAATGTATTCGGAGAGCTGCCGGGCGAGTTCGCGGTAGTCCAGGCCCGGACGCCAGGATGCGAGATGAATCTCGTAGACACTCATCGGGCCGGACATCGGCTCGACATCGCCGCGCGAATCGATCCACTTCTGATCGGTCCACTCGAACTCGGATTGCGTCACGACAGATCCGGTAGCAGGCGGGATCTCGGTCGCGAACGCCATCGGGTCGGCCTTGTCGCGTGCGACACCGTCGGCTCCGTGGACGCGATACTTGTAGATCGTTCCGGGGCCGATATCGGGGATGAACAATTCCCATACCCCGGTCGAACCCAGCGCGCGCATCGGGAAGCTCTGCCCAGCCCAGCCATCGAAACCGCCGATGACGGTGACTCCGGCCGCGGCAGGTGCCCACACGGCGAACGACGTTCCACGGACCTCGCCGTCGGGCGTGGTGTAGTTCTGCTGGTGCGCACCGAGGATGTCCCACAACCGCTCATGGCGACCTTCCCCGAAGAGGTGGAGGTCGAGCTCACCGAGAGTGGGAAGGAAGCGGTATCCGTCGGCGGACTCGACGGTGCTGCCCCCGGGCCACGCCACTACCAGGCGGTAGTCCGTCAGATCCTCGACGGGAACGAGTGCCGAGAAGATGCCGTGGGCGACGTGAGTCAGCGGATAGTCGACGCCGCCGATCCGTGCGAGGACCGACTCCGCGTTCGGCTTCAGCGCGCGGATCGCAGTGCCGCCTTTGGCCGCATGGGCGCCGAGAACCGAATGCGGGTTGTAATGCGTGCCCTGGGCGAGCAGTTCTATGTCGTTGCTGCTCGGTGGCGCGATGTCAGAGGTCTTCGATGTGTCGCTCACGTAGATTCCCACTCACTTTCGGTTGCCGCGGTAGGCCAATTCGAGTCGTGCCGGGTAGGGCATCGGGGGAAGCGCAAAAATGTGCGCTACCGACTTCCATGGCTCGAGCCTGACAAAGTTGGTTTGTCCCCAATGAAATTGCTGACCGTTCACCTCGTCGATGACAGTGAGGCTGTCCTGCCAGTCGAGCCCTAGCTGTGGCATATCGAGCCAGATCGTGCCCTCTTCGACCCCGAACGGATTGAGATTGATCACCACGAGAACCGAGTCGCCGGTATTGGGGTCGAACTTCGAATAAGCGATCAGAGCGTCGTTGTCCATGTGGTGGAAGTGAATGTTGCGAAGCTGCTGCAGGGCGGGATGGTTTCGTCTGATGGAGTTCAGCGTTCCCAGCCACGGTTCCAGCGATTCACCCCGAGCCAACGCGCCGTCGAAGTCTCGCGGACGCAGCTGATACTTCTCCGAGTCCAGGTACTCCTCGCTACCGGCTCTCACGGCCTGATGCTCGTAGAGCTCGAAGCCTGAGTACACACCCCAGGTCGGAGACATCGTCGCTGCAAGGGCGGCCCGCAACGCGAACATTCCCGGTCCGCCGTGCTGCAGACTTTCGTGCAAGATGTCCGGCGTGTTGACGAAGAGGTTCGGACGCGCGTCGTCACTGCGTCGAGCGTGTTCCTCCGCGAACTCCGTGAGTTCCCACTTTGCCACCCGCCAGGTGAAATATGTGTACGACTGCGTGAAACCGCGTTGGGCCAAGCCGTACATGCGCGCAGGCCGGGTGAACGCCTCGGCGAGAAACAGCACCTCGGGATGCGACTTTTTGACCTCCGCGATCAGCCACTCCCAGAAGTCCGGCGGCTTGGTGTGTGGATTGTCCACCCGAAAGATCTTCACTCCCAGGCCAATCCAATGGTGCACGACACGGAGCACCTCGCGGTAGATTCCGCGATGATCGTTATCGAAGTTCACCGGGTAGATGTCTTGATACTTCTTCGGCGGATTCTCGGCGTAGGCAATGGTGCCGTCCGGAAGAACCGTGAACCACTCCGGGTTGGTCGCGGCCCACGGATGATCAGGCGCTGCCTGCAAAGCCAGATCAAGCGCTACCTCGAGATCGAGCGCCTCCGCAGCATCGACGAACGCACGGAAATCGGCCTCGGTACCCAGCTCCGGATGGATCGCGTCGTGGCCGCCGTCTTTGGAACCGATCGCCCACGGTGAGCCGACGTCGTCGGGGCCGGGCGTCAGCGTATTGTTCGGGCCTTTGCGGTTGATCGAACCGATCGGGTGAATCGGTGGAAGGTAGACGACGTCGAAACCCATGCGGGCGACCCTGGGAAGTTGCTCGATCGACGTCGCGAACGTGCCGTGACGCGGCGAGCCGTCCTCGTTCCAGCCACCGGTGGAGCGAGGGAAGAACTCATACCACGCACCGTTGAGTGCTCGCGCTCGATCGACCCAGATGTAGACCGCTTCCCCGCGGGTCACCAGTTCGCGAAGCGGGAATTCACTGAGCAACTCGGTGACCGGACGAGCGAAGGCAGGGGAGACGCGAGCGGGCAGTTGCCGATCGGTGTTGCGGAGCGCCGCGGCGACGTCGGTCAGTAGTTCGCGCTGATCATCAGGAACTCCTGCGGCTGCACGCTCGAAAACACGTGCGCCGATCTCGAGGTCGTTGGCAAGTTCGGCAGCGCTTTGGCCGACGCCGAGCTTGGCTTCGACAGCGTGTCTCCAGGTCGTTACCGGATCGCTCCACGCTTCGATCCGGCAAATCCAATAACCGGGAGCGGTGGGAGTGAAGAGAGCGTCGAACGTATCTGGTTCGAGGCCCGGTGTCATCGTGATTCGTAGGGGAGTGCGCAACCCTGGGCCGCGCACTGCGAGTGTGGCCGCTACAGCGTCGTGGCCCTCACGCCACACGTCTGCCGAAACCGGAAATGCTTCACCCACCACTGCTTTCGCGGGGTACTTTCCGGTGGCCGTGTCTGGAAGGACATTGTCGATACCGAGTCGACCTGTCACTTCACGCTCCGTTCTTCGCTGGACTGTGGTGCCTGATGGTCGGCGTGCTTTGAAGTACAACCGTAGTGCAGTAGCGGCGACTGCGCGTCCGTCCGTCCGTCGGACGAGATCGGCACGCCGATGCGCAACGTCGCTACGGGTGGGTAGGGTTCGACCCGTGAAAGCCATGCGTCGGTTCACTGTCCGAGCCCACCTTCCCGAGCGTTTGAGTGCCCTCGAGGAGCTATCGACAAACCTCCGCTGGTCGTGGCACTCGCTCACGCAGCAATTGTTCGAGGAGATCGATCCGCTGCTGTGGGTCGAAAGCGAACGAGATCCGATCGGATTGCTGGGTGCAGTAGCGCCGGCTCGATTGCAGGCGCTGGCTACCGACTCCGGCTTCGTAGCCCGACTCGACGAGTTGGCCGCCGACCTTCGCGACTATCTGTCCCGATCGCTGTGGTATCAAAAGCAGCAGAAGAACGACAGTTCGCTCCCCTCTGGAATCGGGTATTTCTCGATGGAGTTTGGCGTCAGTGAGGTGCTACCCAACTACTCGGGTGGATTGGGCATCCTTGCCGGAGATCATCTGAAAGCTGCGTCCGATCTGGGACTGCCGTTGATCGGCGTCGGACTGCTGTATCGCTCCGGTTACTTTCGGCAGTCGCTTTCGGCAGAGGGCTGGCAGACAGAGAAGTACCCCTCGCTCGATCCTCAGGGACTGCCACTGCGTCTGCTGACCGATTCGGCAGGGACACCCGTCCTGATCCACGTGGCCATGCCCGGTTCACGAGTGCTCCGCGCGCGCGTCTGGATTGCTCAGGTCGGACGGGTGCCGCTGCTACTGCTCGACTCCGACATTGCTGACAACGACCCCGAATTGCGCGGCGTCACGGACCGGTTGTATGGCGGTGACCAGGACCACCGAATCAAGCAAGAAATCTTGGCGGGGATCGGCGGAGTGCGAGCCATTCGGGCCTACACCCACGAGTACGGTTTGCCCGACCCAGACGTCTTCCACATGAACGAGGGCCATGCCGGCTTCCTCGGTGCCGAACGAATTCGCGAACTTGTCACCACCCAGGGCCTGGACTTCGATGCAGCTCTTGCTTCGGTGCGCTCGGGCACCGTCTTCACCACGCACACCCCTGTCCCGGCTGGAATCGACCGATTTCCAGCAGATCTGGTGCGGCACTATTTCGGCAGTAGCGACGGATCTGCAGACTCCGCTCTGTTACCCGGCCTTTCGATGGAGCGCATTCTCGCGCTCGGCGGTGAAGGCGACCGTTCGGTGTTCAACATGGCGCACATGGGTTTGCGTCTGGGGCAGCGCGCCAACGGAGTGTCCAAGCTGCACGGCTCGGTCAGTCGGCAGATGTTCAACGACCTCTGGCGCGGGTTCGACGCGGCCGAGGTACCGATCGGTTCGGTCACCAACGGAGTTCACGCACCGACGTGGGCCGCCAGGGAGTGGATGGAACTTGCGCACGAGGTCGTCGGCGCGCGCGCCCTCGAAGAAGCGCGCGGTTGGGAGCAATTACGCACCGTGCCGTCGGAGAGACTGTGGTCGACGCGAAACGAACTACGGGGACAACTCGTCGACGAGGTTCGACGCCGGGTCCGCCGGTCGGCGCTGGAGCGGGGCTCCACCGAGGCCGAAATCGGTTGGACATCAGGCGTCTTCGATCCGAATGTGCTGACCGTTGGTTTTGCGCGACGAGTGCCGACGTACAAGCGACTGACATTGATGCTTCGCGAACCCGAGCGGCTACGCCGGATGCTCCTCGATCCGGAGCGTCCGGTGCAGTTGGTCGTCGCAGGAAAATCTCACCCGGCCGACGACGGTGGCAAAGCTCTCATTCAGCAGATCGTTCGATTCGCTGACGAGGCAGACGTGCGTCACCGCATCGTGTTCCTGCCCGACTACGACATGTCGATGGCGAAGTTCCTGTACTGGGGATGCGATGTTTGGCTGAACAATCCGTTGCGGCCACTCGAAGCCTGCGGCACATCAGGAATGAAGTCTGCCCTCAACGGGGGACTCAACCTTTCGATCCGCGACGGTTGGTGGGACGAGATGTACGACGGCGACAACGGTTGGGCCATCCCGACGGCCGACGGTGTCACCGACGAGAACCGCCGCGACGACCTCGAGGCCGCCGCGCTCTACGAACTTCTCGAACAGTCTGTGCTCCCGAAGTTCTACGACCGCATCGACGGCGTTCCGACGAGGTGGATCGAAATGGTTCGGCACACCCTCGAACATCTGGGCCCAAAGGTGTTGGCGTCCAGAATGGTTCGCGACTACACGCTCGACTACTACGCTCCCGCGGCCAAAGCTGCCAAGGGTGTGGACGCGAACGCCTACGCAGGCGCCAAAGACCTGGCCGAATACCGGCACCGCGTCGAGGAAGCCTGGCATACCGTCGAGGTCGTGCAGGTCGACAGTGGGGGGCTGCCCGACACCCCGGTGATCGGCGCGAAGCTCACGTTGCGAGCTTATGTCCGTCTCGGTGGACTGGCTCCGTCGGATGTCGTTGTACAAGCTGTCCTTGGTCGGGTGGGTGAGGACGAAGAGCTGATGGACATTCGCACTGTGACGATGTCGCACACCGGTTCCGACACGCTCGGCGAGGTGTTCGCAACCGACACAGAATTGCCGATCAGCGGTGCCGTGGGATACACGGTGAGAGTGCTGCC
>JBBSSG010000111.1:0-11879 GCA_038242295.1 Mycobacteriales bacterium | reverse complement strand
CTGGAGGGGGTTACCCGGTATGCTTCCCCACGGAGGATTCGCCTAGTGGCCTATGGCGCTCGCCTGGAACGCGGGTTGGGTTAACGCCCTCAGGGGTTCAAATCCCCTATCCTCCGCCGAAGGGAAAGCCCCCTGTGATTCGTTCACAGGGGGCTTTTTCGTGTCTTCAGAGGTCAGCCATGGTCTGACACTCCCCTGCTTCAAGGAACTGCTGGCAATCGAAACACTGCAGTGGCACGGCGAATCGTCAGCTCTCGAAAATACGTTCGAAATTTCCATTGTCTGGACACCGTAAACGCTGCAGAATCGACTGCATGACAACCCCGGAACCGATCGCCGACCGATACCGCCGACTCGCTGCCGTCCTTACACAGCGGATCGAAGCAGTACCGTCCGAGCAGTGGGACTCGCCGTCGACCTGCGAGGGCTGGACTGTCTGCGACGTTGTAAAACACCTGATAGATACCGAGAGAGCTACACTCCAACCCGTCGGGCTCTCCATCCCCGACGGCCCCTCCGTCGACGACAATCCCGTCGCTGCGTGGCTTCACGTCCGCGACGCGATGCAGGAGATTCTCGACGACCCCGCCCGTGCGAACCTCGAATACGACAGCCACTTCGGGCGCACGAACCTAGCAGCGTCGATCGGGTCGTTCTACAGCTTCGATCTGATCGTCCACGCCTGGGACATCGCCCACCCGGTTGGTTTCGATCACCCCATCGACGATCGCGATCTCGATTTTGTCGAGGCCTTCATCGAGCAGATGGGCGCCAACATCCAGATGGACGGGGTGTGCGGTCCTGCCGTCGAGGTATCCGATTCGGCCGATCGCCAGACGAAAGTCCTCGCCCAACTTGGTCGCCGAGCCTAAAATCGCCTCGGCATGAACATGAATGGTCCATCGCAACGGATAGACCGTTGCAATGGACCATTCATGCGAGGCAGGCGAGGGCGATGGCAAGCGAGGGCAAGTGCCGACAAGTGCGCGGCCAAGAGTGTCACCGCGCCGACCAGCCGCCATTCATGGTGTACGACGCGCCGGTGACCATGCCTGCGTCCGCCGAGGTCAGCCAACCAACCAAGGAAGCAACTTCGGACGGTTCGACGAGTCGTTTGATCGCACTCTCTGTGAGCAGGACCTGCTCTAGAACCTCGTTCTCTTCGATTCCGTGCGCGGCAGCCTGGTCGGTAATCTGACGCTCCACCAGTGGGGTTCGAACGTATCCTGGGTTGACGCAGTTGCTGGTCACACCGTGGCGGCCGCCTTCGAGCGCGGTGACTTTCGACAACCCTTCGAGGCCGTGTTTGGCCGTCACGTAGGCGACTTTGTATTCCGATGCTCGCAACCCGTGGACGGACGAGATGTTCACGATCCGACCGAATTCACGGGAGTACATGCTGGGCAACGCAGCTCGGATGAGCAGGAACGGTGCCTCGACCATCAACCGCTGGATTCGTCGAAACGCCGCGGGGTCGAAATCGACTATCGAGGAGACGGTCTGGATACCGACGTTGTTGATCAGGATGTCGATATCGAGTTCGAGGTTCTCCAGGGCTTCGACATTCAATAGGTCCACCGCCCACGCCTCTCCGCCCAGTTCCATTGCCAATTCCTTCGCGGCGCTTTCATCGACGTCAGCGATGGTGACTTTGGCCCCGAGCTCGGCAAGAGCGCGGGCACACGCTGCGACAATTCCGCTTGCACCACCTGTGACCAGTGCGCGACGGCCGGTCAGGGCCGTCATTTCAACCCTGCTTCAGTTAATTCTGCTTCTGTTGCAAGCTTTTTGGCGTCGGCGATATCGATCGACTCCAATGCGAGGCCCTTCGTCTCACGGGCAGCAATGACAGCAATCAACGTAATAGTGCACGACCCGGCCAAAGACCAGGCGATGGGAAACGAGGATCCATATCTGTTGAGCAGGAACACTGCGATGATCGGGGCCAGCGAACCGGCGACGATCGAGGTGACCTGATAGCCCAGGGAGACACCGGAATAGCGCATGCGCGTCGGGAACATTTCTGCCATGATGACGGCGTTATGGCCGCTGTTGAACATCGGGAAGGCGAAGAATCCCCAAGTGCCCGCGGTAATTGCACCGGCAAGTACACCGGGCGTCGACCGATGCGGTCGGCGAGCTTGCCCACCAACGGAATCGCGCAGAAGTGCACCGCGTGCGCGGCGAGCATCCACCACAGGATTGTTTGCGTATCGGTGCCGACCTCGACTTTGAGGTAGGTAATGGTGAAGGTGACGACGAGGTAGTACATGACGTTCTCGCCGAACCGAAGGCCCATGGCGGTGAACACTCCACGCGGGTATCGCTTGACAACCTCGAAGACTCCGTACGACGCGGCCTTGATGACCGCGGCCTGCTTCTGTGCCTCGACAAAAATCGGCGCATCGGTGACCTTGGTGCGGATGTAGTAGCCGATGAAAACGATCACCGCGGACAGCCAGAAAGCTATGCGCCACCCCCAGCTGAAGAAGGTTGCGTCCGACAGTGTGGTGGTCAGTACGAGTAGAACAACAGTCGCGAGTAGGTTGCCGACGGGGACACCGGCCTGCGGCCAGCTGGCCCAGAATCCGCGGCTCTTGTTCGGACTGTGTTCAGCGACGAGTAGCACCGCGCCGCCCCATTCGCCGCCCACAGCGAAGCCTTGGATGAAACGCAGCACCACCAACAGCGCGGGCGCCCAGTAGCCGATCTGATTGAAGGTCGGCAGACAGCCCATCAAGAACGTTGCGCCGCCGACAAGCACCAGGCTGAGTTGGAGTAGCTTTTTTCGGCCGTACTTGTCTCCGTAGTGGCCGAAGACGATGCCACCGAGAGGGCGCGCGACGAACCCGACGGCGTAGGTTATGACCACAGCGCAACTATCAACTGCAAGAATGCCTATGTGGCCTGCATCCATCGGCTGCCGCTGACAACACCGACGCCACCGTGCGGTCGCTGATCGACCCAGCGCAACGACATCTCCATCAAGCGAGTACTCGCCGGAAAGCACTTAATCTGCCGACGTTTCGAATCGGGCGCTTCCTATGTACCCAACCGTGAGTGGGAGTTCACTGCTCGGGAGCGGCCGCGAGCGCGCGCACGAGGCCACCTTGTTCTTTGTCGTGGCGGGGATCGGGCTGCTGATCAATCAGGTGCCGCTGGTGGTGTCGAATTACATCTTTCACTTGCGAACCCCGCACGTCTCGTTGGTGGTCGAAAACTTCGCTGACTTCATCAGTGCCACCATCGTCGGAACGCTCTTGGCAACCGTATTCCGCTGGTGGGCTATGCGAAAATTTGTCTTTCCCGAGCTGGCGCTACCAGAATCTGCGCCAGCCAACGAACTTTCGATCGAATGATCAGGTGCGGCGTCCAAGCTCAAAATAATTGCAGCACAATGGTTTCCCTAATACCTCACGTACCGAGCGACTCCGACGCAGTGCCGACTAGAGTGAACGCGTGAGCCGAGGCGCCGGAAGATTCGCCCCCAGCCCGTCGGGCGATCTGCATATCGGGAATCTGAGGACCGCGCTGCTCGCCTGGCTGTTCGCTCGATCCACCGGCCGTAGGTTCCTGATGCGAATCGAGGACCTGGACCGCGTCAAGGAGGGCGCCGAGGCACGGCAACTCGCAGATTTGACGGCTATCGGTCTCGACTGGGACGGACCGGTAGTTCGTCAGTCCGAGCGCATAAAACTGTACGACGACGCCATTGCCCGCCTCGATAGAGCTGGACTGACCTACGAGTGCTTCTGTACGCGTCGGGAAGTTCTGGAGGCTGCTTCGGCGCCCCACGCTCCGCTGGGTGCGTATCCGGGGACCTGCCGAAAGCTCACAACGGCGGAGAAAGCGTCGAAAGTGCGGACTCCTGCACTGCGACTTCGTGCCGACGTGACCGAATTCTCCGTCGACGACGCCATCGCGGGCAGGTTTGACGGACTGGTCGACGATTTCGTTCTCCGGCGCGTCGACGGCGTACCCGCCTACAACCTGGCAGTCGTCGTCGACGATGGCGCGCAAGGTGTCGATCAGGTGGTGCGCGGCGACGATCTGTTGACGTCCGCGCCGCGTCAGGCCTATCTGGCCTCGTTGCTTGATCTGCCGGCCCCTGTGTACGCGCACGTTCCGCTGGCGCTCAACGTGCGGGGCGAAAGGCTCGCGAAGCGCGATGGTGCGATGACGCTCGAGGCTTTGGCAGCGATAGGCGTCGGGACGGAGGATGTGCTGGGCATCCTGGTTCAATCGCTGGCGATGACCGGCCCGGCGACCCCGAAGGAGTTACTCAGCCGCTTCGAACCCGCAAAACTTCCCTCGATGCCCTGGATATTCGAGACATAACGGATATTTCGATCGCACCGATTCGGACCTGGGAATTTCTCATGTTTGGATAAGCCACGTGACAGCTCAGAATCCCGAAGACAAACCAGGTGCCGTAGCGCAATTTGCACATGTGAGCCGTGGTTACTATCCGACCATCGTGGCACTGTTCGTGGCGACGCTGATCATCTCGAATGTGACTGCCAGCAAGGGCGTGGCGTTCTTCAGTGACAGCGAGGTCTTCCTCGGCCCGTTGCAGGTGCTGCCGATCAACACCGATGGTGCTTTCTTCCTGTTCCCTCTGGCCTACATTCTCGGCGATGTCCTGAGCGAGGTGTACGGATTCAAAGCGACCAGACGCGCCATCTATCTGGGGTTCGGGTCCATCATCTTGGCCGCGGTGTGTTTCTGGGTCGTGATCGAACTGCCTTCGGCGAGCTTCTACGAGAATCAAGAATCACTCGAGACTGTCGTCGGGGTGGTCCCACGGCTGGTGTTGGCCGGCCTCGCCGGTTACTTCGTCGGGCAGATGTTGAATTCGCTCGTCTTGGTGGCCATCAAGGAGCGCACGAAAGAGAAGCATCTGTGGGCACGCCTGATCGGTTCGACCATTGTCGGTGAATTCTTCGACACCCTGATCTTCTGCTCCATCGCTGCGGGCGTCATCGGAATCACGACGTGGGATGACTTCATCAACTACGTCATCGTCGGCTTCATTTGGAAGACCCTGGTCGAAATTTTGGTCATGCCCATCACGTACCGCGTCATCTCGTACATCAAGAAGCGCGAGCCAAGCTACCAGGGGTCCGTGTAACCGGTTCGCTCCGCGCACCCTCCAGTCGACGCGCACCAAATTCGACAGTCAGTACATGCCGGGATGGGTGCCGGGATTCGTCATGGGTCTCGGCCGCGTTGCGGACCCTGCAACGCCGGAGAGCAGCGATACGATGGCGGCTCCCATCGCAAAATACAGTGCGCCACTTCCTATTTGCGACGCGAGGGTCGCGTCCATAGTGAACGGCCACAGTGTCGCCACGATTGTGGCCAGTACGCAGATCCAGGCGAAGAAGCTGACCGCTCGCGGCGTGGAAATCAGAAGGAGGTGGAGCAGCCCGGTGGCCAGCAGTGCCGCGATCACGCCGTACCCGATGAGGGTAGCCAACTGCGAGCTACCGTATTCGATTGCCGAAGTGATGACGGGAATGTCCAGTAGGTCGCGAACGACCAACAGGCCTACTGCACCGATCAAAGCGGCCACCAGCGCAGTGGCGGCCCCTCCCGCCCACAACCGCTTGGAATCGACGACAGGCTGTGCGGGTGTGTCGAATTGGTTCGAGCTCAAGGAGTGCTCCCTTTGAGTTGAATGAACAGGCGAAACCTTCACGTCTAACTTCGGCCTCATCCTAAAGGGACGAGCTTGGGGCCCGCTCCTGTACCGATCGATTCCATTGCACCGATGTCTGGCAACACCGCCCTAGCAGCAAGCCACCCCTTCATCCGTAGCCGATCGGAAAGGTCGTACAGGTTCCAGGTGTCGGTGTATCCCTCTTTGAGGCGCCAAGCGAAGACCGGAATGGTATCTCCCCTACTGACTAGATCGAAAGCACCAATTTCGGCGATTCTCGACGAAAGATGTTGAGCAACATCGAGTGAGCCTTGCTGCACCTCTCGAAATCCTTCGAAACCCAAGCGCAGGAACATGTAGTACTGCAGCAATACCTGAGCCCCCGGACGTGAGAAGTTCAGAGCCAGGGTCGGCATATCACCACCGAGGTAGCTGCAATGGAAGACCATGCTCGCGCGCAGAGCTTCTTCGTCTCGCCAAACGATCCAGCCGACGCCGGGGTACACCAGACCAAATTTGTGTCCGGAGGTGTTGATCGAAGCCACCCGGTCGACGCGGAAGTCCCATTGCAGATCGGGCTGACAGAACGGAGCAATCATGGCTCCCGAGGCGCCGTCGACGTGGATCTGAACATCCAGCCCGGTGTCGGCCTGGATTGCGTCGAGCTTCTTGGCGATCTCGGCGACCGGTTCATAAATGCCGGTGTAGGTCTGCCCCATGATGGCGACCACCCCGATGGTGTTCTCGTCTACATACTTCTCGAGCTCGTACCCGTCGAGCACCATGTGGTCTCTACTGACCGGCACCCATCGCGGTTCCACCTCGAAGTAGTTACAAAACTTCTCCCAACACACCTTAACTGCAGTGGACAGCAATATGTTCGGGGCCTCGGTCGAATTCCCCTGCGCTTTACGACGGCCTTGCCAGCGTCGCTTGAGTGCGAGGCCGCCGAGCATGCACGCCTCGGATGAACCTATCGTCGAAGTGCCGATAGCGTTGTCGACGTCGGGACTGTGCCACAAGTTGCCCAGAATCTTCCAGCAGCGCTCCTCGATTGCGGCGGTCTGGGGGTACTCGTCCTTGTCGATCATGTTCTTGTCGAAGGTCTCGCTGTAAAGCTTCTTAGCCTCGTCGTCCATCCAGGTACTGACGAAGGTGGCGAGGTTCAGCCGCGCATTGCCGTCGAGCATCGCTTCGTCGTGCACGATCTGGTAAGCGGTCTCCGGCAGGCTCATGCCGTCCGGGATCCTGAACTTCGGAAGCTCGCTAGCCTCACCCGGCCTGAGGAACACTGTGTTCAGCGAGAGCGACTCACCGAGATTGGTGTTTTGTCGAGCATTGGTGTGGTGTTTTGTCATGACTTCTTCTTTCGCTCGTAGAAGAGCTCTGTCTGTGTAGACATCAGAAGCTAACCAAAATAACAGTTCAATAGAAGGCAAGTCTACAAAATCGAATAGAAGAATTTGAGGAGTTTTTATCAATTCTTTCCCGGTTATCAGTCGAATTGATGAACTCTCCGGCTTGTATAAAGACTGGAATCTCGCCCATTAAATGCGTCTTGTATCGATGCCGTCTAGGGTGATCCGATTTCTCGCTTCCGAATCTCTATTTGGGCAGCTTCTTACCGATGCCATAATCCGCGCTTACCGAGCTGACCGGATGAACACGCGAACGTCACGGCCACATGTGTCGTGTTCAGATCGCGGTCCGCATCCAGCGGTTCATCTTCGGGGGTAACGTCCAGACCACAACATTTCTTCTCATTCTTGGGATGGCTGATGACTACCTGCGATACGGACACCGGTGCAGCCGCTCGCCGATATCGGCGAGCTAAAAGTCACTACAAAACCAGCACGATGACCTTCGCAAGTTCTACCGAGATCGATCAGAGAGTTGTAAATGCCTGAGCTCACCGAAGAGAATGCGAACGTCGAGCAGTCGACGATCGAAAAAAGCGAGCCGCTGCCAGAGAACGTACGATTCCGACGAATTCAACACTGGCTGAGTAGGTTCAGCCCTATTGGTTTGCTCTTCGCCTTGGCTTTCTACAGCTGGTCGATGTCTCCGTCACTGTTGCCGCGCCCCTGGTATCTCCAAGCTGTGGCCAGCGGAATGAGTGCCGTGATCGGCTACGGTCTCGGCACACTCGTCGTTTGGCTGTTCCACAGATTTGGATTGACCCGCCACTGGCCTCCGCGTTGGCGGCGAGCCGGTTGGATCGCCATCGGGATCGTGGCTCTCATCGTGCTACCTACTTTTCTGATTCTTGGATCGTGGTGGCAGGACATCTCCCGCGAACTCGTGGGAATCGAACCTGACAGCAGCTGGGACTACCCGGGCGTGTTCGTAGTCGGCGTCGTGGTTTTCTTGCTCGGTCTAGTCATCGGACGTGGACTTCGCCGGCTCGTGGACCTGCTCTACCGTCTGGGTGATCGTTTTCTACCCGCACCCGTTGCGATGGGCGTCAGCGCACTGATCGTGACCGTCGTCGTGGTCCTCATGATCGAAGGCATTCTTTCGACCGAGATTTCGCGCATCGCCAACGGTTCTGCCGTTGTAGTCGACGAGTCCACGGCCGACGGGGTGGTCCAACCAACCTCGCCGACACGCTCCGGATCTCCCCAGTCTCTCGAGAGTTGGGAATCGCTCGGCCGTGAAGGCCGAACCTTCGTCGCCGGCGGGCCGAATGCAGCACAGATTACCGAGGTGACGGGAGCTCCTGCCCAGGAGCCGATCCGGGCATATGCCGGGCGGGCATCGGTTGATGCCAACGGTTTCGACGACAGCCCGGCCGTCGTCGACGCCCTCGCCAATAGTGTTGTCGCCGAGCTCGATCGGACCGGTGCATTCGATCGCGATTATCTTGCCGTGGCCACCACCACCGGACGGGGCTGGGTAAATCAGGACGTGGCTGCATCACTCGAGTACATGACGGGAGGCAATTCTGCGATTGCGTCGATGCAGTATTCGTTCTTGGCGAGCCCGCTGGCGTTTCTCGCGGATCGAAAAACTCCCAAACTTGCCGGACGCGCGTTGTTCGAAGCCGTCTACGCCCAGTGGAGCAAGCAAGCTCCCGAGCAAAGGCCCAAGCTGCTGGTATTCGGAGAGTCACTCGGGTCGTACGGCGCACAGGACGCATTCTCCGGCGCCCAGGACATGATCGCCCGAACTGACGGGGCCCTGTTCGTGGGCACCCCTAACTTCACCGAGCAGTGGAGCCGGATCACTGAGTCCCGAGATCCCGGCAGTCGGGAGATTCTACCCGTCATCTACGGCGGGGAGAATGTGCGCTTCGCCGCGACTGCCGACGACCTCGATGCGCCGGACCTCGTCCCCTGGGAATCACCGCGCATCGTCTATTGGCAGCATCCAAGCGATCCGATCGTATGGTGGTCGCCGAGTCTGCTGCTCAACAAACCTGACTGGCTCGACGAGTCGCGCGGTGACGACATCGACAAGGGCATGAACTGGGTCCCATTCGTATCGTTCTGGCAGGTCACCTTGGACATGGTGTTCGCCGCCGATGTTCCGTTCGGCCATGGCCATGCTTACGGCCCCGAAGCGGTATACCTCTGGAACCAGATTCTCGATGTCGACAACCAGCAACTATCGGATCGAGCTTTTACGGTACTGAGCGACAACTGATCGGCAAGGGCTAATTCGGGGCCGACCCTGGTCCCAGCTTGCGCACGCCCGCTCCCCGAGGTAATCAGGAGAGATGACTGGCAACCGCTATCCCCATCTGATGTTCGGCCCGGCTGCCATCGCTCGCCAGCAGGCAAAGGGCAGCTTCGGTGCCTACGGTTCGCAGACGACACGACCCGATGACGGGCCGATGCCGTTGGACTCCAACGAGAAGCTGATCATTCGTGAAGCCGATCAGTTTCACATCGCAACAGTCGCCGAATCAGGATGGCCGTACATCCAATATCGAAGCGGCCCTGCTGGTTTCCTTCAGATACTCGACGACAGAACGCTGGGATTCGCTGATTTCCGCGGCAACAATCAATATGTGACGGCAGGAAATCTCGACCACGACGGACGCGTCGCCCTGTTTCTGGTGAACTATCCACTCAAGCAGCGACTCAAGCTCTATGGCCGGGCCCGCGTAATCGAAGCCGACGCCGATCCGGCGTTACTGGACCGACTGAAGCAGTTGGACGACGGCGTCATTGCCGCGAAGTGCGAACGCGCCATCATCATCGACGTCGAAGCGTTCGACTGGAACTGCTCGCGCAGCATCATCCCTCGGTACGACAAGGCGTACATCACTAGATTGTCCAAGCTGTATCAGCGGGACGCGGCCGCCCGTGAACAAGAATTGCTTTCGCGGATATCGGACCTCGAGGCTCAGCTCGCGGAGCGTCCCTTTTCTGCATAGAACCGCCCCAGGAATTCCTCTTTGAATTCGTGGAAGGTGCCTTGCTCGATGGCCGCACGAATATCGTCGACCAACTTCACCGTGAATCGCTCGTTGTGGATGGTGCACAGGGTCGAGGCCAGCATCTCTTTGGCCTTGAACAGGTGATGGATGTACGCCTTGGTGTAGCTGGCGCAGGTGTAGCAGTCGCAGTTCTCGTCGATCGGGGTGAAGTCGCGGCGGTGCTTCGCAGTGTTGATGTTGAACCGGCCGGTCGGGACATAGATCGCCGCATTCCGTGCCACCCGTGAGGGATTGACGCAGTCGAAAGTATCCGCACCGTTCTCGATTGCCGTGAAGAAATCGTCCGGTTCGCTGATACCGAGCAGGTGCCGCGGCTTGTGTTCGGGCAGTTCCTCGTTCACCCAGCGGACAATGGTGCCGAGATTCTGTTTTTCGAGTGCACCGCCGATGCCGTACCCGTCGAAACCGCGACCGGTTTCCCCCGTAATCGTCTCGAGGTCGTGCGCAGCCTTACGTCGAAGATCCTCGTACTGCGCTCCCTGCACTACTCCGAACAGCGCTTGATACGGCTTCCCGACGCGTTCAGCGGTGAGCCGCTCGTGTTCGAGGACGCATCGCTCCGCCCAAGCCTGGGTACGGTCGACCGACTTCTCTTGGTAGCCACGGGTATTCATCAAGGTAGTGAGCTCGTCGAAGGCGAACATGATGTCGGCTCCAAGCCGGTGTTGGATCTGCATCGACACCTCAGGGGTGAACCGGTGGCGCGAGCCGTCGAGATGCGAAACGAAAGTCACTCCGTCGTCGTCGACATGGGCGAGGCGCTGCTTGCCCTCGGCGATGACATCATCGGATTCGACGCGGTCGGCGTCCATCGAGATGACCTTCTTGAAGCCGACGCCCAGCGACATGACCTGGAAACCGCCGCTGTCGGTGAACGTCGGGCCGTCCCAGTTCATGAACTTTCCGAGTCCGCCTGCCTGCTCCACGATGTCCGAACCCGGCTGCAGATACAGGTGATACGCGTTGGCGAGCACGGCTTGTGCCCCGAGTTCCTTCATCGCCTCGGGTAGGACTGCCTTGACCGTCGCCTTTGTCCCGACGGCGATGAATGCGGGCGTCGCAACGGCACCGTGTGGGGTGTTGATCGTGCCGGTTCGACCGAGCCGATCCTCGAGACGGGTACCGATGCTGAAGAAGGGGTCGTTCGGAGCGCTCACCGGCCCAACCCTATGCGGTTAGGGCGTCTACGCGAATTGCGAGGAGTACAACCTGCTGTAGGCGCCCCCCGCTTCGACCAATGAATCGTGGTTGCCCTGCTCGACGATGTGCCCGTCCTCCATGACGACGATGAGGTCTGCGTCGCGAATGGTGGAGAGCCGGTGCGCGATGACGAAGCTCGTGCGGTCGGTGCGCAGCGCGGCGGTCGCTTGTTGGACCAGCAGCTCTGTACGCGTATCAACGGAGCTGGTTGCTTCATCGAGGATCAGGATCAGCGGTTTGGCGAGGAATGCACGCGCGATTGTGATCAACTGCTTCTCGCCGGCGCTGACGTTGTTTCCCTCCTCGTCGATGATGGTGTCGTAACCGTTCGGTAGCGAATGGACGAACTTGTCGACATAGCTGACGCGCGCCGCTTCGAGAATTTCTTCCTCGGACGCGTTCGGGTCGCCGTAGGCGATGTTGTCACGAATAGAGCCTCCGAACAGCCAGGTGTCCTGCAGCACCATGCCTGTCCGCTGGCGCAGTTGGTCGCGTGTCATATCCCTGGTGTCGACGCCGTCGATCTTGATTCTGCCCGAATCGAGGTCGTAGAACCGCATGATCAGGTTCACG
>JBBSSG010000110.1:0-11898 GCA_038242295.1 Mycobacteriales bacterium | reverse complement strand
TGCGCTTGCTCCGTGGCGGATGGGCGCGGCGCCGATGCGCGCCCGCCTGGCCGCGTCCGCTCGGCTGTGGCCCTGCCCCCCCCACCACTCTTGACGGCCGTCGAATTCACCGAGGACGAAGGTAGCGATGTGGCCATCCAGAATTGTCTGCTGATGGAACGAGATGATCTCGATATGAAAGCCGGCGTTGTAGAGCATCGAGGTCAGCGCGTCGATCGGGCCGAAGGAAGTGGCCGATGCAGAGTGGATGGAATCGCCGATTCCGAAGGTGGCGTCGAACGTCGTCCGGCCGCCGTGCCCGGGGCATGACGCCCAGCTGCCCAGGCGGATAGGCCCGGCGGTGGAGCAGAATTGCCGCGTGAAAGTCGTCCAACTCATTTCGCCCGCATGTATCCGTAGATCTCGCGGAAGCGGGGTGCCGTATCGAGCGGCGAAGCAGTCGTTCGAGGAGAAAGAAGAAGTGAGAGCGTTCATGATGTGGTCTTTCCGAATGCGAAGGAAGGACCGAGATAGCACAACGACCCGTAGCGAGGGGTCGGTCCGAATTAGACCCCGCTACGGCGGTGTACTACGAGAATGCGCTTCACGCTGGCCAATCTAGCCCTCGAGGTTGCGGAGACGCAAGTATCGGCTTATCTACTTCGATCTATGAAATAGACCAGAATCAAGTAGATACGGTAAGAATTTCGCTAGGTCTCGCTAAGCCTCTCTAGGACACGGGCTAGATGTCCGCATAATCTGCTAGTCCTCTTGTTACTTTGACCTCATGGACCCCGTGCGCAACCCCTACGCTCCCGGCGCAGGCCAGCGCCCACCCGAGCTAGCCGGTCGGAAGAAGCAACTCGACGCCTTCGACGTCGTACTCGAACGCATCACCCGAGGCCGACCCGAACGCAGCGTCGTACTGACCGGGTTGCGCGGCGTCGGGAAGACAGTGTTGCTCAACCAGTTACGGTCCGCGGCCGTTGCACGCGGATGGGGCACCGGAAAGATCGAGGCCAGGCCGGATCAGGAACTTCGCCGACCACTGTCCTCCGCCCTGCACATGGCAGTGCGCGGCATCGCGGCCTCCCATCGAGACCCTGAACGTGTCGACGAATTTCTCGGTGTACTCAAGGCATTCGCGCTGCGCGCATCGGTCGACAAAGGAATGCGCGAGCGGTGGCAGCCCGGTATCGACGTGCCAGCGAAGACCGGTCGCGCGGATTCAGGCGACATCGAGATCGATCTTGTCGAACTGCTCCTGGACGCGTCCTCTCTCGCCGCCGACGTGGGCGTCGGTATCGCGATCTTCATCGACGAAATGCAGGATCTCGGGCCGGCCGACATCTCCGCGCTCTGCGCCGCCTGCCATGAGCTCAGTCAAGACACGGCCCCGCTCATCATCGTCGGGGCCGGATTGCCGCATCTGCCTGCGGTGTTGTCGGCGTCGAAGAGTTACTCGGAGCGGTTGTTCAGCTATCACCGGATCGGCCGGCTCGAACGCTCCGCGGCTGATCTGGCACTGATCGCCCCGGCAGATCGAGAGGATGTCGAGTTCACCACCGAAGCGCTCGATGCGTTGTACGAATCTGCCGACGGATACCCGTATTTCGTTCAGGCGTACGGCAAGGCGACCTGGGACGTCGCAGCGGACTCACCGATTACTGCGGAGGATGTGCGCGTCGCGTCGCCCACTGCGGAAGAAGAGTTGGCGGTGGGCTTCTTCGGATCGCGGTACGAGCGCGCGACGCCGGCCGAGCGCGAGTACATGCGGGCGATGGCTGATCTGTCCAGTGACGATGCGTCGGTGCCCACCTCGGCAGTAGCGACGGAGCTCAAGCGCAAGCCGGCGTCGCTGTCGCCTGCTCGGGACGGACTCATCAAGAAGGGCCTGATCTATTCGGCGGAGCGCGGGACCATCGCGTTCACTGTCCCGCACTTCGGGCGGTACCTGCGGGCCCAGACGGACGACTAGGGCCGCAGCACCTGTTGATCCGCGACATGTCTCCGTCCCAAGAGTCGATCAACTGCTGGTCGATCACCTTGCGCCACAAGGGCGGGGGTGTTTCAGTGTCGAACAGAGCCTCGATCTCGTGTACTTCGAGCCCCCGGCATGATCGGATGGACATACCAATACCGATGTGAGGGGAACTACACATGAAGCACTCCGAGGCCTCGTTCAGCGGAGTTCACGGCACGCGCATCGTGTACGACGTGTGGACGCCGGAGAGTGGTGAGATCTCGGGCCTGCTGGTGCTGTGTCATGGCGTCGGAGAGCACTCACGCCGCTACGACCACGTCATCGCGAAACTCGGCGAGTTGGGGCTCGTCGTCTATGCCCCAGATCATCGTGGCCATGGCCGCTCGGGTGGCAAACGGCTCGAGCTGAAGAGTTGGTCCGACTTCGTGGTGGACGTGCACAAGCTCTTCGGTATCGCCAGGGCTGACCACCCGGGATCGAAGTCCTTTCTGCTCGGGCACAGCATGGGAGGGGCAATCGCGCTCTCGTATGCGCTCGAATACCAGGACGAGCTGGACGCGTTGATGCTGTCCGCTCCGGCCGTCATCCTGGGCGACGGTATTCCCAAAATCAAGATCACGATCGGCAAGATCTTGGGCAAGATCGCCCCGGGTGCTCCGGTGCAAGCATTGGACACCGCGATGATCTCGCGTGACCCCGCCGTCGTGGCGGCCTATAACGCAGACCCACTCGTCCACCACGGTAAAGTCCCCGCCGGACTGGCGAGTGGCCTTGTCGGCGCAATGGAGAGTTACCCGGCGAAGCTGCCGTCACTGACCTTGCCAGTCTTTCTGCAGCACGGAAGCGCGGATGCACTCGCCGGTGTTTCGGGTAGTCGGATGGTCGCCGAGACCGCGGGCTCGAAAGACCTGACGATCGAGGTCTACGACGGCTTGTATCACGAGATCTTCAACGAACCCGAGCGAGAGCGCGTACTCGACGACCTCACCGCGTGGTTGGCGCCGCGGGTCGGCTCCGCATCACAGGGATAGCGTGAAAGATCAAGCTAGACCGAACAATTCGGCTCCATTTCGATAGCAGACGTCACGGACCCAGTCGTCGCCCAGGTCGAGCCGCTGCACAGCCGTCAGAGCATCGAGGTACGGGTACGGAATGTTGGGGAAATCGCTGCCGAACAGAATTCGGTTCTGTAGCTCTCGGAGCCGCGGCTTTTCCGCCTTGGGGAACGGCCATGACGCTTCGGAGAAGTCGGTGAAGGCCATCGTCGTGTCCAACCGAATTGCCGGATAGCGTTCGGCAAGCGTCAGGAAATCGCTATATTCCGGCATGCCCATGTGGGCAACGATGAGGGCTAATCGTGGAAACCTTCTCAGCAGCGCACTGATGGGCCCGGGGCCGGTGAATTGGCCGGGCGCGGGTCCTGAGCCGCAGTGGATGACAATAGGCACCGACGCATCCTCGATCGCCCCCCATACGGGATCGAGCAATGGATCATCGGGCGAGTAGTTGCCGACCTGGATGTGCGATTTGAAGATCTGTGCGCCGCCGGCGATGGCGTCGGGAACATATGTTGCCGCGGAGTCCTCGGGGTAGAACGTTGCCGTGTGGATGCAGTCCGGGGTGCGCTGCGCAAACTGCGCGCCCCACGCGTTGAGCCATTCGGCCATAGCCGGTTTGTGCGGATAGATCATCGAAGTGAACCCGCGAACGCCGAACTCACGCAAGGTGGCCAGACGGACGTCTTCGTCCTCGCGGTAGGCAATCGGCCATTTCGTGCCGGTGAGGGGGCCGACGGAATCGAAATACGACCAGACCTTGTCCATGACGCTCTTCGGCATGAAGTGCGTGTGCACATCGAAGAGCCCAGGAAGGTCCAGCCCTTCCCAGAAAGAACGGACGTCCGAGATCTCTGTGCTCATTCATCGATTGCAGCACAGTCCTCGGTTTTGGCACAGTCGTCTATTTCGACGCGGGCGGGTCTGAGCGCGGGTGGCGGGTTTTGTACCGTGGGTCACATGGCGCTTCGCGCCGGGAAGATACACATCTTCGCCTGAGGAAAGGACAGCTCATGCGTGCGGTACACATCACCAGTCTCGACGGCCCGGAGTCGGTAGAGATCGTCGACATCGAGGAGCCGGCTGCGCGGGAAGACGCTGTGGTCATCGACGTACACGCTGCCGGGGTTGCTTTTCCGGACGCTCTGCTTACACGCGGTCTCTACCAGTACAAGCCGGAACTGCCATTCGTACCGGGCAGCGAGATCGCGGGAACCGTGCGCTCGGCTCCAGCAGGTTCAGGATTGAGTGCCGGTGATCGCGTCGCTGCCCTCACTGGCCTGTCCGACGGCATGGCCGAGGTTGCGGTGGTCTCGCCGGATACCGTATTTGCGCTCCCGGAGGCGGTTTCTCTCACGTCCGGAGCAGGGCTGTTGTTCAATGACATGACAGTGCACTTCGCGTTGAAGGAACGCGGCAGGCTTGCCGAAGGTGAGACCGTGCTGGTGCACGGTGCGGCGGGAGGTATCGGTACTTCGGTCTTGCGCATGGCCCCGGTTCTCGGGGCAGCGCGGGTCATTGCCGTCGTCAGTTCGGAGGCGAAAGCCGAGATCGCGCGCGCTGCGGGCGCCACGGATGTCGTCCTGGTCGACGGGTGGAAAGACGCGGTCAAGGAGCTCACCGGGGGTGAAGGCGTCGATGTGGTCGTCGATCCGGTCGGCGGCGACCGCTTCACCGACAGCATCAGAAGCCTCGCGCCGTCCGGTCGGATCCTGGTCCTCGGCTTCACCGGCGGTGAGATTCCAACAGTCAAGGTCAATAGGCTGCTTCTGGGCAATGTCGACGTCGTCGGAGTCGGTTGGGGTGCGTGGTGGATGACCCGTCCGGGCTACCTCGCCACGCAGTGGACCGATCTGGAACCGCTACTGGCCTCGGGATTGCTGACAGCGCCCGAGCCGTCGGTCTATCCTCTCGAGCAGGCAGGGGCGGCTATCATGTCTCTCGAGAACCGTACTGCGGAAGGAAAAGTCGTCCTTACGCTGGGGTAGTGACCGATGAAGGCTAGTTCGGTAGCTCGATGCCTCTGGCCGCCGATAATGCCGCGACCTCGGCAGGAAAGACGTTCTTGAAGACGAACGGATCGGTCCCGAGCGCCCAGTTCGGGGCCAGTTCGATCGCGTAGCGTTCGAAGTAGCCGAGTTGCTTGCCGACGAGAATCAGCTCCTCGGGCGAGGATGTTCGGTACTGCTTTCCCATGCCGACAAGTGCTTTGATGAAGTCCGTAAGACTGAAGTGCGCCAACGTATCCGACAACATCGGCGCAAACACCGCCTGCAGAACAATGCCGACCTCGGCGTCGGAGCCGACGTCCTCGGACACGATTCCGAGGCGTTTCACGCTCGACGCCAACCTCGTGAAATCCCCGTCGATGACGGTGGCATGGAACAGATCCTGCAAAAGTGAACGCCACTGTTCGTCGAGCTCTCCCATGACGCCGAAGTCGAGGAACGACACCCGGCCGTCGTCGAGCACCCATACGTTTCCGGCATGCACGTCGCCATGGAAGAGCCCGTGCAGCACCAGCGCTTCCATCCATACCTTCGCCGCGCGTCGCACGATGAGCTCGGACTTCTCGCCAGGCTCGCACTGGTCGAGCGAGCAGCCGTGCATCCGCTCCATACAGATGACTCGGTTTCCGCAGTACTCGGTGATGACCTCGGGTGCGGTGACGAACTCGTTGTCGCCGAAGGCGGAGATCGCTGCCCGAAACGATGCCTGACGACGCGCCTCGACCACGCTGTCCAGCTCGGCGAAAGTGGCCGCATGCAGGTCGACGACGATGGCCGAAGCATTGGCCGTTTCGAAGAACTCGATGTACTTTTCCAATGCACGGGCGAAGACGTACGCGATGCGCAAATCGATCTTCATCCGGTGGTAGATGCCCCGGCGCTGCACCTTCATCACTGCTTCGCGCCCGTCCTCGAGTACACAGAGATGCACCTGCGCCACCGATGCCGAGGACAGTGGAATGTCGTCGAAGCGCTGAAACAGCTCAAAAGTAGAGCGTCCCAGGTCGGCTTCGATGATGTCTCGGGCCTGAGCTCCGGGGAAGGGCGGAACCTCGTCGAGGCATCGAAGGCAGGTATCGGCAAGGACTTTGGGGAACAGGCCCGGGGACGAGGCCATCAATTGTCCGACCTTGACGAACGTGGGGCCGAGGGTGAAGAACGCGTCGACAACGCCTTCGGACGCGTGTACCGCCCAGCCGCGTCGTGGCTGTCTGATCCACTTGCCCAGTGCCGCGATCTGATAGAACGCGAGCACGAAACCGATTGCGAAGAGCCGCAAAGACTCCCGAATCCCGAACTGACGCAGCGGAGGGACTGGTGTGTCGCTCATCGTGCGACCCCCACGGCTGCAGCGTCGAGGCGGTTCGGCAGGCGCCGTCCGCGGAGACGGCCCCGGTCGATGTCTGCTCGGATAGGTACTCGTGCCACAGTTGGCCCCTTGCCGTTTCGTACGACGCTGTGCAAACCGAATCCGACTGTACCCATCGAAACAACAGGCTTTCAGAGCCGCCCGAGGAGTTGACGATCATCCGCACACGTTCGCTTGTCGCAGCCTGCTTCTTCGCCTTCGCGGCAGTGCAATACCTGCTGGCCGAGACGCTGACGGCGAGGATGTTCGGCGGGTACAGCTACACCCGCGACACGGTGAGCGAACTCGGCGCACCCGCCGACTCCGACTGGTACGCGTTGATGAATCTGTCCTTCACGATGTCGGCGGTGTCTGTCCTGATCGCTGGGATCTGCTCCGCCCACCTGCTCGGAGGTGCACGCCGACGCGTGTATCTCGCCCTGATCGTCGCGTATTCAGCCGGGAGCATCCTGGTTGCGTCGGTTCACGCCGGGGACGGATCGGCGCATCTTGTCGGCGCATTCCTGGCGATCTGCGGAGGTAACGCAATCGCGGTTGCCGTCGGTACCGCTTCCCGGAGTACGGCCGCAGCGTCCGGTTGCCCGCGCTGGTACTCGGTGGCCAGTACGGCTCTCGGCGCCGTGGGATTCTTCGTCTCGGCGCTGCTCGTCGCGCAGGTAGGACCATTGGGTGCCGTCGAGCGGGCCACTATTTACACGTTCGTGGCCTGGGAGATTCTCACCGCGATCACGATCGGAATAGTGCTGTTTCGTTCGGGAGGGAAGTTGGAACGCCCGGCCGTCCGTCGGTAGATTCAGAAGACTCGATGCTTGTTCCCCTGGGCGCGGTCAGGCATCGACGCCTGACCTGGCGATTGGGAGAAGAGCGTCAACACCTGTAAAGTCTGTTTTACAACGACGCGGGGTGGAGCAGCTCGGTAGCTCGCTGGGCTCATAACCCAGAGGTCGCAGGTTCAAATCCTGTCCCCGCTACAAATAGACAGTAAAAAGAATCCCGGAAGCGAACGCTTCCGGGATTCCTTGCTTCTGCTACTTCTGCAGCCTGAACCGCACTATGTCAGTGACGTTGTCGATCGCCTCGGTGAGAGCGACGAGCCTCGCTGATGCGCTCGGAGCCTCCAGGACGTCCTGGCGGTCTGACTGCCCCATCGGGACTTGCGCAGCGAGACTGAACAGTCGCTCGCCATCCTCGGCGGGGAGTGCGGAGAACTCCGGCACGGGCGGCGTCTCTGTACCCTCGGCTTCGGCCAGTTCGCCGATCGATCGATAGAGCTGGCTCACGGCCGACTGCACCTCGGCGAACTCGGATTCGGTGATCTTCGCCCCGGGCTCGTCCAACCAGATACGTGTATCTGCTTGCGGGTATGGGTCGTCCTCCAGCCAGGCGTCGACTCGGACGCGTTCGACCCCGACGCATTCGACGAGATGTCTGCCATCTCCAAGCTCTTCGTGGCTGAGGATGTGTGCGGTGGTTGCTACCGAATGCCGAACGTCTCCGCCGCCCGACTCTTTCCCCCGCGCGATGAGCACCACGCCGAAGCTGGGGTCCTCCTGCGACAGACAGTCCTGGAGAAGTTCCTGATAGCGGGGCTCGAAGATGTGCAGCGGGAAACGCTCACCGGGCAGCAATACACTGCCGAGTGGAAACATAGGAGTGAGGGCCACCGTGTCAGAGTGCCGCTGTCATTCCGACGATGCTATCGGCGTCGGCTTCAAGGCGGGCATGCCCTTGTCGAGGAACTGGTCGAGGATGCGAAAGAACAGATCAGGTTCATCGAGTTGCGGGAAATGCCCGGCATTGGAAAATATTTCGACCTTGGAGTTGGGAACCTCACGCCTGATGTTGTCTGCATGGGACGCGGGAATCATGCGGTCCTTCCCACCCCAAACAAGCAGCGACGGAATGGATTCGAACTTCTCGAAATGTTGTTTTGCGCTGACGGTCTGGCCGCGAGGACCTACAACGGCGCGCATGGATGCAAGGAACGCTTCCCGGGTGTCCTTGTCCGATACCGACTTGAAAGACCGCCAAGACTCTTCCATGCTTTTGCCCGGCTGAACCGGCAGGCCCCAACGACCGAGTTGGCCGACGACGTTCTCGGCGTTTTTTCGGACAAAGTCCGATGCCAGGACGGGAAGAACGAACTCGCTGCCGGGAAGTGTCGCGGCCTTCAGCAGTAAACTGACCTCTCGGCCAAGACCTCCACTGCTCACCAGTGCGAGGCTCTGCACGCGGTCTGGGAAAAGGTAGACCATCTGCATGACGATGCCGCCGCCGAGCGAGTGGCCGGCCAGCGGTGCGGACTCGATCGCGAGGTGATCGAGTAGATCTCGAATGGTGGCGGCGTGCGAGCTGAGCGAGTAATCGCCCGAGGGCTTGTCGGAGGAACCGTGGCCGAAGAGATCGGGCGCGATCACGCGATGCTTCTCGGCCAATCGCTCGATCTGGCCCGCCCACGACTCGTGCGAACCCAACAGTCCGTGGACCAACACGATCGGGGGGCCCTCGCCGACATCTACATAGCGAAGGTTGTCGCGGTGGAATTCGACAGAGTTGAGTTCGTACGGCGAAACTCGGCGTTTCGTAGTCCTGCTGCTCGATCTCCCGTTGTTCGAAGTCGTGCTGTTCATGGAGCGAGTGCCTCCTTGGTGCGCGTCAACAGCCTCGTCGCCCAAGGTACGCGTATATAGCGGATCGGAACAGCTGATTGCGCGGTGATCAGCTATTGCGGTGGTCAGCGACATCCTGCGCTCTGTGTAGCCCGCGTTCATCGACGTGGCCCCATTCCCGGACTCATAGCCCGTTCGATAACTTCGGCGACAGTGGCAACGACCGGTTCACGCATAAGTCCGATGTGATTGCCAGGGACTTCCGTGACGGTCAGGCTGCCGGTTGCGATGGCCTCCCAGGATCGACGATCCGAGGTGTTGCTTTCCGTCACCACGACTGTGACGGGCCCGTCCCACGGCTTGGGCTTGTGCCATTTCAGGGCCATCGATCCGATGATCCCGAAGGCGAGCCATCGCTCGGTGGTGCGGAAGCGAACGATTCCTGCAGTCGCCACCTTCAACACCTGTTTCGCGATCACCCAGGCGTTGGGCTTGTAGAGCGGGTTTCCAGGATCGGGTGGTGCAGCCTCGAGGCGTTCTCCACCCGGCAACTTGTCCAGCAGTGACCGATACAAACGTGGATCCAGAAGTACGACCTGTTCGACGACCTCGCCCTGTGATCGCAAAATCTCGGCCATCTCCAGAGCGATCCATGCGCCCAGCGAATGCCCCGCCACGTTGTACGGACCGTGCGGCCAGTCGCGCTGAATCTCGCGCACGTAGGCATGTGCCGCTCCGCTCAACGTCCGATGCGGAAACGCGCGAGTGTCCAGGCCCTTCGCTTGGAGGGCGTACACCGGCCGGTCCTCGAGTAGGCGTGCAAGTGACGCCAGTCCCACAGCGGGAACGCCGGCTCCGGCGACGACGAACAGGGGCTTGTTCGAACCTTCCGCACGCAACGGAACGAGAATTGGGTTCGCGTGCGAACGTGCTTTGGCTCGATCGAGCGAAGCGTGCCTGTCGTCGATGAGCTTGGCCAGGCGGTGCACCGTCATGGCACTGATGAATTCCGCGGGAGTCAGCTCCACGTGAAATGCCACCCGAATCGCGACCAGCAGCTTCGTCGCCACCAATGAGGTCGCCCCCAGCTCCGCGAAATCAGCATCGGGGTTCACCGAAGTGAGTCCGAGTTCGTAACCCACCAGATGGGCCAACCAATTCTCCGTTGCACCTGACAGAGCGGAGTCGGACAGCTCGTCGGGGCGCACCGATGCGTCGGGCAAGCTCGATCGGTCGACCTTGCCTCGTTCGGTCCGCGGAATGGACTCCAGCCTCGTGATGAATTTCGGAACCATCCACTCGGGAAGCTTCTCGCGCAGTGCACTTCGAACTTCGTCCGCTGTGTACGTAGTGCCGACGAAGAATGCGGCCAGGTCGGGGATCGTGTCGTTGTCGTACGCGATGACGGATGCATCGGAAATGCCCGCCAAAGAGCGCAATGCGCCTTCGACTTCCGCCGGCTCCACCTGATACCCGCGGATCTTTACCGCGTCGTCGGCGCGCCCGACGAGCTGCAAAACACCGTCGTCGTCGATACGTCCCAGGTCGCCGGTCCAGTACCGCAAGCGACCGGCGTCAGTGGTGAATCTGGCATCGGTCTGGTCGGGAAGGTTCAGGTATCCATCGGCGAAGCAATCGCCGGTGACGCGAACCTGCCCGATCTCCCCCCGTGCGGCGATGCTTCCGTTCGAACGCACTATGTCGAGCTTCTTGCCGTTGGGAGCGGTACCTGCCGCGAGGAAGCCAGCAGGCAGAGGGTCGCCCACACGGTACTTGCGACTCGCGACTCCGCCGGCTTCGGTGGTGGCATACCAGTTGACGAACGTCGCCTCGCTACCGGAAACCGATCGAAAAGCTTCGACGTCGCTGGCATGCAGCGGTTCGCCGTAGGTGGTGACGAACTTCAGCGACGGAACATCGTTGTCGAGCATCGTTCGAACTGCTGCGGCTTGAACTGCTGCGGCTTGAACTGCTGCGGGCGAGCTGGCCGCCACGCTGCGCACCAGCGACGGTGAGCAGTGCAGCGTGGTGAGTGCGTGCTCCGAAATCCACTCGAGCAGTTGATTGGGAAGAGTGCTCCGGGGATCGAGGCAATAGACCGTGGCCCCGCTGGCGATACCAGCCACTACGGTGTTGATTCCGGCGCCGAAACTCACCGGTAATGCATTACCGACCCGGTCGTAGGGGGACAAGCCGAGCGCGGAGCTGACTTCGTAGGCCTTGCTCAGACACATCCGGTTGCTCAGCAATACGCCCTTAGCGGTACCCGAGGACCCCGAGGTGAACGCGATTATGGCTACGCGATCGCCCTTCACCACGGGCAGCGGCTCAGAAGAGTCGTCGACGTTCTCGATGTCCGCAAGCCTGAGCCGTCGGGCGCCGGCCAGGTTCAAGATCTGCTCTTGCCGGGCGACCGGAAGGTTCGAATCCAGCGGGACCAGGGCATGGCCCGATGCGATGACCGCGAGCATCAGGGTGATTGCCTCCACCGTGCACGAGCCTTCGACCGCGATCGGTTCGGAGTCATCGGGTGCGAGGCGGGCGATCTTTCGAGCGAAGGCGTACGCGCGGTGCACCAATTGATCGAAGGTGACGGCCCCATCGTCGGCAACCAGGGCCATCTGAGTCGGAACGGCATGCGCGACTTCACAGAGGCGATCGAACACTGTGTCACGCAGATCCGGCTTGCACAGGGGCGCGAGAGTCGGATACGAGCGCGCATCGAGTTCTTGGATCGACATGGCCCTCCTCGAACGTGCGTCCAGAGTGTTCGGGTTATCGAAGGAAAACCGTCACGGAGTCTGTTTTACACATACAAGGTAGCTTCACGGTCCGTTTGTGCGCAACCATTAACAAGAAACCAGAAATTTGTGATCGCGCAACCTGGCCTCAG
>JBBSSG010000109.1:0-11942 GCA_038242295.1 Mycobacteriales bacterium | reverse complement strand
CGGCGCCGGCCAAGGAACCCGAGTCCGGCAGCCGCGAGTGCGCCAGCACCGACCAACGCCACACCGCCCTTGATCGTCGGCCCCTTGTGGACTTCGATCCTGGTGTTGATCACGGCGGGTTGGGGCGGCGGCACGAAGACCAACGCCATACTTTCCTTGGTGGTGGCGGCAAACGCTGTGGCAAAGAGCAGGAATCGCGACGTTGTGTAGACGAATACGAGTAGGCCGATGATGGGGCCGAACACGACCCCTGCCGGACCATTGGTGACCGACGCCAGGTACACCGCGGCGAGCTGCTTGAATATCTCGAATCCGACGGCGGCGAGTAGACCGCCCTTCAGCGCACTACGAAACGCGACCGGTTCCCGCGGAAGACGCGAAATTACCCAGGTGAACACACCCCAGGTCGTGACCAGAGCGAGTAGAACCGACACGATGCGCAAGAGAATGCCGACGCCGGGAACCCCGTCCAGTTTGACGAGTTCGAGCAGACTCCGCATGACCGATCCACCATTGAGTGCGGAGAGCCCGAGTGAGACTGCCAAGGCAAGTCCGAGCCCGAACAGCGCGGCAAGGTCTTTGAGCTTGGTAACCACGAAGTTTCCCTGCTCGTGGACGGACTCCCACATCGCAGTCAGCGCCTTGCGTAGATTCGCCGTCCAGTTCAGTCCCGCATAAAACGCGCCGAGCAAACCAATGATGCCAACACTGGTCCGGGACTCTACGGCGGTCTCGATCAACGTGTTGATGGTTTCGCCGAGGCTACCGGGGACGTTCTCCGAGATCTGGGTCCGAATTTGGTCGAGCCACTCCGGGTGGCCGACCAGCACGAAACCCGCTGCTGCGAACCCCACCATCAGGAGAGGAAACAGTGCCAGGACGCTGAAGTAGGTCATCCCTGCGGCGTAGTAATTGCCCTTCTGGCTCTGGAAGCGGTCAGCGGCTCGAACGGTGTGATCGAACCAAGGCCACTTGTCCCGACGCTCCTGCAATATTGCTTTGAAGTCGGGAACGACAATCACCCTCTCGTGTCAGGCTCTCGCTGTCCGCCCCCACTGTCAGGAGAGCGGAGTCAAAAACCCCACTCGGTCGTACACCTGCTGCAACGTTCGCGAAGCTACCTCTCTGGCCCGCTCCGCCCCGTCTGCGAGAATACGATCCAGCTCGGCAATATCGGACATATACCCGTCGACGCGCGCCTTGAGCGGGGTGACGAACTCCGTCAATACATCAGCAGTATCGGATTTGAGGTCGCCGTATCCTTTGCCCTCGTATCCCGCTACCAATTCCTCGATCGAAGAGTCCGACAACGCGGACTGGATGACCAACAGATTGCTGACCCCGGGCTTGGTATCCGGATCGAACGCGATCACTCGATCGTTGTCGGTGACCGCCGAGCGCAACTTCTTCGCAGTGACCTTCGGATCGTCGAGAAGATTGACGATGCCAGCCGGATTGGAGCCCGACTTGCTCATCTTCGATGTCGGATCCTGGAGGTCGAAGATCTTCGCGGTGCCCTTGATGATGTGTACATCCGGCACGACGAAAGTCTTCTTGAACCGAGTATTGAACCGCTGCGCGAGATCACGCGTCAACTCGAGGTGCTGACGCTGATCTTCACCGACTGGCACGAGGTTGGGCCGGTATAGCAGGATGTCCGCTGCTTGCAGAATCGGGTAGGTGAACAAACCAACCGATGTCTGCTCGCGGCCTTGCTTGACAGACTTGTCCTTGAACTGCGTCATGCGGCCCGCTTCACCGAAGCCGGTGATGCAGTTGAGAACCCAGGCAAGCTGCGCGTGCTCCGGAACCTGGCTCTGCACGAACAGCGTGGAGCGCACTGGATCGATACCGACCGCCAGCAGCTGAGCCGCAGCAATCCGAGTGCGTTGCCGCAACGCCTTCGGGTCTTGCGGAACTGTGATCGCGTGCAGATCAGGGATGAAGTAGAAGGCGTCGTACTCGTCCTGCAATGCAACCCACTGACGCACCGCACCGAGGTAGTTGCCCAGGTGGAACGAGTCCCCGGTCGGTTGGATCCCGGACAGAACGCGCTGACGCGGCCCCTGCTGTGCGTCGGAAGGTGCTGGTGCAGACATGGTCATGATCTTTTCACGTCCAAGTAACACGCTGCCCATCAGGTTCTAGCGGTATCGAACCGTCACCGGCGCGTGATCCGACCAGCGCTCGTCGTAGGCGTCTGCGCGTTCGGTGACTGCTTCCTTGGCCCGTTCGGCGAGCGCACGTGTTGCGAGCTGGTAGTCGATACGCCAACCCGTGTCATTGTCGAATGCCTTGCCCCGGTAGGACCAAAAGCTGTACGGACCTTCGAGAGCGGGGTGAAGTTCACGAACGACATCGGTCCATGGAGCAGTATCCGCGAGCAAGGCCGAGACCCATTCGCGCTCCTCAGGCAGAAAGCCGGAGTTTTTTCGATTGGCCTTCCACGCCTTCAGATCGTTTTCGGTATGGGCGATATTCCAGTCGCCGCAGACGAGGACGTCCCGCTCCTTGTCTGCAGCCGCCTTGGCCGTCTTCTTCAGATACTTGGCGAACACCGCCATGAATCGTTCCTTTTCGGCCTGGCGGTCTGTCCCGACCTCCCCGGACGGCAAGTAGAGACTTGCAATGCTGATGTCCCCGAAGTCCGCCTCGATATACCGACCGGAGTCAGCGAACTCTTTCTCGGCAATTCCCACCCGAACAGCATCCGGGGCTGTGCGAGAGAGCACCGCGACGCCGTTTCGGCCCTTCGCCGACGGCTCTGCCGAGACTAGATGCCATCCCGAGTCGAGGGCTGGTGCCAGCGCCTTGGCAAGCTCGATATCTGTCGCACGGGTCTCCTGCAGGCAGATGACCTCGGCATCGGTGGTCTCCAACCATGCCAGCATTCCCTTGCGGGCTGCTGCCCGGACACCATTGACGTTGACAGTAGAGACGGTGATAAGCACGTCAAGCACGGTAGTCGAGCCCTGCGACACAGTGGTCATCGCCTGATCACCCCGGTCGAGTTTGAGATGATCGGAACGGCGGCAGACGCAACCTGAGAACAATAAGCACAGAGTGTCGACCGACCTCCGCCGATCATCCGAACGTAAGCATCTACACACGCCGTCGGATCGACTCCTCCTCAGGGCATTCCGACGACAAGTTGCATGACTACCGTCGCGGCAACAACGAGCGGTCCACGCATCAATTGACGAATCATGTCCACCGGAACCTGGCCGAAGGGCGTGTCCAAGATCAGGCCGCCGTAGTCGAGCGGCGGCCGACTGGTCGATCGATAGAGCGCCAACATGGCAACGATCGGAACTACCGATACGGCGAGCAGGGAGGAGTGCCAGAGGATCGGCAAGCACACCACGAAGAGGATCGAGACTGCCGACGCCGGCGCCACTAGGTGCGCCATCCTGATACCGACGTCGCTACCACCGAAAACTGCCCGAAAGGTGTTCGACGCATTCACATCTCGCAACCCTCGCCCAAACCGGCCCGCAACTGTCACCGCGGACAGAAGCACCATTACAGGTATAGCCACAGGGCCGACGATCGGAGCGATCACATACGGCAGAACACACATGAGGACCAGTAAGCGCACCGATCCGCGATCGCGCTGCACACGGCGGATGTCCGATTCGATCAATGCTTTCAGTCTGTCCCCGCGAAATCGACGTGACCGCACAGCACCCAAAAGGCGCCACTTCCGGGCTGTCACCACAGCCGACAGCACCGAGGTATCCATCATGATCGTCGACGCCGACATCGCGGTGACAAGATCCGATCCAGTGCTCAGGGCGACGAGATCCAACCGGCTAAGGCGACGCGCACCGAGTGCTACCCCGATCGCTGATACGAGAACAGCACTCGATGCGAGTAGAAGCACTACCCACGAAGGAACTGCAGGAACCGTGGCAAAAGATAGTGCGCAACATAGTATTCCGACCAAAATGATGGTTGCAATTGTCGCCCGATACAGCTTGTCTGCGCGCGGATCCAGCTGCCGCAGGACACCGAATCCCACCACTCCCGCTCCGAGCGCCGCACCGACGAGTCCGCACCACCACCACGGCACCGGGATTACGGTGACCAGCGTCGACACACGGATAAGCACAAATCCGGCCATCGCTCCGGCAGCAGTCATCATCGCGAATCGGGGCGCCAACAATGCTCCGCGAGAGACAGGAGACGAATAGAGCCAGTGTCGGTTCGTGTGGTCGATCGCAATGGGACCGAGTGCCGATACCGCCTTCATCAACGCTGCACAAACGATCAGAGTGACCCCGAAACCGAAACCGATCTCAACCTTCCCCGCACCGCCCGGTATCATGTCCGAGATTGCCATGCTTCCTGACTGTCGCCCGATGAGCCACCAGATCAACCCGGCACCGACGAAGACCGGGGCACCCCACACCGCCAATTGCTCCCCGATATCGACCGACTGACGTTCGCGGCGCCACTTGCGGATCCGACGGCGGATCGACGGTGCGGACGGATGCATGTGCGCGAGTTCTATCGTGTCCATACGTCACCGTCCACAGTGGTATCTGCAACGGCGTCGACGAGCACGCGGTCGTGTGAGGCCATCACAATGATGCAGCCCGACTGCTTCTCTCGGACGAGCGCGGACGCGAGCCATTTCTTGCCTTCGGCGTCGAGGCGTTGTTCTGGTTCGTCCAGAACAAGCATCTTGCGTGGTCGTACGAAAGCCGATCCCAGTGCAAGCCTGCGTTTCTGGCCGCTGGACAGTGTGACGGGCAGCTGGTCACCGGCCCGGCCGAGTCCCACTGCCTCCAGAATTTCTGTCGCAACTTCGAATGGGTTCGCGGCGCCATGGGCAGCTGCTACCAGCTGGAGATGCTCGCTTACCGATAGATGCGAGAACGTGCCCGGGTCGTCGAGGACGGACGCTACCCGGGCGCGGAAGACCGGCGAGGATTCGTCGACGGCGTCACCGAACAATTCGATTGTGCCTTCGTCGAGTCGGTCCGATCCTGATATACACCGCAGCAGGGTCGTCTTGCCCGAACCGTTGGAACCGACGATGGCGCAGGCGCTGCCCTCGTCGACGCTGAAGCTGATGCCGCCGAATACGGTCAGTAAACCGAACCGCCTGGTGGCGTCGTTGATGTGAAGCATGTGAAATTCTCCCGTGGATTCCTCGCAGGTGCAGGGCGCGAAGGAGTGGGAGAACTCGATTACTTAGAGCGCCCCCACCACGAGGCCGGGTGCGCGCGGCATCGGCCGGCCCGCTTCATCGGGGCGGCTCTGTCGGCGGAAAGATCCACGGAGACGGCATAGCTCGTCGTCGGGACCGTGATCGCTCCGTATGTGCAAATAGATGAGGCCGCGTCGACCCGAGATCATCACGGCGGTGACGACGACCGCTGCGAGCACGAGTCCGAATGCAGCCGCAAACGCGGAATCCTGGACCGTAGCGAGCACCACCAGAAGAACGAGGTAGGTCGCAACGAGATTGACGAACTTCATTGCGCTCCCTTCCTCGATTGCAGCTGAACGACAATCACCGTACCGCATGGTCTGCGCACGTTCGTTGCCGTTGTTCGACCACAATTCGACGGGCCTGCCAGTCGGCAAGATTGAATTCGTGCCAACTCGAATTTCCGGAAACAGCGCTGCCGAGCACGCAACTGCGGTAGGGCTCGGGGAGCCGGTCGAGTTCTGCGGTAGCGTCCGCCGACAGACGCGCGAGATACGACGAATCGATCTTTCCCGTCATCTCGAAGCGATCCACGTTCTGCCGGGCGATATACGCATCGGGGCTGATGACTGCCAACGCGAGGACCGTCAGAACTGCACTGACCCCTACCGCCCTGGGCAGCCAACGACCCGACATCCGAACTCCGGTGGCCATCAGCAGGACGAACACCGAACCGAGCCACAACTCGACCGCAGTAACGAACACTCGCAGTGTCGTGTATCCGTATTGCTCTTCGTAGAGGGACATGCGGTGAAGAGCCGATCCGACGATCACCAGTGACAGCATGCAGAGAACACCCAGCAGCAGACGCAGTGCCGTCCGATCTGACCCGGACACGCGGGGTGCATTTCTGATAGTGACTGCAAGCACCAGCAGCGTCAGCACTGTTACCGCGAGCAGCTGCCAAAACCCTTGGCGCGCGTACTCGGCGTTCGTCAACCCGTCAGTTGTCCGGACGTGAGCTTGTCCGCCGAACAAGGTGGCGATCTGGACTGCGACGAACGCACCGAACAACACGACGAGGGCGCCGACGGGAACCATCCACTCCCACAGCCGAACCGTCGTTCGGGATGGGCGCCGAAGATCGTCGAATCGGGGACGATTGATCGCCAGATACGACGCCGCGAGCGCGCCTGCAGTCACCATGAAAAATACGAAGATTCTTCCGATGGCGGCGCCGAGGTCCCATTCTGGAGTGGCTTGGTCGATGATTCGCCCGAAAGCCGGGTCAGCACCGGCGAACAAGGCTGCAAACACGACGACCAGCAGCGCCGTGACGACGCCGACCAAAGCCACCCGTCCGAGACGGACCTGGCCCGCGTTCAACCGGCGTGTGCCACGAGTGGTCCAGCGCAGCACTCTGGCGGGCAACAAAATCGGTGTCGAGGATCCCAGCAGCAGTCCAGTCCAACTCCAGGTGCTCGACAGCACGGTGGCCGCGACAAATACCGCCAACCACACGGACATGGTGACCAGCCAGTCAGCAGCACGGAAGACTGCCACCGAACTCAACGCGAGGACGGCAACGGCCCCCGCGGCGTGCCAGGGGGTCAGCCGCTCGGGGCGGGCATAGGCCGCGACCGCACGTATTACGGCGGCGGTGATCGGATACCCGATGCCCGGGCTCCCCAGCACGATTGCCCCGACGACTCCGGCCGCGAGGGCGCCGACGATGGTGCGACGGGGAGCTGCGGAGTAGCGGAGTACCGGCCACACCTTCGGCGGCCATAGTGACACACGCTTGCGCTCCAGCGGGTTCTGCGGAGTTTCGTTCTGCGACAAAGCATTCCGAGGTTTATCGATGGAAACCACAGGCAAGCTCCTAACATTGTTTCAGGCAGGATTGGAACCGGCGGCACGCAGGGCGTGCGCCGTTGGGACGGAAAGACTCAGGAGTGCGGGATCTCGACCCTGATATGACAACCGGGAGTCCGGTCGAGTACTTCGATGGTGCCGCCGTGGAGTTCGGTAGCCCACCGCGCGATAGCGAGTCCGAGCCCCGTGCCTCCATCCGCGGCGCCGCCACGGGTGAAACGGTCGAACACCGAACGACGCTCTTCTTCGGTGATGCCCGGACCTTCGTCGACGACTTCGAACCGGACGCCGTCAGTCGTCGCCCTTGCCGAAACCGACACTTCTGTGCCGGCCGGTGCGTGCCGAGAAGCATTGTCGACGAGGTTGACCAGCACCTGCATCAGCCTGGACCAGTCGGCGGATACCTCGAGGTCGGGTGGTTCTACATCGACTCGGACACCGGCCCTCTCCGAGGTTGCCGCGTCAAGGAAACCGCACACGCCGAAGCACTCGGGACGCAGTGGCAGCACTCCCCCCTCCAATCGGGAGAGATCCAGCAGCTCGGTGACGAGTTCACCGAGCTTCTCGGTCTGCCGCAGCGCCACTGCGAGAGTTGCCGGATCGGGTTCAGTGATGCCGTCGACGAGGTTCTCGAGGACTGCGCGCAACGCGGTGATCGGTGTCTTCAGCTCGTGCGAGACATTGCCGATCAACTCACGCTGGTATGTGTCGGTAGCTTCCAGATCAGTCGACATGGTGTTGAACGCCTCCGCGAGCTGTCCGACCTCGTCTCGCGACGTCGCGCGCACTCTCGTCGAATAGTCCCCTCTCGCCATCGCCTTCGCCGCCGCGGTCATTTCGCGAAGGGGCGACGTCATGCCGTGTGCGAGCACCTGCGTCGCAGCCAACGACATGACCAACGCGGCCAGCAACGCGTAACGAAACTGCCAACCAGCACCGAACCAGAAGGTGATGCTCGCGACGGTCAGGACGATGCCGACGATGAGCGAAATCTTGAGTTTGAACGACCGCAGCGGGTCGAGTGGACGCGGCAGTCTGCGTAGGACACTGCTGATTGTCATCGGGGCACCTCCAACGCATACCCGACGCCGTGAACCGTCCGAATCAGGCCATCACCGAGCTTGCGACGCAGCGCTTTCACGTGACTGTCGACGGTACGGCTGCTCGCCGAGTCCTCCCAGCCCCACAGTTCGGCAAGGAGAGTCTCGCGAGCAACCGCAGTACGCGGACGACTCGCCAAATAGACTAAAATGTCGAATTCGGTTCTGGTCAAATGTATTTCACCGTCGCCGTCGGATACCCGGCGAGCGTGATGATCGATTCGAATCCGGCCGAGTGACGTCAACGCCGGCTCGGCCTCAGCGTTTCTGTCCGCACGTCGCAGTAGCGCGTGAACCCGTGCCACAACTTCACGCATGCTGAACGGCTTCGACAGGTAGTCGTCCGCGCCGACCCCCAAGCCAACCAGCAGGTCGGTCTCGTCGGACTTCGCCGTCAGCATCAACACCGGAACTGGGCGCTCGGCCTGGATTCGGCGGCACACTTCGAGGCCGTCGAAACCCGGCAACATCACATCGAGCACGACCACGTCCGGACGCGCACGTGCGCATACCTCAACCGCCGACGGACCGTCCGCAGCCACAACGACGTCGAAGCCTTCACCCCGAAAGCGCGCCGCGAGCGCTTCGGAGATTGTCGGCTCGTCGTCGACGATGAGGACGGTGCGGGTCATGCATCTGACCCTAGAGGGCGTCTATGGAGGAGAGCGGCGGGAAATGTGGAGGTTCGGTGAAGAAGTCGGACAGAGGACGTCAGACGGCTAGCACTTTCGCGTCCGTCCGGCGCTGCATCCACATGGCGGTCGCAAGGACGGCGATACCTGCCACGGCGAGGACGGCTCCGACCGCTGCCGGTGCTGTGTAGCCGAATCCGGCGGCTATCACGGCGCCGCCCAGTATTGCGCCGAGTGCGTTGGCGAGGTTGAAGGCGGCGTGGTTGAGGGAGGCCGCCAGAGTCTGCGCATCCTCGGCGACATCCATCAGTCGTGTCTGCAGTCCGGGGACGATCGAGGCACCAGATGCCCCGATCAGGAACAAGAGGATCAGGGCAGTGACCGCGTTGTGCGCAGCGAGCACGAACAACGCTAGGAACACTGCCATCGCCGTGAGACCGACAAATGTTCCTCGGAGCATCAACCGGTCGGCGAGCCACCCGCCGAAGTAGTTGCCTGTCACCATGCCGAGGCCGTAGATCATCAACGCCACTGGCACGAGCGCAGCGGCGAGACCGGATACGTCGGTCAACGTGGACGCGATATAGGTGTAGACAGCGAACATTCCGCCGAAGCCGACGACAGCGACGAAGAGTGTCATCCACACTTGACTGCGCCGCAGTGCCCCGAGTTCGGTAATCGGATTCGTCGTAGGCATACCGTCGAGGCGCGGCACCCACATGATCAGCGCAGTGACCGTCAACGCTCCGATTACAGCGACGATGCCGAATGCACTCCGCCACCCGTACGACTGTCCCAACCAGGTGGCAGCGGGTACTCCCACCACGTTGGCGACCGAAAGCCCCATCATGACCATCGCCACTGCCTTCGCACGCTTACCGGGCTCGGCGAGGTGGGCCGCCACCAGAGCTGCGATGCCGAAGTACGCGCCGTGTGGAAGTCCGGCGACGAACCTGGACCCCATCAACTCGTAAAAGCTCGGAGCAAAGACCGTCCCGAGGTTGCCTGCCGTGAATGCGACCATCAGCGCGATCAGCAACATGCGGCGAGGTACGCGGGCTGTCAGGGTCGCAATAGCGGGTGCACCGACGACGACGCCCAGCGCGTACGCCGAGATGAGGTGGCCCGCTGTCGGCTCCGAGACGTTCATCGCGGTGGCCATTTCCGGGAGTAGACCCATCGACGCGAACTCCGTGGTGCCGATTCCGAAGCCGCCGATCGACAACGCGAGCATCGCGAGTCGCCGGCGGGTCGAGCGCGAGAATTGGCCGCTGGTGCTTCTCCGCACGGGAACCGAGGTCACTGGGTCAACGAAGCGCCTTCTGCAGGTTCTCGTCGAGTGCTCCCAGGAATCCCTCGGTGGTGAGGTAGGCCTGATCGCCGCCGACGAGGGCTGCGAGATCTTTGGTCATTTGGCCGCCTTCGACGGTTCTGACGACCATGTCTTCGAGCGCCTGCGCGAAGCCGATGACGTCGGGTGTGTTGTCCAGCTTGCCTCGGTGCTCGAGTCCGCGCGTCCACGCGAAGATCGACGCGATCGGGTTGGTCGAGGTGGGCTTGCCCTGCTGGTGCTGACGGAAGTGACGCGTGACCGTGCCGTGCGCAGCCTCGGCCTCGCAGGTTTTACCGTCCGGGGTGAGCAGTACGGATGTCATCAGCCCGAGGGAGCCGAAGCCCTGCGCGACGGTGTCCGACTGGACGTCGCCGTCGTAGTTCTTGCAGGCCCAGACGTATCCGCCCTCCCACTTCATCGACGACGCGACCATGTCGTCGATGAGGCGGTGCTCGTACGTCAGACCGGCAGCATCGAATTCCGTTTTGAACTCGGTTTCGTAGATGTGCTGGAAGGTGTCTTTGAACTGGCCGTCGTACGCCTTGAGAATTGTGTTCTTCGTCGAGAGGTACACCGGATAGTTCTGCTGCAATCCGTAATTCAGCGAGGCACGGGCGAAGTCGATGATCGACTGGTTGAAGTTGTACTGTCCCTGCACGACGCCGCCGAGACTCTCCTCGGTGAAGCGCACAAGTTCGTGCTGAATCGGGTCACTGCCGTCCTCCGGCATATACGTGATGGTAACGGTGCCAGGTCCGGGGACCTTGAAGTCGACGGCGCGGTACTGGTCACCGAAGGCGTGCCGGCCGATGATGATCGGCTTGGTCCAACCCGGAACGAGTCGCGGAACGTTCGAGATGATGATCGGTGCACGAAAGATGGTGCCGCCGAGAATGTTGCGGATAGTGCCGTTCGGTGAACGCCACATCTTCTTCAGGCCGAACTCTTCGACGCGAGCCTCGTCAGGTGTGATGGTGGCGCACTTGACCCCGACGCCGTGCTTTTTGATCGCCATGGCCGCGTCGATGGTGACCTGATCGTCGGTCTCGTCGCGGTGCTCGATACCCAGGTCGTAGTACTCGAGATCGACATCGAGGTACGGGTGAATGAGCTTGTCTTTTATGAATTGCCAGATGATCCGAGTCATCTCGTCGCCGTCGATTTCGACGACCTTGCCTTCGACCTTGATTTTGGACATGTGGGTCGTGTCCTCCTGGGAAGTGTGCGGTCTTCGTCTTCCGTCGCTGCATATTCGCCGCGGGTCGACCTTGTGGGACGATCCGCGCTACTGCGGTCCTGCGCATCTTCGGCACTGTGCGTGTGGGGGTTGCTCGACCATCAAACGTATACGCCGTGCCTGCAGCCATGTATAGGAACGTAGCCAAACAAGACGAGCGTACTGCTGGATGGATCGTCCGCAACCGGTGACCCGTTGCTCGGTTCTTCTCTACAAGTAGCTTCCTGCAGGTCACAGCCGGAACCCAGGCAGGGATCGGAGTCGATGTTCCATTGACGGAAGCAGACGCTAAGATTCTCTTCAGGTCATGAGTGCCAGCGATAAAGCCCCGGCTTGCTGGCCGGCAACCCTCCAACCGCGGTGGGGTGCCCCGGGTGATCAGACCTGGTTAGTCGACTGCATGCGCGCAGTCGGAGAACAAGCGCGGGTCCGCCAGGGGGCGGGCCCACAGGCCGAGCAGCACGCTCGGCCGCTAGCCCCTAGGAGGTTCACGATGTGTTGCCGCTTCGACACGCCCCGCCCGGCTCGCTACGCCGAGCCCCAGCCGAATCGCACTCTTGAATCGAAAACGGAGTAGTTACCCATCATGAGCGAGAACACCCCCGAT
>JBBSSG010000108.1:0-11965 GCA_038242295.1 Mycobacteriales bacterium | reverse complement strand
TCGATTCAAATCAAGACGTTGCTCGGACAGAAGTACCTTGCGATCGATCCGCGTGGCGACGAGATCTTGAAGCCGAAAGACCTGATTCCGTTGGAGCGCACCACTTCGCCCTACGACGTCATCGATGCGTTCTCGGATGCGGCATCGACTATCAAGGACATCGACACCACTCAGCTCGCGTCGAGTTTCGAAACTCTGTCGCAGGCGTTCTCCGAGACACCCGCCGATATCCGAGCTTCCCTGGACGGCGTGAGCAGGTTGTCTCGAACTATTGCGAGTCGAGATACCGAATTGCAGAATCTGTTCGAAGCCACCGGCAAGACGTCGAAGGTGCTCGCTGACCGGAACGCGGAATTCAATCGGCTCATCTCCGACGCCGGCCCGCTGTTGGAAGAACTCAACAACCGTCAGCAGTCCATTTCGCAGCTACTGACCGGTGTACAGCGTCTGTCGCAACAGCTCACCGGTCTGGTGCGCGACAACGAAGAGCAGATCACGCCCATGCTCGGGCAGCTCAATGGCGTTATCGACATTCTCAACAAGAACAACGATGCACTCTCCCGAGGGCTCGAGTTGTACGCACCGTTCGTGCGTCTGTACGCAAACGTCGTCGGCAACGGACGCTGGCTGGACATCACGCTGGCGAACCTGACCCCGCCCGGGCTGCCGCTCATCCCTGGCTATCGCCAACCTGCGCGAGATATGGGAGGCAACTGATGACCGATACCGGAGAAGCAGTGAAGAAAACCGGCGGACGTAATGCGGTCATCGCGGTTGTAATCATCCTTGTTCTCGTCATCGTCGGCGGTCTGTGGTGGTTGTTCACCCGTGCGGGTACAACCAACATCACTGCCTACTTCGACAAGTCGGTCGGCATTTATGACGGTTCCGACGTGCGGGTTCTGGGCGTCGAGGTCGGCGAAGTGACCTCTGTTGTCCCCCAGGGCGATCAGGTCGAGGTCAAGATGCGCATCAATCGCGGCATCGACATCCCGATCGACGCCAAAGCAGTGCAGATCACGCCTTCGCTCGTCGCGGACCGCTACGTTCAGCTCGCTCCGGCGTACTCCGGGGGAGAGAAGATGTCCGACGACGCTGTCATTCAGCGCGACCGGACGGCGACACCGGTCGAGGTCGATCAGGTTTACGCCAGTATCGACGAGTTGTCGACTGCGCTCGGTCCGGACGGCGCGAACAAGAACGGCGCGCTTACCGAATTTGTGAAAACCGGCGCCGCCAACCTTGACGGAAACGGTGAGGCGCTCGGTGAGTCGATCACTCAGTTGTCGGAGGCATCGCGGACACTCAGTGACTCTCGCGGCGACCTGTTCGACACTGTCAAGAACCTACAGACCTTCGTCTCCGCTCTCGCCGTGAACGATCAGCAGGTCCGTCAGTTCAACAACCAGTTGGCCGATCTGACGGGCTTCCTCAACGGTGAACGAGACAATTTGGGTGCTGCCCTGAATCAGCTGTCGATCGCACTCGGGGACGTCGCCGGCTTCGTGGCCGACAATCGAGATCAGCTCGTACAGGCTGCAGACGGGTTGGTCCAGCCAACCCAGACCCTGTCGGATCGTAAAGATCAGCTGGCCGAAACTCTGACGATTCTGCCGTTGGCGATCAGCAACCTCGTCAACTCGTATGACGCCGAGTCGGGAACTTTGGCCTCGCGCGCCAATCTGCAGAGCGAGACGCAGGATCCCCTCGGAACGGTGTGCCGTCTGATCGATCTCGGCAAACTCGTACCGGGCGATCCACGATTCGAACGGCTCGGTGCGCAGATCCAGCCCATCATCGACAGATGCAATGAGTTCACCACTTTGGTCCAGGGTCCTGTTCGAGACTCCGGTTTGGTGTTGCCGTTCGGTGTCCTCACCAACGAAACTCAGCAGAATCAGGTCGTGCCGGGGACCGTTCCTGGTGTCGTTTCACCTCGGTTCAACGACAACAACACGTTGCCGGGACTGCAGCAATCGCTTGGAGGGGGACAGTGATCACCTCGGTGAGGGCCTCATTGACGGGGAGACGACCGCTGGTCGCCATCGTCGGTGCGACGCTGGTCGCGTTGACCGCGACGGGATGTTCACAAGGTATCTATGCGATTCCGCTTCCCGGTGGAGCGGACGTCGGCGATAGCCCGGTGCATTTGACGATTCAGTTCCAAGACGTGCTGGACCTGGTTCCGCAGTCGACGGTCAAAGTCGACGGCGTCGAGGTTGGCCGGGTGGATTCCATCTCGGTGGCAGACGGGGAATGGACGGCGGATGTGGGCGTCATCGTCAACGACTCGGTCGACCTTCCTGCCAACGCCACTGCTTCGGTGGCACAGACTTCCATCCTCGGTGAGAAGTTCATCGAACTGGCTGTGCCGGAAGGGGAGTCGGATTCGAACAAACTTTCCGACGGTGACACGATCGTGCTCGATCGCACAAAGACGTCCACCGATATCGAACAGGTCCTCGGTGCATTGTCGCTGCTACTCAACGGCGGCGGCGTCGGCCAGTTGGCTCCAATTGTCAAGGAACTGAACGCAGCTTTCGACGGGCGCGAAGGAACGACCAAAAATCTTCTTCAGCAGGCGAATACGCTGATCGGAGGACTGGAAGAACAACGCGACGACATCACCAGAGCGCTCGAAGGCCTCGACATGCTGACCACTCAGGTGAGCTCTCAGACCGATAAAATCGATCGGGTACTGAAGGATCTGCCGATAGCCACCGAAGTGTTGGAGGAGCAACGTCCTCAGCTGACTCAGATGCTCGGCCAACTCGATCGACTCGGCACCGTTGGCACCGACGTCATAAATAAGTCGAAGGACGATCTGATTGCTGATCTTCGTGCGCTGCGTCCGACACTGCAGGCGCTAGCAAGTTCGGCTGACGACATCGTCACGACTTTGCCGTTAGTTCCGACGCTTCCGTTCCCAGATGGAGTCGAGGAAGTCACACAAGGCAACTCCGCCAACCTGTACTTGTCTCTCGACTTGTCGATCGGCACTGCACTACGCAATCTCGGTGTCGGAGAGGGGGATCCGGTCTACATTCCGCCGAAGTACGGTGAGTCGCTGCCCCAGGTCGATCCGTCGAACCCGTACTACAACGGCAACGGACCGCGTCCGGGTTGGCCAACGGTGTCGTTGCTACCACTCCCGCCGATCATTCCGGCCCCAGCTCCGGCGCCTGGCGTTCCAGGAGCGCCCGGAGCCGAACCGGTGGCTGCACAAATTGGTGCCCCGACGCCGTTCGACCCGCTGAACAATCTCATCGAGCGACTCGGAGGTGGGCTGTGAGATCGCGGCTCGTAAAGATTCAGCTGATCGCGTTTGTTCTCGTCGCCGTTCTCGGCGTCGTGTACGTCGGTGCCAAGTACGTCCGGTTGGACAATCTGCTCGGGTTCGGGCAGTACGATGTCAATGCGCAGTTTGCCGATTCCGGTGGCATCTTTACCAACGCCGAAGTCACCTATCGCGGCGTTCCCGTGGGTACAGTCGGGCCGCTGTCTTTGACGGCAGAAGGCGTCAACGTGCTGTTGAAGCTGGACAACGAAGGGCCCGATATCCCGTCCTCTGCGAAGGCCGTAGTGGCCAACCGTTCTGCGATCGGTGAGCAGTACGTCGATCTGCAACCGACGAGCGACGAGGGACCATTTCTCGAAGACGGGTCGATCATCACCGAACCCAATACGGCTACACCTGTGCCGGTTGAAGATGTTCTCGCCAGTACTGATCAACTCGTCGCGTCTGTGCCGCTGGAGAATCTGACTACCGTCGTCCGCGAACTCGGTGCCGCGTTCAACGGAAAGGGCGACGACCTGCAGGTCCTCGTCGATTCACTCGGCACTTTGTCTCAAGCCGGTGACGATGCGCTGCCTGAGACTTTGGCGCTTGTCCGGGACAGCAGGACGGTTCTCGACACGCAGTCCGAACAGTCGTCGGTGATCCGTCAATTCAGTACTGATCTGAACAATGTCACCGCGCAACTGCGCAGCAGCGATCCGGATATCAGGCGTCTGATCAACACCGGCGCCGCAGCGAGTGATCAGGTGGGAGCGTTGATTGCTGAGGGCGGGGATTCACTGACCAAGGATCTGTCCAACATCAATTCCGTCACAGAGTTGCTTGCTCCGAGAACACTTGCGTTGAGACCGCTTCTCATCTTCCTGCCGGCCCTCGCTGCAGGTGCGAGCACACTCGTTCCCGGCGATGGAACGGTCCATCAAGGTCTGATTCTGGAGACGAACAATCCGCCCCCGTGCACCATGGGGTACGAAGGTTCGCAGGCTATCTTGGACGAGGAGAAGGCGAAGAATCCGAACTTCGACCTGACCGAGGAGAACTATCCGCTCAACCTCCAGGCGAACTGCGCGACACCGCAAGGCAGCGTCACCGGAGTGCGTAGCGCGAATCGGATCGTGTTCGCGGATCCGGAGACGCCGCAGCCGTGGGACAACAAGCCGAAAGTCGACCCGGAAAAGCTCAATCTCAATCCGATCGCAAGCCAGCTTGCCCCACTCATCGGAGTGACTCCGAAGTAGCAATACGCGGGTGGCGGCGGTCCTGCTGATTTTCGGCGGGCCGCCGCCTTCTCGTTCTGATCCGTGGTCGCTCCGGGTGTAAGAAGGCCGGGGTTACCAAAGAGTAAGGTTGAAGTGTGACGGCAAACACCGAAGCCGAGGAGTCGACAACGTCGACCGATCGGCCGAAGAGCAAATCGAGGCCGGTCCTGATCGGCTTATCCATCGTGGCGATAGCGGCGCTAGCGGCCAGTGTGTGGTTCGGCATCGGGTGGAAGGACGCCGCCGCCGATCGAACGACAGCTGACATAAGAAACTCAGCTCTGACCGGCGCGCAACAAGCTGCCATTAATCTGACCACCGTTGACTCCTCGAATCTGAATCAGTCGCTCGACACTATGTTGACTTCGGTTACCGGTGACGACATGACCGGATTCATCGAAGGGGTGCGAACTTCGTTCACCGAAGATCAGCGCGACCTGAGTGCCAAGACGGTATCTGAGTTGACCACCGGGGCACTGACCGAACTTGGGACCGATGACGGCACCGCGACCGCAATAGTCGTCGTCTCGACCACAACGACGCGAAATTCCGCGGCCCCTGAGCGTCAGCGTGCAGTGATGAAACTCAGCATGAAAGATGTCGACGGCACATGGAAAGCGCAGCAGGTAACACCGATCGGTGACCCGGTTCCGCTCGACCCCGCTCAGCCAGTCGCCGACCCGAATGTGGCACCTGCAGATCCTGAAGCAGGGGATGAGCCCAACACCGCGCCGGCCGACCCGAGCAAGACGCCGACAGACCCGAGTACGGCTCCGACAGCTGGTCGAGACTCGGCACCAGCGCCCGACCCGTCCGCCGGACCTTAGTCTCACGTCGTCCGAATCGATCACCTCAGCGTCGCATCAGAGCTATCGAGGAGTTGTCCCGCAGTTGCCCCCACAGCGCCGAAAAATCGTTCCCCCGAACACCACAGCCAAGGCCCGGAAAAAGGTCGCAGGTTCTAATCGCAAACCCGATATCAACCCTGAGGCCGCGGACGCCCCGACGGATATTGCAGGGTCACTCGGGACTGGGCAGGATGCCGAGTCCAAGCCAGCAGTCGAGACCAAGCAGGATGCCGAGTCCAAGTTGACAGTCGAGTCGGAGCCATCCGAAGAGACTAGTGCGTCCGACGCAACTAAGTCCGACACAACTAAGTCTGACTCCGTCGTGGCTGACTCCGCCGTACCGGACTCAGTGGGTGAGCAGTCGGCACCATCTCTGAAGAAGAAAATGAAGACAGAGCCGGAGACGGATCTGTCGTCGTCGGACGCTCTATCCCGAGCCGGCTGGGCTCCGTCCATCGTGGTCGGCGTGTTGGCCGTACTACTCATCGCGTTCGCTGTGGTTGCCGCGATAGCGCCGGGCACCAGTGTCGACAATCAGGCTTGGGTCGATCAAGGCGTCACATCCGAGGTGACGCGCTCTGCTTCGGACGGACTTACCGCGCTGTACCGCTACAGCTACGAGACGATCGACGACGATCTTGCTGCTGCCCGCTCTTTCATGGGACCGGAGATGCAAGAGCAAACCGACAAGTTCCTCGAGGCGATCAAATCGAATGCACAGCAGTCGAAGACGTCGACAGATGTCGATGTCATGAACATCGGGGTGATCAGGTTGGAGTCGGACAAGGCCGAGTTGCTCGCAACTTTGAACGTCAGTTCCATGAGGTCCGGCGTTGCGTACGGCAACGCTATGTTCCCTCTTGTTGTGAACATGGAAAGGGTCGACGGGAAGTGGGTCGTGTCATCGACCCAGGACATGTAATGCTGTGAATTCAGTGACACTTTGCATGCTCGGTTTTCGCTGAGGTCGACCGTAAGTGGGGTTTGTGCTCGATCGCCCGTGACACGTGAATGTTTGCTCGCACAGTGCAGACGATGGGTTGGTTAGCATCGCGCTTGCGTCCCATAGTGGGGCGAGCTCGGGTCGCGCGAGGTCGCCTCCGGGCCACTCGTGCTACCTGAGGTGGTTCGCGAGAACACGGAGCGCAGATGACCGATACTACGATCGAAAAAGTTTCCACCTGTCCCGGCCGCGAGGGGTACGCGGAGAAGGTAAATCCCGAACTGTTCCGACTACTCGATGCAGTGAATCTAGATATCGAGTACGTGCGGGGTGAGGGCACCGTGCTTCATGACGCTTCCGGCAGAGCGCATCTCGACTTTGCCGGCGCGTACGGCGCCCTTCCGTTCGGTCACAACCCGGCGTTCATCTGGCGTGCAATGGATTCCGTCCGCGAGCGAGGTGAGCCAGTGTTTGTTCAGCCCTCGGTGCTGTTCCCAGCCGGTGAGCTAGCTGAAAAGCTTGTTGCAGCAGCGCCTTTGGGTCTCGACCGGGTCACCTTCGTCAACAGCGGCTCCGAGGCGATGGAGATCGCGATCAAGATCGCGCGGTCTGCTACCGGCAGGCTTGGGGTTCTCAGTACGAACAACAGCTTCCACGGCAAAACCCTCGGCGCTTTGTCTGCCACGGGGAACAGTAAGTACCAGAACGGTTTCGGGGCTCCTGCCCCAGGGTTCGACTGCATCGACTTCGGTGATGTCGGCGCTCTGCAGGACGCGTTGTGCGCCGCCCCTGACCGATATGCGGTCTTCGTGGTCGAGCCGATTCAGGGTGAGGGCGGTGTTGTCACCCCGCCAGACGGGTATCTGCGCCGTGTACGTGAGATTTGCACGGAACACGGTGTGCTGATGGCTGTCGACGAGGTTCAAACTGGACTCGGCCGTACAGGTCGGATGTTCGCTAGTGACCACGAAGATGTGGTGCCGGACATTTTGGCGTTGGCCAAGGCGCTCGGGGGCGGCGTGCTGCCGAGCGGAGCAGTGCTGTGCAAGTCGGAGTTGGTGGGGGAGAGCTTTGCGTTGCGTCATACCTCGACGTTCGCGGGAAATGCTCTCACTGCCAGGGTGGGTCTGGCGGTGCTCGAGGAACTCACCGCGGACGACGGAATGCTGGTCCGCCGTGTCGACAGCATCGGCGAAACGCTGAAGCGGAAACTTCAGAAGATGGCCTCCAAGTACCCGAGTGTCGTCTCCGATGTTCGTGGTCGCGGACTCCTGCTCGGGGTCGAATTGACCGACGACGTAAATTTCGTCGGCAGGCAGTCGCTGCTCGGATCCATTGCAGATCAGCACAATCTGGCAGTGATGATCTCGTCCTACCTTTCACACATCGAAGGGATACGGCTCGCGCCGACACTGTTCGGCGCGCGCGTACTTCGGGTCGAACCACCGTTGACCGTCACCGAACCGGAGTGCGATTCGATGGTGGCGGCGCTGGACCGGGCGTTGAGTTTCGCTGCCGCGGGAGATCTGAGCGGATTGATCGGCCACCTCGTCGGGCAAGCCCCGAAGCCGGCACCGACGGTGGTTTCGAAGATCGGTCGCAGGCTTCCGCACGTCCGTGCGGCCGCCGGAGATCGCCGGTTCGGATTTATCGCACATCCCTTGGATCTCGAGGTGTTCGGTGCATTCGATGTTTCGTTGGCCGAGTTCACTCACCCGCAACGCGCCGAGCTGCTCGACCGATTCTCCTCGGCGACATCGGAACTCAATCCGGCGCCATTTATGATCGGAAGCGGACGCGTCGTAACTACGTCCGACGCCGCGGCGCACGGAATTTTGATCGGTTTGCCCTACACGTCCAAGGCGTTGCTCCAGTTACCGGGCGAAACGGCCGCGGCTGCAGTGGCTTCGGCGGTGCAGCTAGCGTTCGATCGCGGAGCCGAAGTGGTTGGCCTCGGCGGGTATTCGTCCGTCGTGACGGCAAATGGATTGGCATTGGGGGAGATGTCCGGAGTCGTCACGACAGGTAATTCTTTCACTGCTGCGGCGAGTGTCCGCGCGGTACGACGGGTCTGCGCTGAGCGGGCCGTCGACCTCGCTGATGTTCGGGTGACCATCCTCGGCGCGGCAGGTGCGATCGGCCGGACCATTGCAAGCGCTCTGGCACCGGATGTCGGGACGTTGATACTCGTCGGACGTCCAGGTGATCAGGGCTCCATAGCTCCGAAGCTGTGGAATGCGGCGGGTGAGATCGTTGCAGCCGCGAGAGGCGGCAGAGGCGGTCTGGCACGTGCGGTCGACCGCTTCGATGGGTCTCTCGATGCTCTCGTCGCCTCGGAGAAGGTTCAATTTTTCGAGGACCCAAAAGCGGGCGTTTCGGATGCAGATGTCGTGATCGCGGCGACGTCGGCGCCGCACTCGCTTATCGACGCGGCGGATCTCGCGCCGAACGCCATTGTGTGCGATGTCGCTCAGCCACCGAATATCCCTTACGACGTCGGCCGGGTACGTCCCGACGTGACGGTGTTCGACGGCGGGATCGTGCGGTTGCCCGCCGATTCGGACTTCGCTGTGGAGTTCGGCCTTGCGCCCGGTCTGACCTACGCGTGCCTGGCCGAGACGATGCTCCTGTCGTTGTCGAGGCAGTTCGAGTTGCGCAGTATCGGCACGGCGCTCGACAGCGCGAACGTGGAGCGTCTCGGTGTGTTGGCCGATCGGTACGGATTCGAGCCGGCAGAAGCGACCCGGTGGCGCGAGTCGAAGTAGTCGAAAACTGATTGTCGGTCGTAGCCGGGGACCCCAACTCGGCTACGTCCTGCTCGCCGCGCTCACGACCTACCCGTGGTTTCTGATCGGTCTCGCGGGGTATGGCCGAGTGTGTGAAAGATAACCCCACTGCTCGGGAAGATGCCGACCCCGACGATCCGTGCAAGCCGGAGTCGCCTACCGATCTGACGAAGCAGTCGTGGTGGTTCATAGCCCGTAAGACAGCTCGCGAGTTTTCTCGTGATCAGTGCACTGATCTTGCCGCTGCGCTCACGTACTACTCGGTTCTTTCCCTTTTCCCGGCACTGCTTGCGGTTGTCTCCCTCCTCGGCGTGTTCGGGCAGGGGCAGGCCACTGTCGATGGAGTCCTACAAGTTGTGGGCGATCTTGGACCGTCGTCTGCCGTGGATACTTTGCGTCCTACGATCGAACAACTGGTCGCGGCTCCGGCAGCGGGCTTCGCTTTGATCACCGGTGTGCTCGGTGCTCTATGGTCGGCGTCCGGTTATGTCGGAGCATTCGGGCGAGCAATGAATCGTATGTACGAGGTCGAAGAGGGCCGGCCCATCTGGAAATTACGACCCGTGATGCTGCTCGTCACCATCCTCTCGCTTGTCCTCGTCGCCTTGGCGGGCGTCATGTTGGCCGTCAGTGGACCCATAGCGGCAGCTGTCGGCGATGTGGTGGGACTCGGGAATACGGCCCTGACAATATGGAATATCGCGCGCTGGCCCGTGGTACTCCTGATAGTGATAATCGTTGTCGCAATTCTTTACTATTCGACACCCAACGTTCAGCAGCCCAAGTTTCGATGGGTCAGCGCGGGCGCTGTGATTGCCATCGTCGTCTGGATCGCCGCCTCTGCATTGTTCGGGTTCTACGTCGCCAACTTCAGTAGTTACAACAAGACCTACGGATCGCTTGCCGGTGCGATCATCTTCTTGCTGTGGCTCTGGATCACCAACCTGGCATTGCTCTTCGGAGCCGAACTCGATTCAGAACTCGAACGCGGCCGACAGCTACAAGGCGGGATCGAGGCCGAGGAAAAGCTTCAGCTACCGCCCCGAGATACGCGGGTATCGGACAAGAACGCCGACAAGTACGCCGAGGCAGTCGAACAAGGGCGCCGCCTGCGCGAATCTCACAATCGCAGTCAGCAGGTTCAGCGTCCGACTACGCAATCAGACCCAAAGCACGCCACACCCGAAGGAGAAAAAATGAGCGAACACACTCGTGATCCCGGTCCAGGCCGCAGTGCTACGAAAGCGGCAGTCAGCGACCTGTCCACCGTCGAATTGGTGGAAAGGCTGACCCAACAGACGTCCACCCTCGTGCGCACGGAGATCTCCAACGCTCTCGAAGAGGTGAAGACCAAAGGGACCCGCCTTGGAGTCGGTATCGGGATCTCTGGCGCCGGAGCGCTTTTGCTGTTGTTCGGTTTGGCCACGCTTATCGCAGCAGCGGTGTTGGGCCTGGCGACCGTTGTCACAGCTTGGCTAGCGGCCCTGATCGTTGCCGCGATAATCGTGTTGCTCGGCGCCATCTTGGCGGCAGTCGGTGCCGCCCGTGCCAAGAAAGCTGTTCCACCAGTGCCGCAGGACACGGCAGCAAGTGTCGGTGAAGACATCTCCGCTATCAAGAAAGGCATCCGATGACCGGGAAACACGCCAGTAATACGCCACCACCTGACGACGGCCCCGCCGGCGATTTTCCCGACATCAGCGAACAGCGAGCCGAAATTGCCGAGACAGTGGCTGCGCTCGCGGACAAGGCCGACGTGCCTGCTCGCGTGCGCAACGAAGCTACTTTTCAGGTCGACAAGGCTAAATCACTGACCGAGGACAATCCCACAATCGTCGCCGCGACGGCGATCGGTGCGCTTGCCGCGTTGGTCGGGCTGGTGCTGTGGCGTCGCCGACGCAACAAGCAACGGATCCTGAAGCAACTTACATCGACGCGAGGGACGCTGAGATGAGCGCGGTATCGAAAGCTTTCTACAAGCCACTCTCGTTGGCGACGAGTGTGGTGGGCGGAATTGCGGCGGGAGTGGTCTTCAAGCAGGTGTGGAAACGTATCGGAGACAACGATGACAAAGCGCCTGACGCGAGAGACCTCAACCGCACAGCACGTGAAGTCCTGATCGCGGCGTTGGTCCAGGGCGCCATATTCGGCATCGTGAAAGCTGCCATCGATCGGGCAGGAGCCGCAGGCTACCAAGCGCTCACTCACGAAAATCCGATGTGACTGGAATGTCGAGCTTTTGGGGTTCGCCTGTGAGGCGGAACCAGCGATAGCGGTCGACGTCCGCCCGGGGAGAAGTGTTCGCGTGTGCGCCGCCCCGGGGAAGGGCGCTGTTCAAGCGACTGAAGAATTCATCCGGTGGGAAATGCTGGTCGGTACGAAATGCTCGCCCTGTCGTAAATCCTTCGCCGACCCCTCTTGACGCGAGGGCGTGCAGAGGCCACTCTTGTCGTCAGCAGCACCCCACAGCGATCGTACGTTCGATGCGAACCGCTCCGAACGTACGAGCGACACGCCATTTTCAGAAGCGACGCTGGTTCGGATCTCGGGTGCTACTTTTGATGCCCCTATTGCGCCCTGCGCGCGATTGGGGTACCTTTGGACGTTGCGCTGGCTGCCTCCTGTCCATCTCTCGATTGCTGTGTCTGCGAAGCGTTTGCTTCGAGGAGATTGCGATGGGGATTCGGTCTGGTTGTGACCAGCGAATTCGCCCCACATTAAGCAAGCAGATACAGCGGCGGTCGCACTGCACGAGCGGCCCGCGTGAGGTGCTGGAAGGACGCATCTTGGCAGTCTCTAGCCAGACCAAGGCAGTTGTCGGAACACCGGGA
>JBBSSG010000107.1:0-12036 GCA_038242295.1 Mycobacteriales bacterium | reverse complement strand
GGTCCACCGAGGAATAGCGCCGTTTGGAGCCCCTCATCGAGACGACGAGTGTCATCAACCTGGATGCAAGACTGGGCACGACTTCACTGTCCCATAAAGAAGGCCGCCGACTGGCTCGTAAGCTAGTCGGCGGCCTTCGTTGTGACTTAAGTGCGGATCAATAGAACGTCTTGCGTCCACCGACTGCACGGCCCGTAGCGCCGAGAATCGTCAAGACGGCGCCAACGACGATGAGAATGATCCCGATGGTGGTCAGGATGCTGATGCCGGCAAAAAAGCCGATCAGCGCGAGGATGATTCCTAGGACGATCATTGTGTGTGCCTCTTTTCGATACAGTGCCGCGCTTCGCGGCACCGGTTGATACTTGTCGATCGTCGAACCAGATAAAAGATACCTGTGAAACCGTATAAATTCCAGTGCGACTTGATATCTCGTAGATGTCACAGCCGCAGGTTCATTGCTGAACCGTCCGGAGCCGCGACGGCAGTACCCCCTGGCGCAATTGGAACTGCACACAGTGGTTTGCCCGCCGAAGCAGATCGCCACAGTCTGGACGACGAACGCCGACACTGCGTTACTTCAGCGTCGGGAAACGAATGTTACCCCGACATTTCGGGAAGTAAACCCCACGGTCAATCGAGGCCGGCCATGGGACGGCTTCGACCGACCGCTGGCTTCACTCCGCCTTTTTTGCCGCCTGCTTCTCGCTGGACGCACCCGACGTGGACAGCTCGCCTCCGGAGTTCTCCAGGTGAGCCCGCACGAACCAATGGAATAGTTCCAACTGGCCGCTCTGCCCGATCAGCAAATCCTCGGTGACAGGATCGATCTTGCCGATCTCGTCGATTGCCTTGCGAGTGTCGCCGATTACGCCGACGTACACCAGATCGAGGGCACCGAGGTGCTCGATTGCATTGGCTCGGCCGATGGAGTAGTCGTCCCATGAGCGCTGGTCGACGATGGTTCCGGGCGTGCCGAGTGCCGACGAACCAAGGGTGGCGATGCGCTCAGCGATGTCGTCGGCGAAACCGCGAACTGTCTCCACTTGTGGGTCCAACATTTCGTGGACCGAGATGAAGTTTGGACCCACTACATTCCAATGGATGTGCTTGAGAGTGAGATGAAGGTCGTTGTATGCGTTCAAACGATCCTGAAGTATGGCGGCAATTCGTCCGCCTTCATCGTTACTCAATCCTGGAACGGTATACGAATTCGAGTTGGTCATACATGGCTTCTACCCGGAGCGCGTGCGAGTGAAACACTCGCAGGCGCGCGCAGTTACTAGTCCGGCTCGGATCTGGTCTGTTCCGATTGCCTCGGCAGGTTCGGCGTATTCGACTCCGCCAGCGCCTGCGCCCCGTCGTCTTCCGGTGGGCGCCCGAGGCTCACGATGATCGAACCTGCTAAAACCGCGATGATGACCGCGAGAGAAATAGTCGATGGAATCTCGGGAATCGACGTGCTGATCACCTTGTGACTGGCCTGCAGCACCAACTTGATGCCGATGAAGGCAAGGATCAGCGCGAGCCCCTTGGACAAATAGTGGAACCGCTCGAGCAGACCCGAGAGCAAGAAGTACAGCGCACGAAGACCCAGGATCGCGAACGCGTTCGAGGAGTAGATGATGAACGGATCGTCACTGACAGCCAATACGGCCGGGACGCTGTCGACGGCGAAGACCAGGTCTGCGGCCTCGATGGCCACGACCACTGCGAGTAGCGGGGTTGCGAGCCGCTTGCCCGCCTCCTTGACGAAAAATTTCGAACCCGAGTACTCGTCGCGAACGGGGACAACCTTGCGCAGCAAGCGCACAGCAAGCGATGTACTCGGATCATACGAATCGTCCTCGTCCTTCATCAGCTTCCATGCGCTGTAGAGCAGGATGGCTGCGAAGACGAACAGCACTACGGTGAACTTGCTGACGATTGCTACACCCGCGGCGAGGAAGAGCCCGCGAAATACCAAGGCGCCGATGACGCCGTAGAACAGCACTCGATGCTGGTATTCACGCGGAACCTTGAAGTAGCCGAAGATCAACGCGAACACAAAGAGGTTGTCCACGGACAAACTTTTTTCGAGTAGCCAAGCCGTCGTGTATTCCACGCCTGCCGTGGTGCCGAGGGTGGCGAAGACGACGCCACCGAAGATGATTGCAACGCCCACCCACAACGCACTCCACCATGCAGCCTCTCTGAAGCCGATTATGTGGGCACCCCGGTGTGCCAGTAGGTCGACAGCGAGCAAAATAACAATGACGGCGGCGAATGCGCCCCATGCCCACACCGGAACGTTCATCGTCGAACTTCCCCACCGGTAATCGTGGATGCATTGTGCAGAAAACGCGATCTCCCGGATTGTGGACTGCGTGACAACGCCGACAGTGTTCGAATCAGGTACACCATGGCTGCTCCTGTGGACTCGTTGGTGAGCGGCGGTGGTTCGACCGCGACGAGTCCAGTCTTCCTGTCTCGAATGCGGCATGCACTGTCCGATTCCGGACGAGTTTTGTGCAGTTGGATTGCCGACATCCGGCAATCACGGATGTCGCCGTCAGTGAGGCGGCCAGTCAAGGAATTTGGCACCGAAGACCGCAGTCTGCAGTGCGAAATGTTCGCGGGGATGGTTCACGTCGTGCCCGGTGAGCTCAGCGATACGTGCCAACCGGTAGGTGACTGCCCGGACCGACAAATGCATTGATCGCGCAGTCGATGCTGAATTTCCCCCAGCCCCGAAATAAGCAAACAATGTGTCCAACAAGGGTTCTGCGCCACCCTTGGCTCGGAGCAACGGCGAAAGTATCGTTTCCACCAGCTCGGTGATCGCCGCGCGATCATCGAGCAACACGCGGTAGAGGAGCAGGTCGCGAGCTTCTACGACGGGGGTATCGAGACCGAGCTTGGCCGCCAGAGTCAACGCGTCGAGTGCTTCCCGGTACGAGGCCGCGACGCCTGCCGCGCTCGCGCCAGGTCGGCCGACGCCGAGGCGTCGCGACCAGGCGTCGGCCACACGTTTTTGATCGACCGCAGTTCGTACACAGTCGACTACGTGCGTGATAGCCGCATGGTCCGGCGCGGCGAACACGACGACCAGACGACCCTGCTTGCTCGCGACGAGTGTTTCCGAGTCGCCTTTGCTCCCCTGAATTGCCCGCTCGACCTCGTTGACGACGAAGCCTTCATCGGTGAAAGGTGTATCGGCTGCAACCACCACTACGGCGTGCGGGCCGGTGAGATCCAAACCGAAGTTCTCGGCGCGCCCGAGGACACCCGCAGCATCGGCACTACCGGAGAGCAAATCGTCGATGAACTCGCGCCGCGCAGATACCTCAGCCCGCACAAGCGTCCGCCGGGCGAGTTGAAATCCCTCGGTGAGCTCGGCTACGGCGTCATCGACCGCATGGAGCATCACTTCGCCGGCCGTCACCACAGCGTCGGGATTCTTTCTCGCATCGACGACAGCGGGCAGTGCGCGCCACAGACGCCACGCAGCCGATAAGTAGAGGTCCAGCAGTGCGCGCAACGCGACCCCCTGCTTGGCGGCCGCGTCACCGTGAGTGCGCAGAGTGCGTAGTTGCCACCGCGTCAGTGGGCGTCCGGCGTCGACTGCACTGGTCAGCACAATCAGGAAATCGCCGAGTAGTTCAGTGGACAGTCCGCCTGCATCCTCCGCGGCAAGATCGGCCACCCGCCGCTGCGTTTCGTCGTGCGGAGCGTCGGATTGATGTGCCATTGGCATCATCGTATGGGGTCGGCAGTGTTCATCGAGGCCTCTTTACCGACCTAGAGCGAGAACCGACAGTAGTTCGTAAGCGACGTGGGCTGCTGCGATTCCGGTGATCTCAGCGTGATCGTATGCAGGCGCCACCTCCACCACGTCGGCACCCACCACGTTCGCCCCGACCAGCCCGCGCAGCGTGTTCAACAGTTCACGCGAGGTCAGACCGCCGGCTTCAGGGGTGCCGGTGCCCGGAGCATGAGCGGGATCGAGCACGTCGATGTCGACGGAAACGTAGACAGGGCCGCCGTCCAATCGTCGCCGCATTCGGTCGACGATGCTGGCCACGCCGTCGACTTCGTAGTCGTCGGATCGGATCACCTGGAAACCGAGCACTCGGTCGTTCTCTAGATCCTGTTCGCTGTAGAGCGGACCGCGAATGCCGATGTGCTGTGATCGTTCGAGGTCGATCAAACCTTCCTCGCTGGCACGCCGAAACGGAGTTCCATGTGTGTACGGCGCCCCGAAGTAGGTGTCCCACGTGTCGAGGTGGGCATCGAAGTGCAGGACCGCAACAGGCCCGTGATCGCGCGCCAGCGAGCGCAGAATCGGTAGCGCAATCGTGTGGTCGCCGCCGAGGGTGAGAACCGACGATCCCTCGGAACGTAGGTCGGTGACTGCCGACTCTATGGTGCGCAGAGCCTCGTTGATGTCGAACGGATTGACCCCGAGGTCGCCGAAATCCGCAACCTGTTGCCGGGCAAAAGGTGAGACCTTCAAGGCCGGGTTGTAGGGGCGAAGTAATTTCGATGCAGCACGGATGTGACCTGGACCGAACCGTGCGCCCGGGCGATAACTGACCCCGGAGTCGAAGGGCACTCCGAGAATCGTCACATCGGCACGCGAAACCTCGTCGAGCCGCGGCAGTCTCGCAAACGTGGTGGGCTCCGCGAAACGAGGAACTTTTGTCGCATCGACTGGTCCAATAGGAGTGCTCACCCGTGCGCTTCTTTCGTCGTCGTGATTCACCTCGTGGACAGAGCGTCGTCCCAGCGTCGAACCTTGTCAACCAGTGTTTCTTGCAGGGATACTCGTCCTCGGCGGCCCCCTCACGTCTGCACTGCCCGAGACCGCTTGCACTGCCCGAGACTTTTGCCGGACGGGCCGAGTAACAAGAGAACGAACTCTTGTGGATGACAACATGGAGGCGAGCTGTGAGTGCTAGAGCCAAGGCGGCGCTGTTTCAAGGTCCGGAGCGCCCAGGTGATGTCGCGTCCAATCTCGACGCCATCTCCGGCGCCGCAGAACGGGCCGCGGCAGCGGGCGCAGACATTCTCGTAACTCCGGAAATGTCTGTCACCGGCTATGACATCGGTGCTCTCGTCCGCGAACGCGCCGAACCCGCTGACGGCCAGATCTTCGACAGCATTGCGGCGATTGCGAAGCGAACGGGTGTCGCGATCGTCTACGGCTATCCCGAGCTCGACGTGGACGGCATCTACAACGCGGTCCAGGTCGTCGGCGCCGACGGTTCGTCGATCGCACGCTACCGAAAAACGCATCTTTTCGGCGATCTCGACCGCGGGCATTTCCTGCCGGGCGAGGATCTCGTGGTGCAGTTTCAGTTCCACGGGTTCACCTGTGGGCTACTTCTGTGCTACGACGTAGAATTTCCCGAAGCCGTACGTGCGCATGTAGATTCAGGGACGCAGTGGCTCATCGTGCCGACCGGACTGATGGTGCCGTTCGACATTGTCTCCACCCATATTGTTCCGGCGAGGGCATACGAAAGCCAGCTGTTCATCAGCTATGTCAATCGGTGCGGCCACGAAGGCGATCTGCAGTACTGCGGACTCACGTGCGCCGTCGCGCCGAACGGTTCGGAACTCGCCCGCGCCGGCCGCAGGGAGGAAACTATTTTCGTCGAGATCGACGACCGAACCGTGCTCGACTCCCGCGAGGTCAACACCCACCTCGATGACCGCAGACTCGACCTGTACCCGTCCACTGAAAAACGGTCCCGATGACGACCCCCGTCACTCCGGACAGCACTGCCGAGGACCGCAGCGAACTGCCACTGACGATGTTCGGTCCGGACTTCCCGTTTGCGTACGACGACTACCTGAAGCATCCGAGCGGCCTCGGTACTGTCCCCGAAGCCGCGCTCGGGACCGAGATTGCCGTGATCGGCGCCGGAGTAGCAGGCATGGCGGCAGCATACGAACTGATGAAACTCGGACTCAAACCTGTTGTCTACGAGTCGAACCAAATCGGTGGACGAATGCGATCGGTACCCTTCGAAGGGTATTCGGGGGTGGTCGCCGAGATGGGTGCGATGAGGTTTCCACCGTCATCGACGGCTCTCTTCCACTATGTGGACCTGCTCGGTCTGCGTACCGAACCCTTTCCGAATCCGCTGGCCGGAGCCACCCCCAGTACCGTCATCGACCTCAAGGGCGAGAGTCACTATGCGCGACGCCTCGAGGACCTGCCGCCGATCTTCACCGAGGTGTCACAGGCATGGCAGCGCACGCTGGAGGACTATGCCGACCTTGTCCCATTGCAACGGGCGATTCGCGCACGCGATACCGCTGAAATCAAAAGACTGTGGAACGACCTCGTCGTTCGGTTCGACGATCAGACGTTCTACGGTTTTCTTGCTGCCTCAGCACACTTCAGCTCGTTTCGCCTCCGAGAAGTGTTCGGCCAGGTCGGATTCGGAACCGGAGGATGGGACACCGACTATCCCAATTCGATTCTGGAAGTCCTACGCGTAGTGGTGACGGCATCCGACGATCACCATCGCGGCATCGTTGGCGGCGCCCAGCAACTTCCAGTAGGACTGTGGAGTGCAACCGCGCCGTCGACGCACTGGCCAGCCGGGACGTCGGTCGAGTCGCTCAACGGGGGAGAGCCGCTCCCGAAGGTGACAGAGCTGCGGCGCACCCCAGCCGGGACGACGGTCTACGACGCCTCCGGTGGGTCCAAGACCTTTGCAGCAACGGTGGTGACGACGCAGAGTTGGCTGCTACTGAGCACCATTGCCTGCGATGACGATCTCTTTCCGATCGACCATTGGACCGCGATCGAACGAACCCATTACATGGGCTCGACCAAGGTCTTCGTCCTCGTCGACCGTCCGTTCTGGAAGGACACGGACCCCCGCACCGGGCGGGACGTCGTCAGTATGACGTTGACGGATCGAATGAGCCGCGGCACCTATTTGCTCGACCAGGGGGAGGACCAGCCGGGCTTGATCTGCCTGTCTTACACCTGGTCCGACGATTCACTCAAGCTCCTGGCGCTCGATCCTGCGGAGCGGATGGACATCGTGTTGCGCTCGCTCGAGGGCATATACCCCGGAGTGGACTTCAGAAGCCATATCGTCGGCGACCCCGTCACCCTGTCGTGGGAGACCGAGCGCGACTTCATGGGTGCTTTCAAAGCGAACTTGCCCGGTCACTATCGCTACCAGGAGCGATTGTTCGGTCATTTCATGCAAGACGCGTTCGAGCACGGACACCGCGGAATCTTCCTGGCAGGCGATGACATCTCCTGGACAGCCGGATGGGCGGAGGGCGGAATTACGACCGCACTGAACGCCGTCTGGGGCGTCGTACATCACCTCGGAGGTGCGTCAGCGCAGTCCAATCCTGGGCCAGGTGATCGATTTGCTGATCTGGCGCCGCTGCGGCTCGGTGATCGAACGGCATGCTCGGAGGTCCAGTACCTAGGCGGATCTGGGACCTCAACGGATTCGGACCCGAACAGACCGGCGCCGATCTAGGGCGACCTGTTCGGTGCGCCTCCGGTCCAGCAGTACGCATTCTCAGTCGTGATGGGTGCCTGCGGCACGTGCGAGCAACGGCTTGGTCCGATACGGAATGAGCTCGCTCATGGCGATCGACATATTGGTCCGCTCCACACCGGGGATCTTCAGAATGAGGCCGGCCACCCGGTACAGGTCGTCGGCGTCGACGGCCGCGATCCGAATATGCATATCCGACGCTCCGGAAAGACCGAACACTTCGAGCACCTCGGGAATTGTACGAAGCTGGTCGGTTACCTCGACCAGCTTGTGCTGATCCACCCTCGTCGTCACGAACGCCTGCAGCGCGTACCCGAGGCTGCGCGGACGGATCCGGTGATCGATCGGCGTGAGCGTATCTTTCTCCTCCCAACGAGTCAGACGGGCCTGAACCGTATTGCGTGAGAGCGACAGATTCGTCGCCAGTTCGACCCCGGTTGCGCGGGGTCTGTCGCAGAGCGCAAGCAACAGTCGGGCGTCGGTTCTGTCGAGATCCGTCATGCGTTCACGATATGCGTGTCGCTGGCGCTCCGCGCCGGTGTGCGCAAAGTAGGAGCGGACACCTACTACGCACAAACGGGCGGCGAAGCCGCACTACCGGCCGGGCGCGAGATCGGCGACGTCCAAGCCGCGTGCCAGAACATCGCTCGGTGCACCTTCGCCGCGAGCAAGAGCGGCGCCGACGCGCGAGAGAGCTGCGCACGTCTGAATTCCGTAACCGCCCTGCCCCGCACACCAGAAGAATCCCGACACCGACGGATCGAAGCCGACGACGGGAGTCCTGTCGGCGACGAAGCTGCGTAACCCAGCCCAGGAAGAACGAACGTGACGGGCGCCCAGGGTCGTGGTCGTGTCGATAGCGTCGAGGGCTCTAGCGATCTCGAGCTCGTCCGGACGTGCATCGCGCGGTTCGCTGGGCGTTTCGTCGGCGGGCGAGCACAACATCTGGTCGCGTTCGGGCTTGAGGTAGAAAGATTCGTCGATGTCGCTCAGAGTCGGCCACTGAGAAGTGTCGAGCCCGTCGGGAGTGCCGACCAGGAAGATGGTGCGGCGCAACGGCCGAAGGCCGACACGAGCCGCGCCGGCTAGGTCAGCAAGTGAATCAGCCCACGCGCCAGCGGCATTGACCACCACGGGTGCTTCCCGTGTCGTGCCGTCTGCGGTGCCTACTTGCCACATCCCCTCGCGGCGTCGCAGCTCGACCACACCACTGCGCGTAGCTATTACACCGCCGCGAGCGCGCAGGCCCCGTACGAAACCTTGATGGAGCGCGTGGACGTCGATTTCCATGGAACCTGGCTCGTACATGGCCATGTCGATAGATTCAGGGCGAAGTAGGGGAAACAAAGCATGAGCCTGCATGGGCGAGATCAGCTGAGCATCTGGCGTCAGTTTCCGCGCCTGAATGTGCATCGACTCGAGTGCGGCGCCGCGCCCGCGTGCAGCGAACTGGAGAAGCGATCGGGGAGTGAGCAGGTTGCTTTCGAAATATCCGGAGGGATCGATGAGGAAGCTTCTGCTCGCTGTAGTCAGCGCACGAATCGAGGCATTTCCGTATGTCTCGAGAAATAGTGCAGCCGAGCGTCCCGTCGTGTGGAAGGCAAGGGTGGACTCTTGCTCGAGCAGGCAGACCGTCTGATCCCGAGCGAGTTCGTACCCGATCGATACGCCGGCTATCCCGCCGCCGACGACAATTACATCGAACCGTGGCACCCGTTCACTCATACTCTTCGACTGTACTGGCCCGAGTGGTCCGGCTCGGGCAGCGATCAATAAATTGAAAGTTGTATCGCGCTTCTGGCCTGGTTGACGCCGACAAGTACCCTGATAGTTATGCGTACTGGCGATATTGCGCCGGATTTTCGACTCCCTGACCACGAGGGGAACATCCGGAGCCTCGACGAACTGGTTCAACAGGGTCCCGTGGTGCTGTTCTTCTATCCTGCGGCGGCGAGTCCTGTCTGCACAGCGCAGGCGTGCCGTTTTCGCGATCTAGGTCGATCGTTCGAGGCATTGGGTGCTCAGCGCGTAGGAATCAGTACCGATACCAGCGACAAACAGACCCACTTCGCGATGCAGCGGTCCTTCGATTACCCGCTGCTGTCGGACGCCGACGGCTCTGTCGCCCAGCAGTTCGGGGTAAACAGGGGTGGTTGGCTGACGAGGCGCCTGCGGCGGAGAGAAATCGAGCGGGCGAAATCGCACGCTGTGCAGCGGGGTTATCTCGCTCAACTGCTGTCAGTGAAGCGGACGACGTTTGTCATAGATCGACATCGAGTGGTCCGGTTCGTGGTTGCCAGCGAGCGCGCACACGTCCATGCGGACAAGGCGTTGGACTTTTTACGCTATCTGGCCTGAAGGTGCTTCGCCGCTGAACAGGGCCGTGTAGACGGCAGGTTCTTTGTTCTCGGTCGGCGCATCGATCTCGTCGTCATCGACATGGCTGAACAGGGGGTCGTTCTTTTTCGGTTTATCCATGTCACGAGCATGCTCTCGATTCGCGGAAAACGCCATTCGGACCCGCGGCCGGTGGGTCGAAATTATTGATATACAACGTGTTTGAACACCGGTTCCGTGCCAGTGCCACACTGTTGTGGTGCCCGACCTCGAATCAGTCCTAGCCAGCCTACGTCGACGCCCCGATGCCGAGGCGTCGAACTTGTTTGCCGTTGACGCCGCCGACCGCTTGATCCTCGATACCGCCGACGATGCGCTCAGTAGCAAACCTGACCTGCAGGTCGCTGTGATCGGTGACCGCTACGGCGCGCTTGCCCTCGGGGCTGCGGCACAGCACGGCCTCACCGGCATCAGAGTGCATCAAGACTCGATCTCCGGGGAAATAGCTCTGGCTGGCAACGCCACCGAGCTTGGTATGACCGACGTCTACCGCAATACCGGACTCGAGCAAGAGCTCCTTGCAGGTGTCGACGTCATTCTCGTGCAACTCCCCCGGAGCCTCGCCGAGTTGGCCGAGATCGCCGAGGTGATTGCCGAGTTCGCGCCCGAAGACGTGCAGGTCTTCTTGGGTGGCCGCGACAAGCACATGTCCCCGGCGATGAACTCGGTGCTTCATGCCTCGTTCAGAGATGTAGCTGCGGGTAGGGGGCGCCAGAAGGCCCGCGTTCTGAGTGCATCGAAACCAATTCGGCCGAACACCCGCACCTACCCGGTGACCGAAGTGCTGACGGACATCGGTCTGACTGTCGTCGCCCATGGAGCGGCCTTCGCCGGCGCGAAATTGGATATCGGAACCAGGTTTTTGGCGAGCTTTGCGGGACGGATGAAACCCGAGGCCCGAAAGATAGTCGATCTGGGCTGTGGCACAGGAATCCTCGCCTGCGTAATGGCGCGTACACACGAGGGCGCCCGGATCTTCGCCACCGACAAGTCCGCCGCCGCAGTCGCGTCGGCGCAAGAAACGGCGGCGGCGAACGATCTGACGATCGAGGTGATCCGAGAGGATGCGATGTCGAGCTTCGCCGACGACTCGGTCGATCTCGTGGTGTGTAATCCGCCGTTCCATGAGGGCGCCTCGTTGCACACGGGAAGCGCCGAGAAGCTTTTCGCCGCTGCCGCCCGAGTCCTACGGCCCGGCGGCGAAATGTGGACGGTGTACAACACGCACCTCAACTATCGACACGCCCTCGTCAAGGCGGTAGGCCCGACCGAGGTGGCGGGTAAGAACAACAAGTTCACCGTCACCCGATCGGTCGTCTGAGCAGGCAGGAGGGCAGCCTGCGCTACGTGACGGGGCCGCCGTCTTCCGGAGTGCCGTCAATTTGGCCTCGGTTGCGGCCCAGATCCTCGACCAGTGTGCCCTCGACGATTTCGGCCTGACGTTGGCCGTCGGCATAGTCGATATCAGGGTTCTCATCTGATTCGACAATTTGATGATCGACGAGTTCCTCGGTCAGTTCCGCGTCGGGTATCTCGGCAACCGACCGCTCCTCCTCCTCGGGTTCGACATCGGGTTCTTCTTCACTGAGCTTCTCGTCCAGGCTTTCGCCCTCCAGCGCCTCTGCGGCGGTGGTGCCGAATTTGTTTGCCTCGCTCCAGTGATCCGGGGCATCGACGACGGTGTCGCCGTCGTCGTTGCGGAGTTCGTCGGAGTCGAGGCTCTCGCTCTGATCGAGTGTCTGGTCCGGTCCGTCTTCGATGCTCATGGTCTCCATAGTGCCTGGCGGCCGATCTACTGTGTCCGCGCGCCTCCTTCTGCGGGGCGGTAGAGTCCGAATTGTCGGATGTTCTCTCTGTCAGAGTGGGAACTTTTGGCTGTATGTGGCACGTTCTACATACAACTGCCGGGAAGTTTCCGGCGTCCGGCACACATCAACGAAGGGATAGTGACACGGTGCGCACCTCGAGCAACCCGGTGTTCCGCAACCTGCCGAAGCAGCAGGGCGGCGGATATGCCACGTTCGGCACTGCGACGGCTGGCGCCTCGCAGGCTGCACAGCAGTTCGGTCAGCCTCAGGACCATGCCGATCCCTACCAGTCCGGGCCCACTACCAGG
>JBBSSG010000106.1:0-12128 GCA_038242295.1 Mycobacteriales bacterium | reverse complement strand
AGTCTTCCCCGGTCACACGCCGTAAGTGAAGAATCTGGGAGGAATTTCGAAGTGGTTGCTGCACTCAAGGAATCGTTGCTCGATGAGTCGAAGCGCGATGTTCTGGTTCCCGATGTCCTGGCATTGATCGACGCCGAGGTAGCGGACAAGAAGGGCGCCAGTGGCTTGGCCGTCAAGGGCGGATATGGGGCCGCCAAGAAGGTTGGGCCGTCGTACATCGAAAAGGCCGTCGAAACGTTGTGGCCGGATTTCGTCGATCAGCTCGATCCGTTCTGGCAGTCGTTCAACGCGGCTCCGGTGGGGTCGTTCTCCGACTACCTGGTCGCTAATGGCGATGAGGTATCCAACGCCCTCCTGTCGGTGACGGACTCGCGTATCGAGGACACCGACAAAGCCGTTGTCAAGAAGTTCTACGGCAGCCTGCGCGGTTCGGCTCAGAAGAACGTCGCCGAAGCTCTTCCGCGTCTGGGTGCCCTGGTCACCAAGTACGCCGGATAACTGACCTCGAGGCAGGGGAGTGCGGATACATCTGAACATGTATCCGCACTCACCTGGCGAATCGCCCCTTCTTCACCGCTTTCACCAAAAGTGCATGATCGGCTTCGGTCTGGTCGGCGTACAACTGCGCGAAGCGTGACAGAGCGACATCGAGCGTGTCCGAGTCTCCGACGTAACCTGCGATCATCGATGCCCCACTCGTGCGGGCGTGACCTTTCGCCAACAATCGACCCACGACTCCCGCGTAGTCCACCAATGCGGGGGCGTCGATCGAACCGAGATCGATGGTTCCCTTCATGTTTCTGAACTGCCGGACGTAATACTGACGACCGTCGATTGTCGTCCAACCGAGTAGCGGATCGCTTACGGTCTGCAGATCCTGCTGATACTCCACGACGCGTTGCCCCTGGTGCGCGTGCCACGCCAACTCACCGTGCACGTACGGCGCCAACACCGAACGTCTGGCCTGCTTGAGCTGTAGAAACACCACATCGTCTCCGCTACTGCCCTCCAGCAGTGCCACGTAGGCGCGCAGTCCGACGCTGCCCACTCCCACCACCCGGTGTGCGACGTCGATCAACGTGTACCCGCCGAGTACCCGACGCCAGTGCGGTGAGAGCGTTGTCAGATATTCGTCGAGTCCGTGCGCCAACAGTTCTTCGTCGCGGGCGCTGACGTGCGTAGTGATCGGCGGTTCCTCGACAAGCCTCCGCTTGCCCTCGAACTCCTCGGTGAACTGAGGCAGCACTCGGTCGCTCGTGCGCCGGCGTGCCTTTTTCGACGCGCGCTTGATCTCCCGACGCAGCGACCCCTCGGTTGTTTCTGCTTCCAGCTTCTCTGCGGTCAGTCGCTGGAACGACCTGGACATCAAGGGCTCGTCTGCCAGCCGTGATACCTCGATGCGATACGCCCGGACGCATGCTGCGACGGCTTCTTCGCATTGAGCTTCGGTTCGGCCGTTCTGGCGTCCGGCAACCCAGATGCTCGCAGCCAGGCGTCGTAGATCCCACTCCCAAGCGCCAGGATGCGCCTCGTCGAAGTCGTTGAGGTCGATCACCAGGTCACGTTCCGGGGAGGCGTAGAAACCGAAGTTACCGAGGTGTGAATCACCGCTGACGACGGGCATGATGCCGGTGGACGGCAGCAAGGCGACATCGCGGGCCATGACGATCGCCGTACCCCGGAGGAACCCGTACGGCGATTCCACCATCCGCTCGGCCCGAACCGGGATCAGCCAATCGATCCGGCCTTCGTGAGAGAACTCGATCTGACGAATCGGGTCGAGACGGTTGGCCGGGGGAGTCCATTCGCCCATCGACTCGCGGGAGACCTTGTCGCGAAGACTCTTCCCCAGCAGGTACCGCTCGGCGCGCGGGGTCGTCCGCGCCCGAAGTGTTGCGTACGACATGCTGTGCTCGTCGCCGACATCGGCAACGACTTCATGTCCTTTTCCGGCGTCGGGCATAGGTGAACTGTAGGACCAGCGCGTCAAGCGGGAGTGCCTGGGCGTTCGACCGAGCGAACCTCGGGAGGAAGACCCCACTCGGTGCGGCCGAGGCGGCTGAGTGGAGCGATCGCCTCGAACGACGGGAGTCCGTCGTCGGCGAGGAACTCCGGCCGCACTGCCAGTGCTACGACGCGTCCCATGACGACGAACGAATCGCCTACTTCGATGATCTGATGTAGCACCGTCTCGATCGCGATGGGGGAGTCTGCGACGCGCGGAGGGGTGACTCTTTCGCTTGGCTCGCTCACAATTGAGAGTTCTTCGAGTTCGCTGACGCCGTGGTCGTAGGCGGCAGAGGAAGAGTTGACCTGCTCGATCATCGATGCCGTGGCGAGGTTGATGACGAATTCGCCGGTTTCTTCGATGTTTCGGAGACTGTCCTTGCGGCCGACCGATGTGAATTGCACTACAGGCGGGTTGGCGGAGGACACCGAAAAGAAGCTGTAGGGCGCTAGATTCGCTGCGCCGTCGGCCGAGACGGTCGATACCCAGGCAATGGGCCGTGGCACCACAGACGCAGTGAGCAGGGGATAGAAGCCGCCAGGCGGCATCTCGGACGGATCGAAGATTGTGCGCACGTGCCCATGGTGTCAAACATCGCGCAAGCAGGCCGAATACCGCGTGTAGCGAGAAATCTGACAATCTGAAGAAGTGAATCCGTCCAGTGCTCAGGCCGCAGTCGTCGTCGACGAGTTGGTTCGTGGTGGTGTTCGCGACGTCGTGCTGTGTCCGGGCTCGCGCAACGCGCCGTTGGCTTTCGCGTTGCAGGAAGCTGATGCGGCGTCCAGGCTGCGCCTTCACATGCGAATCGACGAACGGACCGCTGGCTTTCTCGCCATCGGATTGATCCTCGGCGGAGGACGACCGGTTCCGGTGGTGATGACCTCGGGGACCGCAGTCGCCAATCTCGGCCCTGCGGTGCTCGAAGCGAACTATGCGCGGACGCCGTTGATCGTGTTGAGTGCCAATCGCCCCTACGAGATGCTCGGTACCGGCGCGAACCAGACCATCGAGCAATTGGGTCTGTTCGGCCCGCAGGTGCGCGCGACGATCAGCCTCGGCCTCGCCGAGGAAGGTCTGGATCAGAACAGTCAGTGGCGAAGCGCAGTGTCCCGCGTTCTGGCGGCCGCGCGCGGTGCTCGTTCGGGGAACGCAGGGCCCGTGCACTTCGACATTCCGCTCCGTGAGCCGTTGGTTCCCGACCTCGCCGACCAATCTCCGATCCCGCCGGGACGACCCGCAGACGCGGCGTGGACGACGACCGCCCAGGCGACCCTCGACGTGCCGATAGACATCGACCTGACGCTGGACACGGTTGTCGTATCCGGGCACGGCACGGCGCTGCGTCCCGAACTCGCGGGACTGCCGACCGTCGCCGAACCGACAGCTGCATTGCACGGGGTGCCGTTGCATCCGATGGCGCTCTCGCAGTTGAAACCACGTCAGGCGATCATCACCGGTCGTCCGACGCTACACCGGCCGGTGTCGTCACTGCTCGCTGATCCGTCGGTCGATGTCTTCGCGATCACCACCGGCCCCCGGTGGCCCGACGTATCGGGGAACGTACTGGCGACCGGCACCAGAGCAGTGACGTCGGGACGACCCCGCGACGAGTGGCTCGCGCACTGTGCGGCCTTGTCCGCCGGGGCCGACAGGGCAGTTCGTGACCAACTCGCCGCACACCCCAACGCGACCGGCCTGCACGTTGCCGCCACCGTCATGTCGTCATTGCGCGACGGGGATCAACTACTGCTCGGGGCCTCGAACCCGGTCCGCGACGCTGCACTGGTCAGCTACCCGTCGCCGGGAGTACGGGTGCTGTCCAATCGAGGAGTCGCCGGGATCGACGGAACCGTCTCGACTGCCGTCGGTGCTGCGCTCGCCGGCGGGGGACGAACCATCGCGTTGCTCGGCGATCTGACCTTCCTGCACGACGCGTCCGGCTTGCTCATCGGCTCCGGCGAACCGAGGCCGCGTAACCTGACAATCATTGTCGCGAACGATGACGGCGGCGGCATCTTCGAACTCCTCGAACAAGGCGATCCCCAGTACGCGGGCGCATTCGAGAGGGTATTCGGGACACCGCACGGGATGGACCTCGCGGCACTGTGCGCGGCCTACAGAATTTCGCACCGCAGCGTCGACACCACCGAACTTGCGAGAGCGCTCGAGGACGACGCCGACCAAGTCAGAGTGCTCGAGGTGACCACCGAACGGTCTGGGCTACGAGAGTTGCATGCCGGGATCAGAGCCCGTCTCTAGGACTCTTCCCGCGTTCGGTACCACTCGACCGTGTCGATGGTCTCCTGGTCGACCATATCTTTGATCATCCCATTGATGAGCGACTCGATCTTGCCGCCGATGATTGGAATCTTCACCGTCGATGTCCCAGCGACTTTCAGGAGAGAACCGACGCCGTCGGGTCGTAGCGTCATACGCCCCTCGACCTCGGCATGCAGCGAGGTCGATCCGCCCACCAGTGTGCCGTCGGCTACGTCGCCGTTGAGTGGACCCCAATAGTCGGTGCGGGTGATCACGAACTTGCCCCTGACCACCTTCTTGACGAAACCCGGTAGTTCCGACGTCCCCACTTCCTCCGACATATCAACGGTCATCGAACCGTCGACGTGCTCGATCAACTCGTAGCCTTCGGTCTTTTTCGCCTTGGCGAACCGGGCCAACCACTGCTGCTTGCTCGTCAACGCTTCATGCACTTCGGCGGGGGCGTACTCGGAGGAAATGACGAACTCGAAGTCGCGCGACATAGCAGCAAAGGCTACCGGAGCAGCAGCGTCGGAGTCGACAAGTAGCCTCTACCGATGTGATCACCCTCAGCGAAGCACGGCCCGTCCACAGGGGGTGGCGTCGCGCACGAATCACAGTGATCGTCGTCGCGACCGGCTTTTCGGTACTGGCGTTCCTACTGGTCGTAGCGGCTTGGCAGAACGATCGCACTATCACCTCCGACGAAGGCACCGCGACCGCAGAGGTTCTCTCGGCAGGCAAACTTCGATCTGCCATCAGCTTCGTGACGCCGGACGGAATCACCCACAACCCGCAACTCGGCGTGCTCTACCCCACCAATCTCATTGCCAGGCAACACATCGACGTCCAGTACGCCAAGTCCGATCCCGATCTCGTCCGCGTGTCCGGCCGCGACGCGTCGGTTGCGATCGTCCCGGCCGGATCAGTCGTCGTGGTGACGTGGCTGATCGCCGGGCCTGTGCTGCTCCTGATTCGACGGCAGGAACGATCGCGTGAGTAATCGCAGTCGATGAGCGATCGCTCGCGCAGCCGGGGGAGAGCGCATTCGTATCCGCGACATCAGGCAACACCTCGACATCGTCGATCATTCGCAAGAACTTCGCTCGCTCGTAACGTCGACGCTGCCCGGTAGCCGGGGAGCATCCTCACACTGAGCAGCGTGCGAGTAGCCATCGTTGCGGAATCCTTCCTACCCAACATCAACGGCGTCACCAACTCGGTGCTTCGAGTCCTCGAACACCTCGAACGAACCGGCCACGACGCCATGGTCATCGCCCCGGACACACCTGCGGGCAGTCCACCGGCCGCTGTCGAACACGGACGCGTCCCGGTGCACCGCGTCCCGGCTGTCATGGTCCCGAGGGTCAGTTCGCTGCCCATCGGAGTTCCAGGCCCGGGCCTCACCGCTAGGTTGCGCGAATTCGGGCCGGACGTCGTACATCTCGCTTCTCCCTTCGTCCTCGGGGCCGGTGGGCTCACGGCAGCCACCAGGCTTGGAGTGCCAACCGTGGCCGTCTATCAAACCGATGTCGCCGGGTTCGCCGAAAGCTACGGTCTCGGCCTGACGTCCCGAGCAGCGTGGCGATGGACCCGTCGCGTGCACCGCGGGGCCGGCCGCACCCTCGCGCCGTCGTCGTCCGCAGTCGATGCGCTAGAAAAGCACGGAATCCCGCGTGTGCATCGATGGGCGCGAGGCGTCGATGCGATCCGGTTCGCGCCTTCCGCCCGTCGAGAATCATTGCGCAAGCAGTGGTCTCCCGACGGCAAGCTCATCGTCGGATTCGTCGGCCGGCTCGCCCCCGAGAAACACCTCGAGAGGCTCGCGGCCCTCGGTCGCGACGTGCAACTCGTCATCGTCGGGGGCGGACCAGACCGGCAGGCGTTGGAGAAACTTATGCCGTCGGCGATCTTCACGGGCCAACTCGGCGGAGATGAATTAGCGCAGGCGTATGCGAGCTTCGACGTCTTCGTTCATCCCGGTGAACACGAAACCTTCTGCCAGGCAGTCCAAGAAGCGCTTGCCAGCGGGATCCCGGTCATCGGCCCCGACGCCGGTGGCCCGCGCGATCTCATCTCACACTGTCGCAACGGACACCTGCTGCCAGTGGAAAGGTTCATGGAACTTCTGCCGAGCGCGGTGGCGGCTTTGTCCTCGCTGGCGGTGCGCTCGCGGTTCGGCGAAGCAGCCAGGCGGTCGGTGCTGCACCGGACCTGGCCCAAAATCTGTGACGAACTTCTCGGGCACTACACCGACGTCCTCGGCTGGGGCTCCCGCAGTTCCCGACGAGCAGCTTGATCCAGCTTGCTCACGCGGGTTCCGCTAGCGACTCGAAAAAGCTCTTATCAATCCGGTGTCCTGAAAGGGCTGATCGAGTTCTCTCAGCTCGGCCACACTCTGCGAAAACCGTTGGATTACTGCAATCTTGACGCGGCGTCTTGTCGTCCCTGATTCACTCTCGTCGATCAGAGAAGCATCGCATGCTCTCTCGTCGAAGAGCCAAATCAATGCAGGAAGTTTTGAACCTGCGTGCTTCGGAGCCATATTTACCACGGCTGGACATAGCTCCGAAGCAGCGGTCTATCGCACGCTCTGGAGCTCAGTAATCCTCTGTTCGGCCTCGTCCATAATTCGCTCGATCAGTTCTGCCACACATGGCAGATCGTCGATCATGCCAACGACCTGACCGGATGCTAGTACTCCCGCATTAGTTTTTCCTTGAACAAGACCTGCGCGGAGAAGCATTGGGCTGTTGGCTGACATCATGAGTTGCGCCAATGTGCGGTCACCATTGCGGACCATCGCTAAGCCTTCAGAGGTCAACGCTCGCCAACTGACGCCGGTGAGATTTCGGAATCGAACGGTATTGATGGCAGCTTGGGTGAGGGTACGCACACCGCGAGAACGTTCCAGAGCGTTGACCAGTTCGGTGCGCAAGACCCTGTGTGGCATCCCGTCCACCTTTGTTGTGACGACCGTGTCGTTGAGGCCGCGAGCGAGATACTCCCTCTTGACTGCGTCAGGCACAGTGCTATCGCTGGTGAGCAGAAAGCGTGTGCCCATTGCAATGCCGGAGGCTCCGTAGGCCAGCGCTGCTACAAGGCCGCTACCGTCGAAGAATCCGCCCGAGGCGACTACAGGGATATCGACCGCCTTGACCACCGAGGGCAACAGTAAAGTGGTTGCGATACCTCCGGTGTGCCCACCCCCTTCACCGCCTTGCACGATTACTGCGTCGGCACCCCAGTTGGCCACCTTTTCGGCATGGCGCGCTGCGCCAACTGTTGGAATGACCACTATGCCAGCATCTTTGAATTGTGCGATCATTTCCTTCTTAGGGGCCAGAGCGAACGATGCAACTCGAACTCCCTCATCGATAAGTAGTTTCACCCGCTCCTGTGCGTCGTCAGCGTCAGCACGAAGATTGACACCGAATGGAGCATCGGTACGCTTCTTTGTGTCCCGGATCGCTGTCAAGAGTTCCGTGTACGTCATGGTCGCTGACGCGATAATGCCGAGACCGCCGGCATTTGCTGTCGCTGCAACCAATCGTGAGCCTGAAACCCAGCCCATGCCGGTCTGCACTATTGGGTGCTCAACGCCAACCAAATTGGTAAATCGAGTGGTCAGGGTCATCCCTCAAATTCCTTCCTGACCGCCATTGCTTGTGCCAGTGGTACTCCGTGGTGTTCCAGCGAAGCTGGCTGTGCTGCCCTGGCTAGTTCCGCCCACGGCGTGGCCGGAATTACGCGAGATGACATTTCTGCCCCCGTCTTACGAGTTGTATTGAGACATTACAAACCAAGCGTATGCTTGTTTTGTAATGTCTCAATCGTTGGGTTTGTTTATAGCCCCTCGCCGTTCATGCAGATCACTCCCGCAGGCTCCGCTCGCGGGCTCGAGTAAGCTCGAGAGGTGCCTACAAGTTCGCGTGCCACGCTCGAAAAAGAACCACACGAGGTCGCGTCGATGTTCGACGGCGTTGCCCGTCGTTACGACCTCACCAACACCGTTCTGTCTTTCGGGCAGGATCGAAGTTGGCGCAAACTGACTCGGGCGGCGCTGGATCTGAAGCCGGGGGAAAAGGTTCTCGACCTTGCTGCAGGCACAGGCGTCTCGACAGTCGAACTAGCGCGAAGCGGCGCCTGGTGCGTCGCCACAGACTTCTCCAAGGGCATGTTGAAGGCGGGTGCACACCGACCGGTACCGATGGTCGCGGGCGACGCCATGAAGCTGCCGTACGCGGACGCGAGCTTCGACGCCGCGACCATCTCGTTCGGTCTGCGCAACGTCTCCGACTTCCAGGCGGGGCTCCGCGAGATCGCGCGTGTCACCAAACCGGGTGGACGACTCGTCGTGTGCGAGTTTTCGACGCCGGTATTGGCTCCGTTCCGGACCGTCTACATGGAGTACCTGATGAAAATGCTGCCAGCGGTGGCACGCACGGTCTCCAGCAATCCGGACGCCTACGTTTACCTCGCGGAGTCGATCCGCGCCTGGCCGACGCAGGAGCAGCTTGCTACGCAGATCGCGGAGAGCGGCTGGTCGGATGTGCAGTGGCGCAACCTCACCGGTGGCGTCGTAGCCCTGCATCGGGCGCGTCGCTAGCGCTCCGCCGCCCGTGTGCGGAAAGTAGGAGCGGACCCCTACTACGCACACACGGGCGGCGGAGCCGCACTCAAGTGAACGGTGGCCGGGCATCGATCTTCAGTGACGCGCTACCCGATGCCCGCCATGCGCGAGCGACAAGATCGGAATCGGCCTCGGTTACGAGATTGCCCATCACCCGGACCGCGACGGTCATCAGTGCTCGTGAGCGCATCCCGATGGGTCCGGTCGCGGGTAGGAATCGCGGGACCGTCAGAAGACCAGAGAGGCGTCGGGCAATGGAGAACGCCTGCCCGTAGTGCTCGCGCAGCACGGTGGGCCACGCCTGCGTGAGGTCCTTCTCGTCCAGCATGTCTGCGATCATTCGGCCACCTTCGAGGCCGTAGTCGATGCCCTCTCCGTTGAGCGGGTTCACACACGCGGCTGCGTCGCCGATGATCGCCCAGTTCTCGCCGGCGATGTTCGATACGGCACCGCCCATGGGAAGCAAAGCCGATGCGACGGCGCGAAGCTCCCCAGTCAGAGCCCAATCCTGACGCCGTTGCGAGGTGTAGAGATCGAGTAGCGGCCGCAGCGCTCCGGGGCCGGGACGCTTGGCCGTCGCGAGAGTGCCGACGCCGATGTTGACCTCGCCGGTGCCGAGCGGGAAGATCCAGCCGTAACCGGGCTGCAGCGTGCCCTCGCCGTCGCGGAGTTCGAGGTGAGAGGAAATCCAGGGATCCGCCGAACGCTCCGAGTCGATATATGCGCGAGCAGCAACGCCGAACGTAGTGTCGCGGTGCCACTGCCGTCCGAGCTTTCTGCCGAGTGTCGAACGGACGCCGTCGGCGACAATCAGCTTTTTGCATTCGATCTCCATGCCGCCCTCGAACGTGACCGAGGTGACTTTGCCTCCGTCGTGTTCGACGCCGACGGCTTTGACTCCCTCCAGCATCACGGCGCCGGATTCGATTGCGCTGCGACGAATTTTGTCGTCCAGTTCGGTCCGCGGAACTGCGCTACCGACGGCGGGCAGGGATCCGCCGGGCCATTCCAGTTGTAGTTCCTGTCCGAATCCGGACAGGCGTAAGCCACGATTTTCGGCCCGGCCACGGACCCACTCACCGAGGCCGAGGCGATCGAGTTCAGCGATAGCACGCGGGGTCAGGCCATCACCGCATGTCTTGTCGCGGGGAAAGGTCGCCGAGTCTGCGAGTACGACGTCGCGGCCGGCGCGGGCCGTCCACGCTGCGGCCGCAGAACCGGCCGGACCAGCGCCTACTATCAGTACGTCGGTGGATCGCGGAGCAGTCACCTCTCCAGTAAAGCAGCGCCTACCAGTGTGACCTCGACCTCCCTTTAGCCGGTTCGCATGCTTGGGGGCTGTTCCGGAGGCAATGTGTCGGTGAAATCGTCAGTCCTGTCGAGGCCCGGGGTGCGACTGGCACCGTGGTCTAGGGCACCTTCCGGCGCTATCTCGCATCGTGTTCACTACGGTAGATACGGGTACGTCGGGAGATGTCGAGCAACCGCTGAAGACGAAGAAGACAGGAAGAACAATCGTGAGCACAGACGACGCGACCAGATCAACGGTCGTTGCCGGGGTGGATCTGGTTGATCCCGAGCTTGCACGAACCGTCGCCGTGGGGCTGGAGAACGTCGAGAAATTGATGATCTCCGAACTGTCCGATGGAGAGGATTTTCTTACCGAAGCGGCACTGCATCTTGCCAAGGCGGGAGGCAAGCGGTTCCGCCCATTGTTCACGATCCTGACGGCGCAGCTCGGATCCGACTCGGAATCGGAGTCCGTCGTGACTGCAGCAACGGTGGTCGAACTGGTCCATCTCGCCACGCTTTACCACGACGACGTCATGGACGAGGCGACGATGCGTCGCGGGGCCGAGAGCGCGAACGCCCGGTGGGGCAACAGTGTTGCGATCCTGGCGGGCGATTACCTGTTCGCCCATGCGTCGAGATTGGTCTCCACTCTCGGGCCCGAGGCGGTCCGGATCATCGCCGAAACGTTCGCGGAACTGGTTACCGGTCAGATGCGCGAGACCATCGGCGTCAAGAAAGACGAAGACCCCGTCGCGCACTACTTGCGTGTCGTATGGGAGAAAACCGGCTCGCTCATCGCCGCGTGCGGTCGGTTCGGCGGCACGTTCTCCGGTGGTGACGCAGAGCATGTCGCGGCGCTCGAACGACTCGGTGACGCAGTCGGAACGGCATTCCAGATCTCTGACGACATCATCGACATTGCGTCGGAGTCCGAACAGTCGGGGAAGACTCCGGGAACAGACCTTCGCGAGGGCGTTCACACGCTCCCTGTGCTGTATGCGCTACGCGAAGACGGCCCTGACGGGGACCGACTTCGTACCCTATTGAGCGGTCCCGTCACCGAAGACGACGAGGTCGCCGAGGCTCTGGATCTGCTCCAACGATCCCCGGGGATGGCGAAGGCCAAGTCGACGCTGGGGGAGTTCGCCGGCAAGGCCCATGCCGAGCTGCAGAAACTTCCTTCGGGTGCCGCAAACGATGCTTTGGGACGCCTCGTCGACTACACCGTAGAACGAGTGGGCTGAACCGGCTTCAGGGAACCTTCTCTCATACGGCCTTCGTTCTTCTTTCGAGAGAGCAACGAACTCTCGGGAAGAGGCCGGAATGGTGAGTTACGCGAACAGTGCAAAGACTTTCGGTCTGTTGGTGGGAATGTCGGCACTCATCGTCTTCATCGGGTCGCTGTTCGACAGTCCGGTGATTCTCACTGGGTCCGTGGTGCTCGCGGTAGGTGTCAACGGCTGGGCCTATTTCAACAGTGCGAAGCTGGCATTGCGCTCGATGCACGCGCAGCCGGTCACCGAAGTCGAGGCGCCGGTGATGTATCGGATCGTGCGTGAGCTCGCAACCACCGCGCATCAGCCGATGCCCGCTCTGTATAGGAGTCCGACCAACAGTCCCAACGCCTTCGCGACCGGACGCAATCCACGAAATGCGGCAGTGTGTTGCACCAGCGGAATATTGCAGTTGCTCGACGAGCGTGAACTTCGCGCTGTGCTCGGACATGAGCTCTCCCATGTCTACAACCGCGACATTCTGATCTCTTCCGTCGCCGGAGCCATGGCTGCCGTGATCTCGGGTTTGGCCAGCTTCGCGCTGTTCGGCTCGATGTTCGGGGGCCGCGGCAACGGCGGGCCCAATCTTTTGGCGCTTCTGTTGGTGGCGTTCCTCGGTCCGATCGCAGCAACTGTGGTCAAGCTCGCGGTGTCGCGTTCT
>JBBSSG010000105.1:0-12311 GCA_038242295.1 Mycobacteriales bacterium | reverse complement strand
TCTTACAGCGCACTGATGGCCAGGTGACAGTGCCCTGGCTCGTCATCATTGTGTTCTAGCTGTTTTTTGTGCCCCGGTGGGTGTTGTCTCAGCTGTTGCGTCGTGGCGTGCCCGTAATCCGGAGAGGTTCTACCCGCGTGACTCACGCTGTCTCGACAAGTACACCAACATCATCTGCTGCGGACGCCGCAACCGACACCGTAATTACCTTCGCCGAACTGGGATTGCCCGAAGCGGTAGTCGAAACCTTGGCGCGCAACTCGATTACCGTGCCCTCGCCTATTCAGGCCAAAGCACTGCCGGACGCAATTGCAGGCAAGAATGTCCTCGGTCGGGCTCAAACCGGATCAGGCAAGACGCTCGCATTCGGGCTGCCCATTCTCGCTCGCCTTGCCCTGCACACCGATCGTCCGGCGGCCAAGCGGCCACGCGCACTCGTCCTGGTTCCGACACGCGAACTCGCCTTTCAGGTCGTCGAATCCCTCGTTCCCTACGCAAACGCACAAGGTTTGAACGTGCGCGCTGCGGTCGGCGGAACCCCCTTCAACAAGCAGGTCGAGCAGCTTCGCCGCGGAGTCGATGTCCTCGTCGCAACGCCGGGCCGCCTCGCTGATCACCTACGTCAGGGCACGTGCGTTCTCGACTCCATCGAGATCACAGCCCTGGATGAGGCAGATCAGATGGCAGACATGGGATTCCTGCCCGAGGTGCGTGCTGTTCTTGCTGATACTCCGGCCGACGGACAGCGAATGTTGTTCTCTGCCACGCTCGATCGCGAAGTACAGTCGATTGTTCGTCAGTTCCTTCCTGACCACGTCGAGCATTCGACGCAGGACGGCAAAGCCAGCGTCCGGACCATGGACCACTACATGCTGATGGTCGATCGTGGACAAAAAGACATCGTCTTGTCCGAAATCGGCGCACGCGAAGGACGAACCATCATGTTCGCGCGGACGAAGCTCGGATGCGACGGCATTACCGATCGCTTGCGTGCTCTCGGCATTGCTGCCGAGTCGCTGCACGGCGGTAAAGCCCAGAATCAACGCACACGAGTCCTCGAGCGTTTCAAGAACGGACGCACTCCGGTACTGGTCGCAACAGATGTTGCTGCGCGTGGAATTCACGTCGACGGGATCGACCTGGTCGTACATGTCGACCCTCCCGCAGACCACAAGGACTATCTGCACCGAGCAGGCCGTACCGCTCGTGCAGGCGAAAAAGGCACCGTCGTAGCGATCGTTCTCCCCAACCAGAAACGCGCGGTGCAGCGTCTGACCGGAATGGCCGGCGTCAAAGCCACCTCCGTCAACGTTTCGCCGGGTTCCACTGAGCTCTCCAGCATCACTGGCGCGCAGAAGCCGACCGGTGAAGCTCTGCGCGCAGAAAGCAGCGCACCGCGGGACCGCCGCGACAGTCGTCCACGCACAGGTGGCTACCAGGGCAGCAACCCGCGCGGCGGCGGCTACCAGGGCAGCAATCCCCGTGGCGGCGGCTACCAGGGCAGCAACCCCCGTGGCGGCGGCTACCAAGGCGACCGCCCCCGCACCGGTGGATACCAGGGTGACCGTCCGAGCACCGGCGGCTACCAGGGCAGCAACCCCCGTGGCAGCAGCTACCAGGGCGACCGAGAGTCCGGGTCGTCCCAGGCCGATACCAAGACCGGTGGGTTCCGCAGCCGCACCGAACGTCGTTCTTACGATGGCTTCGACGGGCCTGCGCGCAATCGCTGATCGAAGAACCGTCCTTGCGGTGTAACTCTGCAACCGCGACATAGCCGATAGGGTGCCGCCTCGATCTTCGGATCGCGGCGGCACCCTATCGCCGTCTCCGAGCATCTGCGCCTCTGAGCTTCGTTGTCGAAGACAGAACGGAGATTCGCATACTGCAATCTCGCCCCCGGGTTTCGTTCCAGTCCCGGGCAGGGAAAGCTGTAAGTATGAACTCAGCAGCGGAATCCTCAGAACTAGCCCAGATCGGTGTCACCGGACTCGCCGTTATGGGTTCGAACATCGCCAGGAACTTCGCACACCGCGGGCACACCGTCGCTGTGCACAACCGAAGCATCGCGAAAACCGATGCGTTGCTGGCCGAGCACGGTAGCGAAGGAAAGTTCATCCGCACCGAAACCATCGAGGAGTTCGTGGCTGCACTGCAGAAGCCGCGTCGTGTCCTGATCATGGTCAAGGCCGGCGATCCCACCGACGCAGTGATCGAAGAGTTGGCCTCGGTGATGGAAGAGGGCGACATCATCATCGACGGTGGAAACGCTCTTTACACGGACACAATTCGTCGCGAAGCATCGCTCAAGGAACGAGGTCTACTGTTCGTCGGCGCCGGCATCTCGGGCGGCGAGGAGGGAGCGCTCAAGGGACCGTCGATCATGCCCGGCGGGCCGGTCGAGTCGTACAAGGCACTCGGCCCGCTCCTGGAAAGCATTTCTGCTCACGTCGACGGAACTCCATGCTGTACACACATCGGCCCCGACGGTTCGGGCCACTTCGTCAAAATGGTGCACAACGGCATCGAGTACGCAGATATGCAGCTGATCGGTGAGGCCTACCATCTTTTCCGAGATGCATTGGACTACACACCGCAGCAAGTCGCCGACGTGTTCACGGAGTGGAACAACGGCGACTTGGAAAGCTACCTCGTCGAGATCACAGCTGAAGTTCTGAAGCAGGTCGACGCCAAAACAGGAAAACCTCTGGTCGACGTGATCGTCGATGCGGCCGCGCAAAAGGGAACGGGACGCTGGACAGTCAAGGCTGCTCTAGACCTCGGAGTGCCGGTGACTGGAATCGCCGAGGCTGTCTTCGCGCGCGCCCTCTCAGGCTCGCGCACCCAGCGCAAAGCTGCAGTCGGCCTCGCATCAGGCACGCTCGCAGACAAGCCGTCCGATGTCGAGCAGTTCACCCACGACATTTCCCGCGCACTGTATGCGTCGAAGATTGTCGCATACGCGCAAGGGTTCGACCAGATCTCAGCCGGCAGCACCGAGTACGACTGGAACCTTCACCCCGGTGATCTCGCAACGATCTGGCGCGGCGGCTGCATCATTCGTGCCCGATTCCTCAACCGCATCAAGGATGCATACGACGAGGATGCGCAGCTGCCGAGTTTGATTCTCGCGCCGTACTTCCGCGATGCCATAGAGGATGCGATCGACAGCTGGCGTCGTGTCGTGATCACTGCGGCATCTCTGGGTATTCCAGTACCCGCGTTCGCCTCGTCACTCGCATATTACGACGCTTTGCGCGCCGAGCGTCTGCCCGCAGCCCTGACCCAGGGGCAGCGAGATTTCTTTGGGGCTCACACCTATGAGCGTGTCGATTCCGAGGGCAAGTTCCATACGCTGTGGGGCGGGGACCGCAGCGAGGTCGAGGCCTGAGAACTACATCAGCGGATGACGGGGGCGTGGACACCCTCCCTGCGTGCTAGGCGCACCAATTCTCCGGCGACACCGGAGAGTTGGCGTGGGGGGCGCCACACCGCCCGCAGCGCTCGGTCCAGGTCGGGCCCGTCGAGGGCAATCATTCGTAATGCTCCGCTGCGCACCTGTTCCGCGACGGCCAGAGTGCTCAGCACCGCCGGGCCGACGCCGCTCAGAACGCTGGTTCGGATCGCGGCCGCGCTGCCGAGTTCGAGCAGCGGTGCGGCTCGGTCGTAATCCTGTAGAGCAATGTCGAGCGTGGTCCGAGTTCCAGATCCGGGCTCGCGGACGAGAAGTGCTGTAGACGCAAGCTCTGCAACGGTGATCGGCTTTCTTCGACGTGCCCAAGGGTGCGAAGGATGAACCACCGCCACAAGGCGATCACGCGCCACCGTGATGCTGTGGAAGCCGCGTGGGATACTTGGCGACTCCACAAATCCGACATCACACACACCTGATTCGAGTCGTTCGAAAACTTGCGTCGAGTTGAGAACTTGAAGATGGATCGGCATATCAGGGTGGTGGTCGTGAAACAGACCGAGCCAGTGTGGCAGAAGGTGCTCGGCGACCGTCATGCTCGCGCCCACGGTCAGCTCTGCTGACTTCTCGATCTGCAGTCCTCGAGCGACATCCATCAGCTTGTCTGCATCTGCCAAAATGGTCCGCGCCCAGTGCACGATAACTGTCCCCTGAGCCGTCAGGGTCGAACCGCTCGGGTTTCGTACCAGGAGCGGTACGCCCAATTGCCGCTCGAGGCGACTGATCGCGCGGCTTGCGTTGGGTTGCGCAATTCGAAGCTGCCGACTTGCCGCACTCAGGCTTCCGTAGTCGTCGACTTTGACGAGAAGTTCGAGCGAACTGAAGTCCGGTAAACGCTTCGGCATGCACCAAATATATAGCTATCGGCTCTGGCATGCCGTTTTGATATGCCGCTATGTCATTTCGAGGGCTTCTGTTCCGGCGTCGGACGTTGCACCGTGTAAGTATGAGCATTGGTCGCCTGGACAACAGCGGTTCGAGTAGCGAGACAGCGGTGCCACCGACCAGAGCAAAGAACGCGATCGTGCTTCTCGCCCCCGGACTTGCACTGTGCGCCGTCGGGACTCTGGCCACGATGACCGTGAATACTTTCCTACCGGCCGTGAGTTCATTATTGATCGCCATCGTGTTGGGCGCCGTTCTCACCAACGCGGTCACACTCCCCCGCAAGGTTCAGCCGGGCCTGAAATTTTCGGCGAAGAGACTCCTTCGTATCGGTGTTGCACTCCTCGGACTGCAGTTGATGCTGAGCGACATCCTCGGCCTGGGCTGGGGAATTATCGTTGTGGTGATCGCGATAGTTGCTCTCGGCATCTTCGGAACCATGTTTGTCGGCAAGCTACTCGGGTTGAGCTGGACGCAAAGATTGCTCATCGCTTGCGGCTTCTCGATCTGCGGTGCGGTAGCGGTCGCCGCAGTCGACGGCGTCCTCGGGGCGGAGGGTGAGCGCGAAGAGGAGGTCGTCACCGCGGTTGCGCTCGTCGTTATTTTCGGCACATTGATGATCCCGACCATTCCGTTACTCGCAAGCACATTTGGTCTCTCTGATCTCGATGCCGGTATGTGGGCAGGGGGCTCGATTCACGAGGTAGCGCAGGTAATCGCCGCCGGCGGAGCGATCGGAGGCGCCGCGCTCGGTGTTGCCGCGGTCGTGAAGCTTGCGAGAGTGCTCATGCTTGCACCTGTGATGGCAGTTCTGAGTGTGCGCCAACGTAGGATCCTGGGCCCTGATGCGGACGTCAAGCGTCCACCACTGATTCCGTTTTTCGTCGTCGCATTTCTAGTATGTGTGGGAATGCGATCCGTGGGCGTTCTCCCCACGGAAGTGCTCGATTATGCGCATGTCGCTCAGACAACCCTGCTTAACGCCGCAATGTTTGCGCTCGGCGCCGGCGTTCACCTCAGTACGGTCAAAAAGGTGGGCGTGCGACCGTTCATCCTGGCCGCGATCTCTACGGCGTGGGTGGCAGCGATCGCCCTGACCGGCGTGTTGCTTGCTGGCTGAGGCCACCAAGGCGAAGCGTCGCCGATTCGCAGCTCTTCGAGCGGTAGTGTTCCGCTATGCCAGCTGGTCGATCATCATTTGCAGACCTAGGGCTGCGTCCCGTCGTGGTACATGCGCTCCGCCGACTCGGTGTCGAAGTACCCTTTCCTATCCAATCGGCCGCCATACCGGACGCCTTGGCCGGAAAGGATGTACTCGGCCGAGCCCCGACGGGAGCGGGGAAGACTCTCGCCTTCGGACTTCCGCTCCTTCAATTACTCACCGGTGGCAGTTCTCGGCCTGCCCGACCCCGCGCGCTGGTGCTCGTCCCCACCCGCGAACTCGCACTTCAGATCGAGAGCGCGCTCGAGGAACCTGCCCTTGCATTGGGAATACGCATCAGCAGCGTGGTCGGAGGCGTTCCGCTCAAGCGTCAAATCGATAGACTTCTCCGAGGAATAGACGTCGTCGTCGCCACTCCCGGTCGTCTCGAAGATTTAGCCGCTACGTCGGCGATTTCACTTGTCGACGTGGCCATCACAGTCATCGACGAAGCCGACCGAATGTCCGATCTGGGTTTCCTCCCACAGGTGAAGAAGCTTCTCGACCGCACACCCTCCGACGGACAACGCATGCTTTTTTCGGCGACCCTCGACGGCGACGTGGACGAACTCGTACGGAGCTATCTCCACGCTCCGGTGATTCACCACTCGCAGCACTCGGACGCGGCGCCAGCCAGGATGCACCATCACTTCTTGCGGGTGTCCGTCGATGACAAACCCGAGGTAGCGATAAGAATCGCAGCACGAGATGGCCGCACAATCGCTTTTCTTCGTACCAAACACGCCGTAGATCGATTCACGGAAAGTCTTCTTGCCGTCGGTATCAACGCTGCAGCGCTGCACGGCGACAAAACACAGGCCAGCCGAACCCGTACGGTTGCATCGTTTTCCGACGGCTCGGTATCGGTTCTCGTTGCCACCGACGTGGCCGCCAGAGGACTCCACGTCGATAACGTTTCGCTCGTCGTTCACGTCGATCCCCCCTCCGACGCCAAGGACTACACGCATCGTGCAGGTAGGACCGCACGTGCCGGCGAGGCAGGCACTGTGGTGACATTGGTGACAGCGGCTCAGGAGTCCGAGGTGCGCGCGCTCGCGACCGAAGCAGGCATCGAGGTCGATCTCACCGATATCGAACCGACGAGTGCGGCGCTCACTGTCCTGACCGGTGCGAGGCGTCCCTTGGGCGTCGCCGTCCAGTCGCAGACCGATGCCTCCAGGCGTGACACCTCGAGTGACCCCAAGCGGAGAAACGGCGCCGCGCCACGTCGGTCTCGTGATCGAAACCGTCGAACTGGACGGAGATGACAACACTCCCAGTGTTGTCGATCGCGCTCGCGCGCCCTATTCAGAAGCCTGCGTCGCTGTCATGATCTTCGCGACGATCTCATTGTCCCGCTCCCCGGCGAAGATCGTCGACCACGCCGATGTGGCCTGACCGGTACGCTGGAGAATCGTGCAGTTCCTCGATGGCCACCGGCCTCTCCACGACCTGACCTACGACGACGTGTTCATTGTCCCGAACAGGACGGACGTGACTTCCAGGTTCGATGTCGACCTCGCGACCGTGGATGGTTCAGGGACGACCATTCCCATTGTGGTCTCGAACATGACTGCGGTGTCCGGTCGCCGGATGGCAGAAACCGTCGCACGCCGCGGCGGGATCACAGTCCTCCCCCAAGATCTTCCGATCGACGCGGTGGCCGACACGGTGGCCTTCGTCAAGAGTCGTGACCTCGTCGCAGACACCCCTGTTGTCTTGGGGCCGGACGCTTCGGTGTCCAATGCGCTGGCTTTGATGCACAAGCGGGCTCACGGCGCCGTAATCGTCGTGGACGCAGGACAGCCCGTGGGTGTCGTCACTGAAGCAGGCTGCTCGGATGTAGATAGGTTCGCTCGGCTGCAGTCGGTAACGGTGACGCACTTTGTCACGGCCCGTGCCGATTGCTCCCCGCGCGAGATATTCGACGCGCTGGAATCTGCCCACGAAAAACTTGCAGTGCTCGTCCGCCCGGATGGATCCCTCGCCGGCGTGCTCACCCGCACCGGGGCCGTTCGGACTGGAATCTACTCCCCTGCCGTCGACTCCGCGGGTCGTCTGCGGGTAGCTGCGGCCGTCGGTATCAACGGCGATGTTGCAGCGAAGGCCCGAGCCTTGGTCGATGTAGGTGCCGACCTCCTGGTCGTCGACACAGCTCACGGCCACCAGGAGAAAATGCTGGAAGCACTGGCTGCCATCAAATCGCTGGACCTCGGCGTGCCACTCGCCGCCGGAAACGTCGTATCGGCAGCTGGAACGCGTGATCTGATTGCGGCGGGTGCAGACATCGTCAAAGTCGGAGTCGGCCCCGGCGCGATGTGCACGACGCGGATGATGACTGGAGTGGGACGTCCACAGTTCTCTGCCGTCGCAGAATGTTCGGCAGCGGCGGCCGAACTGGGGGCTTCGGTATGGGCGGACGGCGGCGTCCGTCATCCACGGGACGTTGCCCTGGCGCTGGCTGCAGGCGCTGCAAATGTCATGATCGGATCGTGGTTCGCCGGAACGTACGAATCTCCGGGAGACCTGCACTTCGATCCCGCAGGTAATGCGTACAAAGAAAGCTTCGGGATGGCGTCCAAACGGGCTGTCGCGGCCCGAAACGTCACAGACAACACCTTCGACCGGGCGCGGAAAGGCTTGTTCGAGGAAGGGATTTCAAGTTCGAGGATGCTGCTCGATCCTGATCGACCCGGCGTCGAGGATCTCATCGACCACATTTGTTCGGGTGTCAGAAGTACCTGTACTTACGCCGGTGCGCGGTCGTTGCCCGAACTTCACCAGCGGGCAGTACTCGGGATTCAGTCCGCGGCCGGATTCGCGGAGGGCCGCCCCCTGCCCAGCGGGTGGTGAACTCGTCAACTGTCGCGGCGGTACATCGCCCCAAGCAAGCCGTTAGGATGATGGCTCCGGTAGTCGAAACACACATTTTCCGTTCGTGTGCACTCGTCATGGGTGTGCGCCAGGTCTCTACCGACCGGTCACGACGGGACCGACAGAGAGGACCCAGGTGCCTGAGGCACCCGTAATCAGCATCGCCGCCGTCGCATCGAGCGACCCCGGCGACGAGGGCTCCCTTTCGGAGGGCTCTTCTATCGAGCCGGGTGACGAACCCGGCGAAACTCACTCACCACAGCGCAAACGAACTCCGCGATTGTGGGGCCGGGACGATGCAACCGGCGCCGCAGACGGTGCGATGCTGCTTTCGCAACTGCGGCGGCGATAACCGATGCAGATCATCGTGACCATAATCAGTCTGCTGGGGTTTGTCGCACTCACCGCCGGAACCGCATTGTTCGTGGCCGCGGAGTTTGCTTTGACGGCCCTTGAAAAGAGTGCGGTCGACTCCGCGGTAGCCACCCGGGACGACTCACGTTCTCGGCAGGTTCAGCGAGCGCACCGAACGCTCTCGTTTCAATTGTCCGGGGCGCAACTCGGCATCACCATCACCACTCTCATTACCGGATATCTTGCTGAACCCGTGCTCGCACGGTTCTTTGTTCCACTCGCGACAACGCTGGGTGCATCAGAGTCGCTCGCTGCGGGTATTTCGCTCGCTTCGGCCCTCATCATCGCGACGTCGTTCTCGATGATCTTCGGTGAATTGGTTCCAAAAAATATCGCCATTGCATTGCCGATGAGCACGGCTCGAGCGACGGCGGGCATGATGTCGGGTTTCTCCCTCATCTTCCGCTGGGCTATCGACGGACTGAACAGTTCGGCTAACTGGCTTGTCAGAAGGCTGGGGGTTGAGCCGGCCGAGGAACTGAGGTCAGCGCGATCGCCACGCGAACTCGGATCGCTGGTGCGGTCCTCCGCCCGGCAAGGTTCCCTCGATGCAGGGACCGCTGGACTGGTTGGTCGATCATTGCAATTCGGTGAGAGATCCGCAGAGGAACTCATGACCCCACGAGTCAAGGTCGAAACGTTGTCCGTGGGTGACACTGCCTTCGACCTCATCGAAACTGCAGCTAGGACAGGCTTTTCGCGTTTCCCGGTAGTCGACGGGGATCTCGATGACACCGTCGGAGTGGTGCATATCAAGCATGCGTTCATGGTCCCGGCTTCCGCTCGCCGAGCGACGCGACTCGACTCATTGGCCCAAGACGTCCCCGTCGTGCCGTCAAGCCTCGACGGGGACACCGTGATGGAGCGAGTCCGCGCCGACGGCATGCAAGTCGCGCTGGTGGTCGATGAATACGGCGGAACCGCAGGCATGGTCACGATGGAAGATCTCATCGAAGAGATCGTCGGGGACGTTCGCGACGAGCACGACGAACCCGAGATCGACGTGCAACGTGTCGGTGACAGCTGGATCTGCTCCGGTCTACTGCGTATCGACGAGGTCGGTGCTGCCACTGGGTATCTGGCGCCGGAAGGCGAATACGAAACGATCGGCGGATTGGTGCTCTCGGAACTCGGTCGCATCCCAGAGGAAGGGGATCGCGCGATACTTCCAGCTCCCACCCATGATGATCCCCTCGAATCGAGCGGTGGTTGGATCGCGAAGGTGCTCAGTATGGACGGGCGAAGGATCGACCGAATCCTGGTGCAACCTGTCAACGATGATTACCTCGATCAACTGAGATCGGAGGACCCGACTCATGGGTGATTTCCTTGCCGTCCTGCTGGCAATTCTTCTGCTCTTGGGCAACGCATTCTTCGTCGGCGCCGAGTTCTCGTTGATCTCGGCTCGCCGCGACCGTCTCGAATCACTGCTCGCGCAGGGCAAAAAGCGCGCGAAATCGGTCATCGAAGCAAGTCAAAACCTATCGCTGATGCTCGCCGCCGCTCAGCTAGGGATCACAATCTGCTCTATTCTGCTGGGCCGCGTCGGAGAGCCAGCGGTTGCACATCTGATCGAGAAGCCGATGGACCTGGTGGGAATTCCAGATGCGTTCCTGCACCCGATCTCGTTCACCATCGCGCTCGGACTTGTCGTGGTATTGCATATTCTCATCGGCGAGATGGTTCCGAAGAACATCGCCATAGCGGGTCCGGAAAAGACCGCGATGCTATTGATTCCGGTGCACCTGGTGTTCATCAAAGCCGCCAGGCCGCTGATCTCGTTCTACAACTTGTGCGCCAATCTGGTGCTGCGTGCGTTTCGCATCGAGCCGAAGGACGAGTTGGACTCGTCGGTTTCCGCTTTCCAGCTATCTCAGATGATCGGCGAGTCACGATCCGAGGGACTGATCGATGAGGAGGAGCATCGCCGGCTCACTCAAGCTCTCGACACGTCGGGCCGAACCGTCGCAGAGGTGCTTATTCCGTCCGAGCAGGTTCGCAGCGTGAAGATTTCGGGACAACACAGCACTTCCGGACCGACGCTCGGTTCTGTCGAACAGGCCGTCATTGCTACCGGATTTTCCAGATACCCAGTCGAGGATGCCGACGGCGCACTCATCGGATATTTGCATCTCAAAGATGTCCTGGAGTACATGGTCGACGATTCGGCGGGCCCCGATTCTGTCATTCCGTTGGCGGAGGTGCGCCGACTTCCCGTGGTTCTCGCGGACACGATGCTCGACGATGCGCTGACACGACTGCGTCGACGTAGCTCTCACCTGGGCGAGGTACGCGATTCGACGGGAAAGACCCTGGGAATCGTGGCCCTGGAAGATCTAGTCGAGGAGTTCGTGGGCACGGTGCGGGATGGCACACATCGGATTGCCGGGCCCGCACCGGGTGGACAGCCCTGATCCGATGAACGTCTTCCTTGCCGAAGCGCAGTGGACTGCGATGCGTGCGGCCCACATCGATCGAATCGACCGCCTCATCGGCATCTATCTAGAAGAGCGTGCAACGGGTGCGTATCACCCGGTGCTCGATTTTCTCTTCACTTACTACAGCTTCAAGCCTGGGCACCTCAGACGCTGGAACCCAGGCCATGGCGTCGTTCTCACGGGTGAGAGGGCGCAGGACTACGCAGCATTCGCGTCGTACGAGCAAATTCGCGGGCACGGCTACCAGGTGCGATCCTCCCTGTTGGAACAGCGTCGATCGGCAATCGAGTTCACCATGGGGTTGTTGCAAGCAACACGAGACCGGCAACCCAACCTCGGCTGCTTCGGATTGCACGAATGGGCGATGGTGTATCGGGGCGGGCACGCAGCGCCGCGGCATGGAACTGTTCCACTGCGCTTGGGCCACGATGGCACCGACCAGGTCGTCGATTCGATGACGCTTCGGTGCACGCATTACGACGCTTTCCGGTTCTTCACCAGCGACGCTGTCCTCCGAAATACTCTCGCTCTCGAACCCTCCAGTAGAACTGATCGTGAGCAACCTGGTTGCGTGCACGCCAGCATGGACCTTTACAAATGGTGCTACAAGCTGATCCCTCTGATCGATTCAGGGTTACTGGCCGATTGTTTCGAACTCGCCCTGGCCGCGAGGACGATCGATATGCGCGCGAGCCCCTACGACCTGTCGGAGTACGGACTGGATCCGATAGCGATAGAAACCCCCGCGGGGCGTGCCGAGTACGTACGCCATCAGACCGACCTGATGGACAGGGCAACCCCCCTGCGGTCGGAGTTGATATCGCGGTGCCAGAGTCTACTGGTGAGCGGCGATTCCTTGGTTCGTCCTACCGCCGAGTAACATCGTCGACGATGTCGATGGGGTGCCTGGTGGGTGCCCGTGACCGGAAAGAGCGAGGAATTCATGACTGATCGAGTTCGTGTTGGTGGTCTTCAGGTTGCACAGGTTTTGTACGACTTCGTGCAGAACGAGGCGCTGCCGGGTACCGGC
>JBBSSG010000104.1:0-12477 GCA_038242295.1 Mycobacteriales bacterium | reverse complement strand
CGGTCGCATCGGTTTTCTCGCCGAGGCCGAGGCCGACAATCTCGAGGATGCCCTGGCTCGCGTGGTCAGCAGGGAGTACAGAGTCGAAGAACGGATGACGCTCGATATCGCCGTTCGCGTCGGTGATCACGTCGTGGAGCGTGGTTGGGCACTGAACGAGGCGAGTATCGAAAACGGCTCGCGTTTGGGCGTACTCGAGGTGGTACTCGAGGTCGACGGTCGTCCCGTATCTGCATTCGGATGTGACGGAGTGTTGGTCTCTACTCCGACCGGGTCGACTGCGTATGCCTTCTCGGCGGGGGGACCCGTGGTGTGGCCGGAACTCGACGCCATCCTGGTCATTCCGAGCAATGCACATGCGCTGTTCGCACGCCCGCTGGTGACCAGTCCGGAATCGATCATCGCGGTGGAAACCGACGCGGGTGGTCATGAGGCGCTGGTGTTCTGCGACGGTCGAAGGACGATGAAACTACCTGCAGGTGGACGAGTCGAAGTCATCCGTGGCGCAGCACCGATCGAGTGGGTCCGGCTCGATTCGGCCCCGTTCGCGGATCGAATGGTGAGCAAGTTCGAACTACCCACCACAGGATGGCGAGGGAGAGCGAAGTAATCATGCTCGAAGAGATTCGAATCGACAGCCTCGGAGTAATTTCATCGGCAAGTGCGCAGTTTCACGAAGGCCTGACCGTACTCACCGGTGAAACCGGTGCCGGTAAGACGATGGTGGTCACGAGTCTGCACTTGCTTTCGGGTGCGAGGGCAGATGCAGGACGTGTTCGCCTTGGTGCAGATCGTGCTGTGGTCGAGGGCCGCTTCAGCACCGAGACTGCATCGGCACAAGTGGTCGACGAGGTCGATGCTGTCCTTGAAGCTGCAGGTGCGCAGCGCGACGAGGACGATTCGATCATCGCCCTTCGCACCGTCAACGCGGATGGTCGTTCGCGCGCTCACCTCGGGGGACGAAGTGTGCCAGCCACAGTGTTGTCCGGGTTCACCGACTCTCTTCTGACGGTCCACGGGCAGAACGACCAGCTCAGACTGCTGCGAGCAGATCGCCAACTCCATGCGCTCGACCGCTTTGCAGGCGAGTCGGTGGCGAGCCCGTTGAAGAAGTATCGCGCAGCAAGGACCGCTTGGCTCACCGCAAGAACAGAGCTGATCGACCGAACAGGACGCAGCCGCGAGCTTGCTCTGGAAGCCGACCGTCTTCAGTTCGGACTACAGGAGATCGATTCTGTCGCACCATTACCGGGGGAGGACGTCTCGATTGCCGCAGATGTCCGGAGGCTCGGCGATCTGGACTCACTTCGAGAAACTGCGGAAGTTGCCGGTGCGTCGCTCGTGGGTGCAGCGGACGATACCGGTGAAGCAGTGTCTGCGCTCCGCTTGCTGGGCGAGGCCCGGACCAGACTGGAAAGTGCTGACGACGCGATCTTGACCGAACTCGTACCTCGATTGAACGAAGCGCTGGCCGTCGTCACCGATGTGGGCGCCGATATCACCTCGTACCTTGCAGACTTGCCTTCCGACCCAAGTGCGCTCGAGACGTTGCTCAGTCGCCAGTCCGAGCTCAAAGGGCTGACCCGCAAATACGCTGCGGATGTCGACGGTGCTATTGCCTGGGCCGAAGATGCACGTAGTCGACTTTCCAAGATCGATGTCTCGTCTGACGCCCTGGCTGAATTGTCGACACGGGTCGACGAGAGTGCGGTTGTCGTAGCTGCAGCCGCAAGCAAGCTGACCGCAGCACGCAGCAAAGCGGCCACGAAGCTGGCGAAAGGCGTCAGTACCGAATTGGCCGGTCTCGCGATGGGCAAAGCAAAACTGCAGCTTGATTTGCGTGTACTTCCTGCTGGCCCTCAGGACTCGGCGCCGCTTACTGTCGATGGCACAGAGCTTCATGCAGGCCCCAGCGGAGTCGACGAGGTCGAATTCAAGCTTTCCGCGCACGATGGCGCCCAGGCATTGCCGATCAGCAAGAGCGCATCAGGTGGCGAGCTCTCACGGGTGATGTTGGCGCTCGAGGTTGTTCTCGCTGGGTCCGACAAGGGCGCCACAATGGTGTTCGACGAAGTGGACGCCGGGGTCGGAGGCCGGGCCGCCGTCGAGGTCGGTCGCCGTTTGGCGCGACTGGCGAGAACACATCAGGTCATCGTCGTCACTCACCTCCCTCAAGTTGCTGCGTTTGCCGATACGCACCTCGTCGTCGACAAAGCCGATACCAACAAGGGGGCGGCAAACAGTGGGGTGAAGTCGTTGTCGGCGTCGGAGCGCGTGGTCGAACTTGCTCGCATGCTGGCCGGGTTGGATGACACCGAGACCGGCCGCGCTCACGCAGAGGAACTTTTGGCGACCGCTCGGGCGGATCGCCTGCGCTGAGTATCCGGTCTCTGAGACCGTTGGTGCTGATGTGAATAGTGTGGTACTTGTGTCGGCGCGCCTCCACCGCCGGATGTGTCTGCGGCGTCATTATGAGACTCATGAAGATGCCGGCTCTGTTATCACGTAGTCAGGATTCGCTGCCCGGAATCAGTGGTATCGCCCGGGTCGATCGCAATACCGCCAAGTTGCTCAAACGCGTAGGTCCAGGGGACATCGTCGTACTCGACGAGCTCGATCTGGACCGGCTCACGGCGGACGCGCTGGTCGAGGCAGGTGTGTTGGCCGTAGTCAACGCATCTCCGTCTATATCGGGCAGATATCCTAACCTCGGCCCCGAGGTCATCGTCGCCAGTGGAATAACGTTGATCGACTCGGCGGGTCCTGAGATCTTCAAGAAGATCAAGGACGGCGCCAAGGTTCGCTTGAACGACGGCGGCGTTTATACCGGTGATCGCCGACTCGCCAAAGGGGACGAGCAGAGCGAAACCGGGATTTCGGATCGAATGATCGACGCCAAGACCGGTCTGGTCGATCATCTCGAGGCGTTCTCGGGCAACACAATCGAGTTCATCCGGACCGAGAGCGCGTTGCTCATCGATGGAGTAGGCGTTCCGGATATCGACATTGTGTTGACGGATCGCCACGTCGTCGTGGTTGCCGACGGACCAGGTCATGCCGAGGATTTGAAGAGCCTCAAGCCGTTCATCAAGGAGTATTCACCGATCATCATTGGGGTCGGCGCGGGCGCAGACACTGCGATGAAAGCGGGATACCGTCCCGATCTGATCGTTGGAGATCCCGATGACATCACTGCACAGACGCTCAAATGTGGTGCAGAGGTGGTGCTTCCGGCAGATTCCGATGGTCATGCGAACGGTCTGGAGCGAATCCAGGATCTCGGCATCGGTGCGATGACGTTTCCCGCTACTGGTGCGCCTGCGGATCTTGCATTGCTGCTGGCCGATCACCATGGCGCATCCCTCATCGTCACCGTCGGTAGTCCAGCGAGCCTCGACGAATTCTTCGACCGAGGCCGTAGCAACACCAATCCAGCCGCGTTCATGACGCGCCTGAAGGTCGGCGCAAAGCTGGTCGACGCCAAAGCTGTTGCGACGCTTTACCGGAGTCGGGTTTCCGGGAGCGCGATCGCACTTTTGGTGCTCGCTGCGTTAGTGGCCGTGATCGTCGCGTTGGTTGTGTCCAACATGGGTGGTGAAGTGCTCGACTGGGCTGTGAACCTGTGGGATTCCCTCTTTGCGCGGGTTCAGGGGCTGCTTCAGTGATTTCCATGCGCCAACATGCGATTTCGATCGCGGCGATCTTCATCGCTCTGGCGATAGGTGTGGTTCTCGGCTCCGGTCTGCTGTCCAGTGTGCTGGTCTCGGGATTGCGGGACGACAAGTCCGACCTCGAGAACGAAGTAAACGACCTGCAGAGCAGCAACAATCAGCTCGGTGAACAGCTCAATTCGGCTGATGGTTTCGACGCAGCTGTGTCGGACAGAGTTGTGCGCGACGTACTGGTGGATCGCAGCGTCGTGGTCATTACGACCCCAGATGCGGATCCCGGCGACATCGAAGGTGTGACGCGATCGATAGAGGCTTCGGGTGCCTCGGTCACCGGACGGGTATCGCTCACGGACTCGTTCGTGTCGGCTGCGAGCGGTGACGATCTTCGTACTCGGCTGACCAACGTCGTTCCGGCCGGCATTCAACTGCGCACCGGCGCCGTGGACCAAGGCAGCCTGGCCGGCGATCTGCTGGGTTCGGTGCTGCTACTCGATCCGCAGACTGCCGCCCCGCAGTCGACGCCGGAGGAACTTTCTCTGGCGCTCGAGACACTGCGCAGCGGCGGCTTCATCGCGTATGACAACGGCGCAGTCGCCCCGGCGCAGCTGGCTGTTATCGTGACCGGCGGAAATGTCGCCGATGGAGATGGCAATCGCGGCGCGATCGTTGCCCGCTTCGCAGGCGGTCTCGACGGCAGGGGTGCTGGAACCGTGCTTGCGGGCCGAACGGGCGCAGCGGATGGCAACGGCTCGGTAGCCGTGGTGCGAGCAGACTCAGCGCTCTCTGCTGGAGTGAGTACCGTCGACAACGTCGATCGTGAGGCCGGACGAATCACGACGACTCTCGCACTGCAAGAGCAGCTCGACGGGAACGCCGGACGCTACGGAACCGGTCCCAACTCGACGGCAGTCACCGTCGGTGCACCCGCTCGGTAACCAGTTGGTCGTCGATCTTTTTTTGGTTATTGGGGCGAGTCGTTCGCGGTGAGGGGCCTGTGGTGTTACCGTGAAGTCCCGTGGGTAGCAGGCCCATTATGTACGTAGCACCTCTCTTGTCAGCCTTCTGGCAGGAGGAAGCCCTGCAGATTGGTCACGGGAGCATCATTGTCACGCCTTCAGTCGCGATCTGACACCAAGTACATCTTCGTCAGCGGAGGCGTTGCGTCCTCGCTCGGCAAGGGCCTCACGGCGTCCAGCCTGGGCCAGCTTCTGACGGCACGTGGTCTACGCGTCACCATGCAGAAACTCGATCCGTACCTCAACGTGGATCCCGGCACTATGAACCCATTCCAGCACGGCGAAGTATTCGTGACTGAGGACGGCGCGGAGACGGACCTCGATGTGGGGCATTACGAGCGATTCCTCGATCGGGATTTGTCGGGTTTCGCGAATGTCACCACCGGCCAGGTGTATTCGACCGTCATCGCCAAAGAGCGTCGCGGCGAATATCTCGGTGACACCGTCCAGGTGATTCCGCATATCACCGACGAGATCAAGCGCCGCATCATTGCGATGAACGGTCCGGACTTGCAGGGCCACCAGCCTGATGTGGTCATCACCGAGATCGGTGGAACTGTCGGCGATATCGAATCGCAACCGTTCCTCGAAGCGGCCCGCCAGGTCCGTCATGACGTCGGCCGTGAGAATGTCTTCTTCTTGCACGTCTCTCTCGTGCCGTTCCTCGCCCCGTCCGGTGAGCTCAAGACCAAGCCGACGCAACACTCCGTTGCCGCTCTGCGCAGCGTTGGTATTCAGCCCGATGCGCTCATCCTCCGATGCGATCGCGAGGTTACGCCGGGGCTGAAGAACAAGATCGCACTGATGTGCGATGTCGACGTCGACGGTTGCATTTCCACGCCCGACGCTCCGTCCATTTATGACATCCCGAAGGTTCTCCACCGTGAAGGCCTCGACGCCTACGTGGTCCGCAAGCTCGGTTTGCCGTTCCGCGATGTCGACTGGACGGTCTGGGGCGGGTTGCTCGAGCGCGTCCACGAGCCGCGTGAAACGGTCCGAGTCGGCCTGGTCGGTAAGTACGTCGATCTGCCGGATGCGTACCTTTCGGTGACCGAGGCCCTTCGTGCGGGCGGATTCGCTCACCGCGCGAAAGTGGAGATCAAATGGGTACCGTCCGACGAGTGCGACACTGCGGCGGGTGTGCAGGCTGCTCTCGGCGACGTCGATGCAGTGTTGATCCCCGGTGGTTTCGGAATCCGCGGTATCGAAGGAAAGCTCGGCGCCGTCGAGTACGCGCGGATCCGCAAGATTCCGTTGCTCGGACTGTGCCTCGGGTTGCAGTGCATGGTGATCGAAGCCGCACGGTCGGTCGGTCTGACGGACGCCAACTCGGCGGAGTTCGAACCCGACACCAAGCATGCAGTTATCTCGACGATGGTCGACCAGAAGGAAGCGGTCGCAGGCGAGGCGGATCTAGGCGGCACGATGCGTCTCGGCGCCTACCCGGCGAAGTTGATCAAGGGCTCCGTCGTCGCTGGTGCCTATGGCTCGACCGAGGTCTCCGAGCGTCACCGTCATCGCTACGAGGTCAACAACACCTATCGTGACCGAATTTCCAAAAGTGGTCTCGTGTTCAGTGGCACCTCGCCGGACGGGAACCTCGTCGAGTTCGTCGAATTGCCGGCGTCGGCTCATCCGTTCTTCGTCGGCACTCAGGCACATCCAGAGCTCAAGAGTCGTCCGACCCGTCCACATCCGTTGTTCTCCGCGTTGATCGATGCCGCGTTGAAATACAAAGCTGCCGAGCGGCTTCCGGTGGACATTCACGGCGACGAAGCTTCCTCGCGGAAAACCAAGCGTCTGGCTTCTGGAGCTGCCGCGGAAAGTCTCGGATGACGAAAGAGGTCGAGCGCTTCGAATTCGAGACTCTCGGATCGACAACGGTCTACGAGGGCGCGATCTTGGCACTACGCCTCGATCAGGTCCGTATGCCGGGTGGCCGCGAGGCCGAGCGTGAGGTAGTCGAGCATCACGGCGCGGTGGCGATCCTTGCGCTCGACGATCAGGGGCGAGTAGCGATGATCGAGCAATACCGGCACCCCATCGGGCGCCGATTGTGGGAGCTCCCTGCCGGATTGCTCGACGAGGTTGGTGAACCACCGGTCGAGGCTGCCAAACGCGAACTGGCCGAAGAAACTGGCCTCGTCGCTGCTCGTTGGTCGGTCCTCGTCGACGTCTTGGCCTCGCCCGGATTCACCGACGAGTGCGTCCGGGTGTTTCTCGCAGAGGATCTTACCGAGGTCGAGCGGCCGGAGGCCCGCGACGAGGAGGCCGACATCGTCCTGACATTCACCCCGCTCGGTGAAGCTGTCGAGCGGGCCTTAGCTGGCGACATCGTCAACGCATCTGCAGTCTCGGGGATATTCGCCTTGGCCGCATCCCAGGCCGGGTCGACGAGTCTTCGTCGCCCTGATGCTCCGTGGCCGGACTTGCCGACTACTTTCGAGCGTCGGAAGAAAACGCACGGATAACCGTCGTGCTGGGAAACCAGATGTCGACCTACCTCGACCATCTCGAGGTGGAACGAGGTTCGGCACAAAACACACTGTCCTCTTACCGTCGTGACCTGCGGCGGTACGAGGAGTTTTTGCTCGGGCATCGAATCGACGACCTGGACAAGGTTGCCGAAACCGATGTCACCGAGTTCGTCCTGTATCTGCGACGGGGGAGTGACGAGTTTCCACCGCTGGCGGCGAGTTCTGCCGCGCGTACCCTCATCGCAGTGCGTGGCCTGCACAAGTTCGCGGCCGCTGAGGGAATGACTCTGATCGATGCGGCGAGTGCCGTCAGGCCTCCCACACCGAGCCGGAGACTCCCCAAATCTCTCCCGATCGATCAGGTCATCGCGATTCTCGAATCTGCCTCCACCGACGGCGTACTTGCGCCACGAGGCTTGCGCGACAAAGCGATTCTCGAACTTCTCTATTCGACGGGTGCTCGAATCTCTGAAGCCGTGGGACTCGATGTAGACGACATCGACACGGAGACAAGGTCGGTGGTGCTGCACGGCAAGGGCGACAAGCAACGAGTTGTACCCATCGGTCGCCCTGCGATCGACGCGATCGACGCGTATCTGGTTCGTGGTCGTCCAGCGTTGGCCACCAAATCAAGTCCCGCACTGTTTTTGAATGCGAGAGGTGGGCGATTGTCGAGGCAGAGCGCATGGCAGGTCCTGCACTCCGCAGCAGAACGGGCTGGTATCACCACGCCGGTATCGCCGCATACTCTTCGGCACTCGTTCGCCACTCACTTGCTGGACGGTGGTGCGGACGTGCGCGTGGTGCAGGAGCTCCTCGGACACGCCTCGGTGACGACGACGCAGATTTACACTCTCGTGACGGTGAATACGTTGCGTGAAGTGTGGGCGGAAGCGCACCCGAGAGCGCGGTGACGGCCCAGGTGGTGCCGTATCGCCGGTGACTAGGCGCCTCGGCGAGTCATAGGTGCGCAGCGGAGCGTGTTTTGCGCGTGTCCGGGCGAACTCGCCGTAAGACACGCGGTAGCGTGGGATAAAGCTTTGGGAGAAGTTGTATACGAAACGAACGGACAGGGGAGCGCTGGAACGTGTCGACACCGCAGCCGCCAGCGGCGGAGTCAAGTTCAGGCCAGACGTGGGGCCAGCCGGTTCAGGTCACCCCTCAACCAGCTGAACCAACCGAACCGTCCTACCGCTCTTATGAAGCAACCCCTGATGGTCTGCAATCTCACCAAGCGAAAAACGACGTTGCTTTGCATCAAGCTCGTCGATCCGAGACCAGCGGTGAGGGCACACCCGCCAGTCCTGTGACCGAAGAATTGGGTCCCACGGGCCGCGTCAAACGTGAAGTTCCCGATCCGAAGCCGCTGGCGAGTCACGGACCCGCGAAGATCATCGCAATGTGCAACCAGAAGGGCGGCGTCGGTAAGACGACATCGACCATCAATCTGGGTGCCTCTCTTGCCGCGTACGGACGCCGCGTTCTGTTGGTCGATCTAGACCCCCAGGGTGCATTGTCAGCCGGCCTGGGCGTTGCCCATCACGAGTTGGACCTGACGGTCTACAACCTGTTGGTCGAGCACAAAGTTTCCGCCGACGACGTTCTCATGCGCACACGTGTCGAGAACTTGGATTTGCTGCCGAGCAATATCGACCTCTCGGCGGCTGAGATTCAGTTGGTGACCGAAGTCGGTCGTGAGCAGACGCTCGGCCGCGTCCTACACCCGATTCTCGATCGTTACGACTACGTGCTGATCGATTGCCAGCCCTCTCTGGGGCTATTGACGGTCAATGCACTCACCTGCGCGGACGAGGTGTTGATTCCGATGGAGTGCGAATACTTCAGTCTCCGCGGCTTGGCGTTGCTCAACGACACCGTCGAGAAGGTGCGTGACCGACTCAATCCTCGGCTCAAGCTGGCGGGAATCGTCGTCACCATGTTCGACGCCAGAACCTTGCACTCACGTGAAGTGATGACTCGCGTTGTCGAGGTGTTCGGAGACGTCGTTTACGACTCGGTGATCACCAGGACGGTTCGCTTTCCCGAGACCTCGGTCGCCGGTGAGCCGATCACCACCTGGGCGCCGAAGTCCATAGGTGCAGAGGCCTATCGGTCGCTGGCCCGAGAAGTGATCTACCGGTCCGGTCCCTGATCAATGACACAGACCACCATTGAAAATGAGCCAACCGAGGTCCCGGAAGCGGAAGATCCGTCGAGATTTCGCGTCCGGTTACTCAACTTCGAGGGCCCGTTCGATCTGCTGCTGACGCTGATCAGTCAGCATCGCCTCGACGTTACCGAGGTAGCTCTGCATACCGTCACGGACGATTTCATCGCCTTCACCAAGAGCCTCGGCAAAGAAATGGGGCTCGACCAAACCACGGAGTTTCTCGTCGTCGCAGCGACATTGCTCGATCTGAAGGCTGCACGTCTGTTGCCGTCCGGTGATGTCGAGGACGCCGAAGACCTCGCGTTGCTCGAAGTGCGGGACCTTCTGTTCGCGCGGTTGTTGCAGTACCGGGCGTACAAGCAAGTCGCTCAGCTGTTCGCTGAGCTAGAAGCTGCTGCGCTGCGGCGGTATCCGCGATCGGTGTCGGTGGAGGATCGATACACGGGTCTTATTCCGGAGGTTCTCCTCGGTGTCGATCCGGCGAGATTCGCTGACATCGCAGCGACGGCGTTTCGGCCCAAGCCGGTGCCTACGGTCGGTCTCGATCACATTCATCAGCACTCGGTATCCGTGCCGGAGCAGGCCGCCTGGGTGCTGAAGCTTCTCGAAGGCAAGGGCCAGGGGGAGTGGGCGACGTTCGGCGAACTCGTCGAGGATTGCGAGTTTCCCGTGGAGATCATTGCGCGATTCCTCGCGCTCCTCGAGCTGTTTCGTGTGCAGGTCATCTCATTCGACCAGCCAGAGCCGCTGGAAGAGTTGTTGGTGACGTGGACCGGCACGGCGAAGGTCGACGGGGTGCTCGTGTCGGCGGTGGACTATGGATGATCAGGAACGACCAAAAAATGAGCTGCCGCTGGACCTTGCAGAGCTGGAGTCCGAGCCTCAGCATCTAGAGGCGCATCAGCCGGGGCCACAGGATGCCGAAAAGGCGGACGACGACAGCCTCGACGATGCGACGCTCGAGGCCGCACTCGAAGCAATACTGCTGGTAGTCGACTCACCCGCGTCGAACGAACTGTTGGCGTCGGCTGTCGGCTGCGACATCACTCGGGTAAAACCGATGGTTGCGCGGATGGCGGCGCAGTTCACCGAACGGGGCAGCGGAATCGACCTTCGCTACGCGGGCGACGGCTGGCGTTTCTACACGCGAACCGTCTACGCGCCGTATGTCGAGAGGCTGCTTCTCGATGGTGCTCGGTCGAAACTCACTCGCGCGGCATTGGAGACTCTCGCCGTAATCGCCTATCGTCAACCCTTGACCCGCGCGCGAGTCAGCGCCGTGCGAGGAGTCAACGTAGACGGAGTGATGCGCACCCTGCTCGCTCGCGGTCTGATTTCGGAAGCTGGAGCGGACCCGGAATCGCACGGCACGATGTACTGCACAACGGAGTTGTTCCTCGAACGGCTCGGCCTGGCTTCGCTCACGGATCTGCCGTCGTTGGCGCCGTTGCTGCCAGGCGTCGACCTGATCGACGAGATCAGCGACAGCATGGACACCGACCCGAGAATGACCCGCTCCACCAAGAACCGCGGATCGAAACCCGATCCGCTAGCCGAGCTCGACTCGGACGACTGATAGGTAAAGAAGTGAACAAGCCCGCTCGCCGTGATGGCACACCGGACAGAAACAAACGACAGACTCCCCGCGGGAAGCCGACATCAGCAAGGTCGGAAGACCGGCAGGAAGGACGCCGCAGCGGCGACGCACCTCGCGCAGGCGGACGCCGCGACGATCCATCCAGAGGATCCTCGGGACGCCGAGAGGATTCCCCTCGCGGCACTGGGCGCCCCACCGGACGCCCCACAGGGCCTCGCAAGGGCGAAGACCAGCGCAAACCCTTCGAGCACAAGCCGGTCGACACTGGCGTCAACGATCGCAGCACCGACACGGTGCCGCGTAAGAAGCCCTCGCGCCCCAAGCCGCCGAAGCCGCAGAAGAAACAGACTCCGACGACCACCATCAGCAACGCGAAGCCCGCGAAGCACCAGTACATCGAACCCGACACCAAGCGGCGCCATGTCCCCCGCGGTGAGGGCGTTCGTCTGCAGAAGGTTCTGGCTCAGGCCGGCGTGGCATCGCGCCGCGCCGCTGAGGAACTGATCGCCGACGGCCGCGTCGAGGTCGATGGACGCATCGTGACCGAGCAGGGAGTCCGCATCGATCCCGATGTGGCGGTCGTGCGCGTCGATGGCACACGCGTCGTGGTCAAAGAAGAGCTCGTCCATCTGGCGATGAACAAGCCGCGTGGATGGCAGTGCACCATGTCCGACGATCTCGGACGCCCGTGCGTCGGCGATATCGTCTCCGAGCGGGTGCAAGCGGGTCAGCGACTGTTCCACGTCGGACGTCTCGACGCCGACACCGAAGGCCTCCTACTCTTCACCAACGACGGTGATCTTGCTCACCGCCTGATGCACCCGTCGTTCGAGGTGTCGAAGACCTACCTCGCCACTCTGTCCGGGACAATCCCGCGAGAGGTCGGCAAGCAGCTTCGTTCGGGCGTCGTGCTCGACGACGGCCCGGTCAAGGTCGACGGTTACTCGCTTCTCGACGTCAACGAAGGCAAGTCGCTCGTACGGGTCTCTCTCCACGAGGGCCGTAAGCACATCGTGAGGCGCCTGTTCGAGAAGGTCGGCTACCCCGTCGGCCGCCTCGTGCGTACCGATGTCGGCAACATCTCCCTCGGCGATCAGCGTCCGGGCACATTGCGTGTTCTCGGACGAGGAGAGATCGGCAAGCTCTACGAGTCGGTCGGTCTGTGATGGGTGGACTCGACATCGACAAACTCGTCGTGGCAATGGACGGTCCGTCGGGAACGGGAAAGTCGACGGCCTCGCGGAAGCTCGCGAAATCGCTCGCCGCCCGTTACCTCGACACCGGCGCCATGTACCGCGTGGCGACGGTGTGGGTGTTGCGTGCGGGCATCGACCCGGCCGATGCAGAGAAGGTCGCGGGCGTCGTTGCGACCCTGCCATTGGACATCGGGACCGATCCAGACGCCGAAACTGTCACCATGGGCGGTGAGGATGTGTCCGCCGAAATCCGCGGAGACGCCGTCACCAAAGCTGTTTCAGCTGTTTCGGCGGTCCCTCGCGTACGCGAGTTATTGGTGCAGATGCAGCGCGATCTTGTTGCGGCATCG
>JBBSSG010000103.1:0-12760 GCA_038242295.1 Mycobacteriales bacterium | reverse complement strand
GCCACGGATTCACCGCCGTGTGGAACGGCACCAGTGCCTACCGGGAGGCCCTGACGTTCCCCAGCAACCCTCTCGACTGGACAGCTCCGGCCGCCCGATCGGCAGAACCCTCGACCGATAGCGGCGATACCGTCGCAGAATCCGGCACGAACGATCAGGGCCAGACGTACGGACAAGGTGATGCCGCCAGCGACGCTGAGTTGCCCGACCTCGTCGCGGCGTTCGGAGATGATGGTACCGCTGGCTATATCGAGAAGTCTGCGCTTCAAAGCGCGGTAGCGTCGCCGGCGGAAGCGACAGCGCTAGAACGGCAGACCATCGGCGGCGTGGACGTCTACGGCTCTGCGCCCAGGACGGTGCCGGTCTTCGCCGAGGACGGCATGACGAAGATCAGTGACTTCACGATCTCCTGAAGAATCGACTCCTGCCGAGTGTGCGCGTGCACTCGGCAGGAGTCGTTGTCTTACTTACTTGCCTGCTGCTGTTCTGGGGTAGGCATACGTGTCATGAGGGCTGTTATGGGGGCCAGAGTGTCCGGGTCCAAGTACACACCCCACCTGCCGTACGAAATCGGCAGACCGAAGACCAGGGCCGATCCCCCATCGCGGGTGGCGTCGATTGTCTCGTCGAGTCCTAGAACTTCCTCAAACATCCAATAGTTGTCTCGTCCGGAAGCGTAGTACTCATGCGTCGCACGAAGATCCGGTGCCAGCTTTGCCTCCCACTCGCTGCGTGACTCTTTTTCGAGGTCGCTGCGGTACCGCGCAAGAATCGTCTCTGTCAGGTTGCCGTCTGCGGCCGCCTCGAGGAGGCGCTGTTTTGTCACTATGCGGGTGGTGGTCTGTGGTGAACCGAAACCGCGGAAGATGCCATCGCTGTCCGCGGCGTTCTGGTAGTCGGCGAAATCGAGATTGGCGATGGACAAGTTGTTCTCGACGTCTGCCAACACTGCCGGCATTACTCGAAACGCCGGCATCGGCTCACTGCCTCCGCTGTTGCGGAATTCGATTGCCAGAATGGGCATTTCGGAGCTTTCGAATGTTTGGCGGTCGGCGATGAACGCATAGGTCGGCGGGGGTGCTTGCAGGAGGCTGATCACCTCGGCCGGGGACGCGTTTTCGAACGACGTATCGTCGATCAACGTCAACGTCGCCTGAACCTCAGTAGCGTCTGATTGCGTGTGGCTTTTCGACGCTGCGGCAACGATGTCGTCCCATGACCCCTGATCACCGAAATAGGTTCTGATCAATAATGATTCGCCCTCGTGCGCTATTTCGACCATGGCCTCTACGTTACAAGACTCACTCCAATCGATGCAGGGAATGTAACCGTCGATCCGACATGACTTCTGACCTCTTGCGGACCTACCGTCCGCGCTGCTGCCAAGACCAAATCGGGCGATAGGACAGCGAGAAAGGCCGAGGTCGGAGGGAGCCTGGCCGGGGCCGACGCTCGATTTCTTAATATCGGTGCGGTTTACCGAACCGAATATGGCGGCGTGAGCAGGGGCCGCGGAGGTCGCGGGCATGTTGTCGAGTGTGTATCGGCGGGCCCGCGGTCTCGACGCTGCGAAGCGTGCATTCACGCAGGCGCGGTAGTCGTCGTCGTCTGACCCGTGAATCGCTACCGATGCCAGCGAGGTCAAGGCCGGGCGATCACATGGAGCAGGTAAAAGCCCGGCTCGTTCACGCAACTCTGCCGCCATGTCCTCCCACAAGGAAGGGGATGGGGCGAGCTCGCACTCATGAACCCAGCCCGGAATTGAGTAGCGTTGTCACCGACGCTCCTCGATCTGAGAACCCGCAGTACGTAGTCGTCACAGAGATGCCTGTCAGGACGTAAGGTGCGTCTTCATCCCCCAAAACGACAGGCTGGTGTAGATAGGTCTTCCTCTGGTAGCTCGGTGGCTGCGTGGGTGATCGCTGCGCCGGCGAGACGGAAGCTGCGGCGGTAGGACTGTGAGAGGACGATTTCGGCGTAGTGGGTGATGAGGAGACTTTCGGCTCCGGCGGTGATGACACCGTTCAGTCGCCGGCGTAGCGGTGCGTCTTTCGCTCCGTGTGCTCCGGATCGAATGAGGGCGTCGGTGACGCTGGCCGGGTCGTGGGGTCGACGGTCTGCGGCGAGTTCGGCGAGGACTGCGAACAACCGGCCGTAGGCGATGTCGTCGAAGTCGTGGGCGGTCAGGGCGACTGTGATGCGCGAGATCTCGGCGGCGTCCCCGCCTGGCCGGTAGGCCCACATCAATGCACACAGCAGCAGCGCTTCGGGGTCGGTGGCCGGCTCGTCGGCGGCTGCACTGTCGGTGTAGTCCGCCTCGACGGGCGCGAGGTCTGCGCGCGCGATCGCGCCTGTGTCGGTGTCGGCAACCTCTGGCGAGGGGACTGCGCGTAGTGCGTTCATGGTGGGCTACTCGTCTCGGGTCGTCGGAGAAGTCAGGCCGCGGGCGGCGCGGTGGACTGCGGGTCGATCACGTTCGTTGGCCGGTCTGCGTAGTGGGCGGTGATGGCGACGCGATCGGCTGGGTAGAGGTGGGGCCGGTTGGCATCGCTGACACAGTTGCCGGTGCCCCAGGATCTTGGGTTGTTGCACGTGGTGCACCGCTGGGCCGGGTCGGGATTGAGGCCAGTTTCGGCGCGGATCGCGGCGAGTTGGGTTTCGGCGTCGATTTGGCGGTCGATGTAGTCCGCGTCGGGGGTGTAGGTGGGTGCGAGTCGCATGAGGGTTGCTCCTGTTTCGGTTGCGTGTGACGGATGTGAACAATCAACCAAATTATGCGCAGATTGCGGTGAATCATTGTGTCCGGGAACTGAATTGGTTCTTTCATTCTACCAACATTGTTGTTCTGTTTCTAGTGTTCGCCGCACTTTTCGGATCGTATTTCGTTGTACGAGTGCGTCTTTCGGTATCCGTCTATGCGTTTGTTGTTTTCGTTCGGTACGTCCAGCGGTGTGCGGGGGCCGGTAGTGTTCTGGTTATGAAAAGATCGAAAGTTGAACATGCATTGTCGAAAGCCGTGGTCAATGTCTCTCCGGTGCCCTCGGAGTTGGCTCTCGATGCGATCGTGGCCGGTGTTCCGGTCGAGGAGACTCGGCCACGGATAGACGGCGATGTCGATGTGATGTGGCCGAGTCGTCCGACGTACCTCTGAGCACGCTTTTCGTTGTTGTTGGTGTGTTCGGACGCCGCGCTCTGGGGTCTGAATGTGCGGGTGCGGCGCCCGTCGGTGTGAGGGCTCGATGCCCGATCACCGGCCCCGCGTCCGCCGGCCGAACTGCTGGGCGCGGCCACCTCGTTGGTGAGGGGCCGCGCCCTGGCGGCGGGGTTAGGTGCGCTTGTGGAGCAGGCCGATGTGCTGCTCGACGTACTGCGGGGTGGCGACGGTGAGGACTTCGTTGATGATGGCGGGCGGCGCTCCGTGTGCGAGTGCCGTGATCAGTAGCTTGGTCAGACTCGGTAGGGCTATACCGCTGGTGGTCGCGGCGGCTGCGGCGGCGTCGATGGCCATGTTCGCCGCTGCACCGTCGCCGCTGCTGTAGAGGAACATCGCGGCGAGTGTGAGGGCTTGGGTGCGTGCGGTGCCGCGCTGGTGGGCGGCGATGTGGATGAAGGTGTCGGCGGCGTCGTTCGCGCCGTGTGCGGCCATGGACATGAATGCATCGCGCACCTCGAGGTGGCCGGTGGCCAGTATGAGTCCCACGCGTGAGGTGAGGTCGGTACCGGGGATCTCGCGGGCACCGATGACTGCGCCGAGCTCGCCGAAGGTGATGGGTAGGAAGTCTTCGCCCATGGCTGCGGCTGCTACGAATCCGGCGGTGGCCGCGATCTCGTCGCCGGGGGTGAAGCGGGCTGCGACGTCGCCGCGGTGTGCGGCGATCACCTGGCCGTGGTGGACGGCCCGCGCAGTGGCGACCACGGAAGTTGCGGGGTCGGGCACGGTCCCGTCGGTGCATTTGTCGAGGTCGGTGAATGTTGTTCCTGCGGTGAGGTTGTAGGCGTGCAGTGTGCGGATGGTGTCGATGTCGAGGCGTGCGCACTCTGAGCGGATTGCGTCGATGGCGAGCAGGGCTGCGCCGGAGTAGGCGGGGTCGGCGATGGCGGTGAGGAGAACCGCGTCGACGGGTACGTTTTTTACCTGCTGGCGCGCTACTGCGGACGCAATCTGAGGGGCCAATTCTTCTGCGTCGTGGGCGTCGATGCGCAGTGTCACTGCGATCTGACGCATTCCTGCGAGGGCGATGACGACGACGGAGTTTTCGGGGGTGAATCCGAGCAGGGCGGGGATGGCGGCGAGGGTGTCGGCGGCGGTGGTGAGGGAGATGCGGTCTTGCGTCATGGTGGTGCCTTTCGGTTTGTGGTGCTGAGGTTTTGGCGGGTTGAGGGGTGTCAGTGGCGCAGTGTGCGGCGTGCGGTGCGGCGGTCGCGTCGGGCGCTGGCGCGTTTGATGGTGCGGCGGATTTTGGGGCTGCCCTGGCGCGCGGCGATGATGTCGATTTCGTCTGCGGTGGTGGGGTGTTGTGCGCGCATTGCGGAACCTTTCTGTCGAAAACGGTGGCCGGACCTTCGCCCTGCCAATTTCTTTTGCCGTGGTGGCTGGGTAGAGATAGCAGCGCACGGGAACGGCGTCCTGCCCCTGGGACGGAAAGTTTTCAGCCGGAGGCGTTGTGAAAAGTTTTCGGAGCCCATCGGGCCGGAGCGCAGCGGAGTCAGGAGTGGGTAAGACGGGCCCGGGTGATGCAAGCTCGGACAAGCCACCTACGTCGAAAGAAATTGATGCTTTTCAACTCTTTTGAGAGCGGAGCGCAGCGGAGTTCAATTCGGGGTGGCCCGCAGGGGCGCGGTGGCCGGCCCGCCAGGGCTGGTGCCTTCGCTGGGCATGGTGGTGCTGGTGGGACGCCTGCGCCGCCGGAGCAATGGCGGGGCGGCGGCGCGGTGTGGGGTACGGCTGGAAGGTGATTGTGCGGGAGCGACGGGGCTGGATCACGTTCGGTGTCGCGGTAGCGCTGGCGTGCTATCGGACGCCGTCGTTCATGTTTGTTGGGTGGTGGGGTTGTCGGCTCGGGGCCGGATGTTGCCGCCTGCGAACCATTCGTGTGCTGATTGTTTGCTCATCCCCATCATGGCGCCGATCTTCGACCACGGTGTCGGTGGGTTCTGCTCACGCAAGCGGCGCACGATCGCGAAGCGGTCGGCGAGTAGCGACGATGCCAGGAAGACGTTGACTTCGAGCGCGTCGGCGTCCGACATCGCTGCAGCGAGCCGTCGGTTCGCTATGGCTTGCCATTTCTCGGCGCTTTCGTGGCCGTTGATCTGCATGGTCTCTGCCATGTCGGCGGTGATTTGTGCGGCGTCGTAGGTGCTGTACAGCGCGAGGAGTTCGGATGGTTCCAGCATGTTCTCGGATTCCATAATGTCAGGATAGCTTGACGTTTGTGTCGTCGTCATGAATTCCTGACGGTACGAGCGTGTTTCGCATGTCGCCGTCGGGGACGGAGAATGCGTGATCGTTCGTAGCGTCAATGATCGGCGCCGCGCGCCGAGCACGGACCCTGTCGTGCTCGGCCGTCGAAGCTGGCGTCGTGGCCTTCGGCGGCGATTGCTGCTCGTTCGTTGTCGTCTATATGTGGTTGGACGCACGCGGCGGTGCGGTGGTTCCCGCAACAGTCATTCGGTTGAATGAGTGGACTCGTCTCGGTCTGTAGGTGGGAGGGGCGGGGTTAGTGGCGGCGGTCTTCGTCGATGCCGCGTAGTCGGTCGAGTTCGGCTCGTTGGAGTGCGATTTCTTCGCGGAGTCCTGCTGTGATCGTTTTCTGGTCTTCGAGTCGCTCGGTGTGGTCGCTGCGCAGTGTTGCTTCGCGTTTGGTGGCGTCGGTGCGTTGTTGGGCGAGTGCTGCGGTGTGGGCGCGGCTGTCTTCGTGGTGGGCGGTGCGTTCTGCGGTCAGATCGGCGCGGAGTGTCTTCGATTCGGCGTGTAGTTCTGCTATTTCGGTCTCGAGTCGCCGGGCTTGTTCGTCGTAGTAGCCGATGCTGTCGAGGTGTGAGGTGTTGAGTGAGGACACGATGCCGACGTGATTGTCGTTGATCTCTGCGATGTCGCGTCGGTGGCGTTCGTCGAGTTCGTCGAGTGTCTGTCGGTGCGCGGTTTTCTGTTCCTCGAGCTGGACGCGGGCCTGCTCAGCGGATTTCTCTGCGGTGTCGGTCTGCTCCCATGCGTGCGCGGCGTCGGCTCGTAGTTCGTCGTTTTCGGCGTCGAGGGTGTCGGCGCGGACGGCGGCGGCGTGGGCTTCTGCTTCGGCGGTCGCGGTTCGTTCTTCGGCTGCGGAGACGGTGCGGGCGGTTTCGGCGCGCATTAGCGCGAGTCGTTGGTCGAGGGCTTTGGGGTCGGAGACGGTTCCGATGGCGGCTTCTACGCGTGCGACCAATGCTGCCACCTGGCTGAATTCGGCCGATAGCGCGGGGAGCACGGCGGCGAGGGAGGCGAGCGCGAGTTCGGGGGTCGTGGTGTCGGCTACGGCAACACCGGCAACACCGGCAACACCGGCGGTGCCGGCGGGCGTAGTGGTGCCGGCCTTCTGCGCAGCCCTTTCGCGGTGCGCCCGAACACGATCGGCGGCGCTGGCGTGGATGCGGGGGCGACCTGGTTTGCGGGGAGGCTCTGCGGCGGTCATGCGTTTATCGTAACATATCGTTTCATTTCATTGCAAGTAACGATATGAAACTAAATGCTAAGGAAACCGGCCACCCGACCCCGTGGAGTCGGGGCCGGGTTGTCAGTTCCTGCCGTATGTGGCGGATTCCCAGTGAATGTGGCGGCGTTGTGGCGGTGCGGTCGCTAAATCTGGCGGCAAGCCCGAACCGCGTCAAGCCGGATGTGGTGTGCGCTCACTGCGCGGCCGTTTACTGTAATCACATGTCTGTGGTTCAGCTCCGGTCGCGCCCCCAGGTCCTAGAATTCTTCGCAGGCGTCGGTCTCGCTCGAATGGGTCTTGATCTCGCCGGGTTTGAGACAGCTTGGGCTAACGACATCTCCCCAGACAAAGCGGCGATGTACCGCGCACAGTTCGGCGACGATGTGATGGTCGTCGGCGATGTCAACGACGTCAACGCCGCGGACCTGCCCCACGGCGACCTCGCGTGGGCATCCTCACCATGCACCGATCTGTCGTTGGCCGGCAACCGCACCGGCCTGGCTGGCGTGGAGTCGTCGGCTTTCTACGCGTTCACCGGTGTCCTGAGGGCTATGGCGGAGGAGGAGCGGCCTGCGGCACTGGTCTTGGAGAACGTAATTGGCCTGTCTAGCTCACACGGCGGAGACGACCTCACCGCGGCGATCAAAGAGTTCAACGAACTCGGCTACTCGATGGACATCCTCGCCCTCGACGCCCGCCGATTCGTGCCCCAGTCACGTCCCCGGATGTTCTTGGTCGGCTCCCGCAAGCCCGTCGAGACACATGATGCGGAACATCCCCTGCGACCAGCATGGACCGAGGAGTTCTTCGGCGACCCCACCCTCATCATGCACCGTGCACCCCTGCCAAACCCGCCCACACACGTCACTGGCGGACTCGGCGATACGCTCGAGCGCTTGGACAAAGATGACCCGCGTTGGTGGGACGAGGACCGGGTGGCCGCTTTCATCGACTCGATGTCGGAGGTGCAGCGGAGCCGGCTGGACCAGCTCCGCAAGCAGCGACAGCGGTACCAGTGGCGAACCGCGTACCGGCGCACTCGCGGCGGTGTCGCTGTCTGGGAGATGCGCCCCGACGACGTCTCCGGCTGCCTACGTACTCCGCGCGGTGGATCATCCAAGCAGGCTGTCGTCCGGATGGGTTACGGCAAGGTCAGTATTCGGTGGATGACCGGCGCGGAGTACGCCGCGCTCATGGGAGCTGGGGCGTACAGCATCGACGGATTCCGGGATTCCCAGGTGCAGTTCGCCTTCGGCGACGCCGTGGCTGTGCCCGCGGTGGGATGGCTCGCCGAGCACTACCTGAAGCCGCTGGTGAAGGGAAAGCTCGCCTCTCGGTCAGACTGCCAAACGAGGGTCCAGTGATGGCGAGCACGAGCAAGCCTCGGACCGTCGGCGCAGCCAAGAAGAAGCCGAAGAAGAAGGACCTTCCCGCCGACCTCGTCCGGGAGTTCCGGTCCCTCTTTGACGAGGCCAAAAAGGCCACAGACAATGAGGGCCGCCAAATCACATCGGCGAAGTGGGGCGTCTACGCCTTCTACGACTATGACGGAGAGCCGATCTACGTCGGGCAAACTAAGGAAAGCCTCGCGACGCGGCTCAACCGACACCTGACGAATCAGCGCACCGACGCGGTCGCGATGCGAATCCTGGACGTGTTCGAGGTCGCCGAACTCGAGGTTTGGCCCATCTGGGCTCTGGAAGACACACCAAAGAAGGGCGAGGACCCGGCCGCCTACAAGTCCGCCCAGGCGGTGCTCGACGCCCACGAGTACTCGGCCTATCTCAAGGCCATCGAGGACAGCAAGTTCGGCGCAATCCTCAATGAGAAGATACCGCCCGTGTCCGACTCGATCGACCTGCCCGAGTCCCACAGATTCGACCTCGTGTCAGATAAGACCCGTGCCGAGCGGGACCACCCCGACGTTCGCATCGCCCGCCGGGCCGAGACGCTCGCCCGCCTCGCCGCCGTCGCCCACGAGCGCGGCGAGGTGTCCGCCGGCCTTCGGCGGGTCCTGGTGATCCAAGCCGTCCGGCTCGCATTCAAGGCCGCCGAAAGGTTCAAGTACGCCGAGGGCGAACCCGCCCCCCATCCCGACGCTATTTCCGTCGAAGGGCTCATAGGCTCCGTGCTGTATCCGACCGACGACGAGGGCGCTGGCGAGTAGCATTTGCCGCAGGCCGGGCCCACAGTGCCGCCTTCTTGTCGGCCCTACGCGCCTGCGCGAGGTTCACTGCCATGCCTAAGATTTTGGACCATCGACGGCGACGGCCCCGAGGACACATGGCAGGCCGTCCGCTGCGGCCGGGCCGTGGAACGGCTGGGCCCTCCCAGCCGTCACCCGCGACGAGCTCAAGTCGGTCAGCGACGTAGCCGAGGTCCCAACAATCCGCCACTTCCAATCAGGAAGATGACCAAGTGTTGCCACCATCCCATCTGGCGGATCACAGCTCACCCCAGTCAGTCCCGCCAGTTCCAGCGATAACCGACACGGGTGGTTGTGGGGACGGGCCGGGTTAGTTGGTGCACCAGAAGGAGCCGATCGGGATTGCTGCTCCCGGCTGCCCTGCGCACCACCGGCAGGTGGTGTCGTGTGCGATGCGTCCGAGCACCCCTTCGGCCTCCTCGATGAGGATGGGTAGCTCTGCTGCGCTGGCGAGCGCGAGCGCTTCGGTGGCCCAGCGGGCCGCGCGCGGATCTGCGGCGGGGAGCTGAGCGGCTGCGCCGATCAGGCCGGTGATGATCTGATGATCGTTCATGTGACTGGGGACCTTCCGGAAGGTTCGGATGAGACGTCCCGGTCGACCATGACGAGTGCTTCTATCAACTTCACAACCGGGAATCCGCCCATCCGCGTGGTCAGCCCGCTGAAACACACGGCCCCGACCCGAACTTGTATCTATCCCCTGATACAACTTGTGCTAATTTACTGGCACAAGTTATCGACGGAGGATCACAGTGGACAGAAGCAACTACGGATTTGCGCTCGCTATCGCATCCAGCCCCATCGGAGTGGTCTCGATCGCTGTCTTGATCTGGCTTGCAACAGCATTAGCGAAGCGCCCATCCCGCAGCACTCACGCCACCGGCCGTTCATTCCACAAAATTGCCGGTGCTACCGGAGGACTGCTAGCCCTCTCTGGGTGGGCACTCGGCCTTCTTGCAGCCCTTTGGTCAGATCCTTTTGACACTGTTTGGTGGGGGCTCGCCGCTCCCCTCGCAGGAGCTGTCGTTGCGCCACTGTCCCTGACGCTGTCGATAATTCGACATCCTGTCGTCGTTGAGGAACCGGTGGTACCGGTTGTTCGGCGAACATGGAGTTCGTTCACGAACCGTCGGCAACTCAGCAACTACGTTGTCGCTGCCGCACTACTGTTGGCACTGTCCGTCGTGTGCGGTGTTGCATCCGAACCAGGTGTCGACGGTTCGGCGAACATCACATCCATTGGCCCAAGTGGTGGGTACGGCACTCTCTACGGCTGGACAGCAGGCCTTCCCGTTGTCCTGGCAACCATTGCTCTGGTCGGATTTTCCTGGTGCGCACTGCATCTCGATGCTGCACGACCGTTCGCCCGGGTCGATACCGCGGAGAACGAAATCCAAGCGAGAACGGCAGCGGCCTCGATTGTGCTGACCGTAACCTTCGGTGCAATGCTCCTGAGTTTGGGCACCGTATTCGATGGTCTAGCTTCCTCCGCAGCTGGGCAGGTCGGCTTTCAGGTCCCCGGCTCCGATCCGTATATGTGGAGCATGGGCTTCTCATCGATCTCACCGGCGCTGCGATGCGTCGGCTGGGCACTTCAGGTGGCAGGTGCCGTGGCCCTCCTGCGAGTAATGGCGAGTCCGTTTCGCGGCCAATCGGACAGAACCCATTCCGGAGCACCTGTGGTAGCGCAACGATGAACGATCGAGATGCAGGGGTTCTGCAATCGACATCGATCTACGACCAGTACCGGGGCCTAATCGTCTCGGGACGTCTCGGGCGAGGAGAGAGACTGCCCACCGTCCGTCAGACCGCCCGTGACCTTGGGGTTTCCCCCGGCACGACTGCACGGGCCTACAAGCAACTCGAGCAGGAGGGCCTGGTCGTGACGCGCACGGGTGCCGGCACCAGGGTGTCCGACACCGCGTCCCCGTTGCCCGCCGAGATCGTCGATCTCGTTCGCGCGCTTGCTCGGGCGACTGCGCACGCCCGCGTCGACCCGCAGGACGTGATTTCCTCTCTCCGCGCGGAGCTTCATGTGTCGGGGACGTCGACTGTCACCGGCGAGTCTGGGTAGATCGTCGAGTGATCCCGCGCTACGCAGCGTCGACCCGACTGCAGGATGGGCTCGGGCCTTGGTACGCCACCGGCCGGTAAAGGTTGTCGGATCTGAGCATTGCATAGAGGACGTTGCTGCGGCGGCGAGCGAGGCAGATGAGTGCGGCGCGGTGGTTCTTGCCTTCGGCTCGCTTTCGGTCGTAATAGGCGCGAGAGGCAGGGTCCTTCAGGGCGGCGAACGCTGAAAGGTACATGGCACGTTTGAGTCTGGAGTTTCCGCTGTGTTGTCGGTGTTCGCCTCTGATGGACGTTCCAGAGCGGTGTGTCCGGGGTGCGACCCCCGCGTAGACGGCGAGTGCGCCTGCATCTCGGAAGCGGCCGATGTCGGTGATCTCGACGAGCATCGTCACCCCGGTCCGCACTCCAACACCGGGTAGAGACGTCAGAATCGGGCCTGCCGGGTGTTCAATCAACGCTTGTTCAAGCGAGCCGCCAGATCGCTGCGTGCGACGCGGACCTCGAGCAGCTGACGGGCGAGGTGCTTGACGACGACATCTGCTTGCGCCGCACCGGGCACGCTCACAGTCTGTTCACCGAGCGTGCCGACGATGCTGTCGACAATCTTGCTCCATAGTCGTGGCGCGAGACCCTTTGCGCAGGACTCGATGTCGTTCCGCGATGCAGTCGAGAAGCCCACCGGTCCACCAAATTCTGCCAGCAGTCCAGGTCCAATTGGGCGGTGCATCTGCGCGCCGAGCGCGCGTTCGAGCGCCGGATGCACCGACAACAGCACCGACCGCAGACGGTTGATGAGGCGATTCTCGTCGACCGCCAGGTCGGCGTCGAACCCGGACAACATGCGAAGTCCTTCGACGAGGTCGTTGCTCTCCCCGACCGGCAACAGCGTGTCCGGGAGCGTGCGGGCAGCGTCGGCAATGATGTGGGCGTCTTTGGCATCGGTCTTTCCGTTGCCTGGGTATAGATCGGCGATGCGTCGCATCCGCAGTCCCGGCAAGTAGGCGACATCGATGCCGCAGTCTCTGGCCACCGCAACTGGGAGTGCGCCGATGTTGCGCGGTTGGTCGACGATCACCAGCAGCTTCCCGTGATGGCTCAAATCTTTGAACAGTCGCCGCATGCTCACTTCATCCTGGTGTACGTCGATCCCTGTGAGTCGTTCACCGTCTCGGTTCAGCGCGACGGCGTAGTGGCTGGTCTTGCCGACGTCGATGCCGCAGAACACCTGGTAGCTGCTGTTGTCCAACGTCTCCCCTGCCCTTCGGGTTGTGGTGGTCGTGGCACCGTTCCCGTCACCCACGTTATGCAGACCTTCGTCGTAGCCATGCCTCTATCAGCGGTGAATCGGCGCCTACCGATCCGGCGGCAGCACTCGCCGAGACCTGAAGTCGGCCGGTGGCCTGTAAGCCATACCGGATCGGTCGACCAGCCCCCGATGGTCGAGGGCTGAGAAGAAGATAACGGGTGGCCTGTCAACCCCGAAGAGGGAGCGTGCGACCGTGGGTTGACTGGTCGGGGTCCCCGGCATGGCAGGCTTGGACGACTCGTACGACCAAATTGGTGACCACAAGGGGCGGCCCCGGAGGGGACGATCCGGCCGTTCGCGGCCGGCGCGGTGTCAACTGGGGAGCGTTGGCAGACTTCGCGTGCATCGGTGCTGGTTACGCTGGGCACTCGTTGCTGGAAAGAGCATCTTTCCGAGCATTTCTCTATGGAAGGTGACTGCGCACTGTGGCGAAAAGAGTGTCCATCGAATTGGTCGACGATCTCGACGGATCTGTCATCGATGACG
>JBBSSG010000102.1:0-12898 GCA_038242295.1 Mycobacteriales bacterium | reverse complement strand
TCGGGCATCGCGGCGAGACTGACTTCGGTAGTGCGCCCGATGTTCGCTTCGTTGTGCGCGTCCGAGGCCGAGAAGCAGTATTGGAAGTTGCGTGCACCCGCTGCGGCTGCCTTCTCCACGTGCCGGGGAGTGGCCACCCACACCCAGCATTTCGCCAACTCGTCGGCAGTGAGCTCACCGATCACTTCGAGCGTGTTGGCCATCGGCGGGACCCTGTCCGGCCTTGCGAGCGAACCGATTTCGATTGCCGGCACACCGATGTCGATCAGTCCTCTGATCACCTCGAGTTTGCGCTGCGTCGAGAGCATCTTGCCCGTCAGCTGCAATCCGTCGCGCATGGTGACGTCTCGCAGCTGCGCGGCGGGAGTGAACTCGTGCATCAGGCACCCATCTCTGTCTCGGTCCTACCCAGCAAATCCCTCAACACTTCGGCCGTGTGCTCGCCGAGTTCGGGCCCTACCGAGCGAATCGGAATCGATTGCTCTCCGATCACCGGCACGATTCCCACGAACCCGACGTCCACCGGCTCCTCCGCCCCGGTGTCCACCGCGAAGTTCTGGATCATGTTGCGCGCCTTGTACTGCTCGTCATCGACGACATCCGCCGCGGTGTAGATCGGCCCGGACGGCACACCGGCGGCGTCGAGAATCTTCAACGCCTCGGCGCGCGAGTGCAGTCCTGTCCACTCAGAGATGGCGGCATCGAGTTCTTCGCGACGCTTCCACCGTCCCGCGTTGGACGCCAGATCCGGATCGGCGCCGAGGTCGGGGCGGTCGATGGTGTCCATGTAGCGCTGGAAGATGGCGTCGCCGTTGCCTGAGATGATGATCGAGTGACCGTCGTTGCACGGGTACGCGTTCGAGGGCGCGATGCCTTCCATCCGGCCGCCGGTGCGTTCACGTTCGACGCCGTACGCGAGATAGTCGGGAATGAGCGACTCCATCATCGACAGGATCGACTCGTTCAATGCGACATCGATGGAACGCTCGGTCAACGAAAGCGTCGACTTCGCCTGCTGCCGCTGGAACAACGCCATGACGCACCCGAACGCCGCATAAAGCCCCGCAATGGAATCTCCGATGGATACCCCCACGCGCACCGGCGGCCGATCCGGATCGCCGACGAGATTGCGGAACCCGCCGTAGGCCTCGGCCACCGCCGCGAATCCTGGGCGCTGCGACATCGGTCCGGTCTGCCCGAAGGCGGAGATTCTGGTGATGATCAGATCGGGGTTCTTCTCACTGAGCGTTTCCGGCGAGATCCCCCACTTCTCCAGGGTGCCGGGGCGGAAGTTTTCGATGACGACGTCGCACTTCGCCGCAAGGTCGATGACGTCCTGGCGCCCCTGCTCGGTGCGTAGATCGAGCACGATCGACTTCTTGTTCCGGTTGATCGTCCGATACAGCATCGACGTCGTGCCGGAGTAGAGCCGCCAATTGCGCAGTTCGTCGCCAGTGCCCGGACGCTCCACCTTGATCACCTCGGCACCGAAATCTGCCAGCATTCGCGCGGCCGTCGGCGCGGCAATGTAATTTCCGAGTTCGAGCACCCGCACACCGCTCAATGGCAACATTTGCTTCCTTTCGATACTCGGTACGCCGACCCAAGCCCTGTGCGCACCGACACCCGACCATGCAGCAACGGTACGCGTTCGCCCCTTCCCCCAGTGGCCGATTATTTGAGCGGCTGAGCCCTCTTGACCTGGAGAGCAGCATTGGCCGCGACGAGTTCGACGGGCGAGCGCACGACTACGGCCCCGAGTCGCAACACCCCGTCCGTCAACGGCTCGGTTCGCAAGCCGCCGCGCCCGATCAACGCTTTGCGGGCCCCACCCCGCACCATCGAGTCCATCCAGGAGCATGGATGCGCCGGTCTGCCTCCGCGGAAGAGAACAGGACCGTCGCCGGAGTCGAGTTCGAACTCGACTCCTCGCAGCGGGTCGAGTTCCAGTCCGCGGACGACGATGTTTCGCCTGGCCACAGCGGTATCCGGCATCTCGAGTTCGAGGATGTCCCCGACGGCTTCCCACGCCTCGACAGCAAGGAACGTCACGGCCGCCTCGGTGTGCGCTTTGACTCCGAAGAATCGGTCGCCCCGAATGCCCTTGTTCGCGGCGAGGTCGACGCGATCGACGAGGTCGGTGGGTACATCCTTCGCCGGGCCGTCTTTCGCGCGCCCGAAGTATGCGTGCGCCGGTGAAACGAGGAGCTGCAGGATTTCCGCACGGTATTCGAAGGCCATCTATTCAGTCTCCCCTGCAGCAAAACTTACCCAGGAGTAAGGACTGTTTGTACACTCGACCACATGGCTGTGAACACCAGAGTGACCACTACGGACGGCATCGTCGACGGCAAGACGCTAGGCGACCTTGTCACCTGGCGCGGTATTCCCTACGCGGCGCCGCCGGTGGGTCCGCTGCGGCTGCGCGCCCCGCAGCCGGTCGAACCGTGGACGGGAGTCCGCGACGCAACCGACTGGGGTAACGCGTCGGTTCAGCACAAGCGCGGCACGATGATATCGATCGGCAAGTATCAGCCGACCAGCGAGGATTGCCTGACGCTCAATGTTCTGGCACCGCGGCGCGCCAGCGCGAAGCCGCGGCCGGTCATGTTCTTCATTCACGGCGGCGCGTACACGATCGGTACGTCCGCAACGCCGGTGTACATCGGCGACTCCTTGGTTCGTCGATCGCTGAGGGACAGCGACGGCATCATCTATGTTTCGATCAACTACCGTCTCGGCGCGCTGGGATACCTCGATCTGACGCAGTTCTCCACTCCGTCGCGGCAGTTCGACTCCAATCTCGGATTGCGAGACCAGGTCGCTGCGCTCGAGTGGGTGCAACGCAACATCGGCCAGTTCGGCGGCGATCCAGACAACGTAACCATCTTCGGCGAATCGGCAGGCGGCAATGCCGTGACCACCCTGCTGGCCACACCTTCTGCGGAAGGACTTTTTCGGCAGGCGATTTCGGAGAGTTCGGCCCCGGGCCTCGTCGCAACCCAGGAACGCACCACCGCCTGGGCTCGCGAATTCCTCGGATTCCTCGGCGACGGCGGAAACGCCGCCGAGGCGCTCGACTCCGCTGATGTCATAGAGCTCGGCCGGGCCGGAAACAAGCTCGCAGTCTCGGCACTGAAGAACACGCCGGGACTGCACCCGTTCGGCCCCGTCGTCGACGGGGACTTCCTTCCGAAGAATCCCCTCGACGCGTACGAGGACGGCACCGCGCACTCGGTCCCGTTGATCATCGGTACCAACGGCCGCGAAGGCACCCTGTTTCCGAAGGTGCTCGACGCCCTGCCCACCAATCCCGAGCGCATCGACAAGATGTTCGCCCTGACGGACCCGTCAGCGAAAGCTGTTGTCACCGAGGCGTACCCCGGCTATCCGGACGCGTCCGCGGCGATCGACGTGGGCGCAGACGTGACCTTTTGGAAGCCATCGATCGAGGTCGCCCAAGCGCATTCGCGTCGGGCACCGACCTACAGCTATCGCTACGATTTCGCGCCGCGGATCATGAAGTGGCTCGGACTCGGCGCAACCCACGGCTTCGAATTGTTCTCCGTGTTCGGCATCAGTGAAACGAAGTTCGGCAAGATGATGACGGTGCCGGGAGGACGCAAGGCGTTCGCCGAGGTGACCGAGGCCGTGCAGTCGCACTGGTTGCACTTCGCTCGAACAGGCGCGCCGTTGCCGACATGGCCGCAGTACGACGAGGGACTCCGCGAAACAATGATCTTCGACGCACGGACGCGTGTCCAACGCGACCCGTGGCAGGATCGTCGCCGCGCGTGGCAGGGTTACCACGGCTACGCGAGCATGAAGACAGAGCCTTCCGACTCCTGAGCCGGCAGGTTTGTGAAGCGGCGTTATTTGAGCAGACGAGACATCCGGCGGTCGGCGAGAATCTTGCCGCCCGTCTGGCAGGTTGCGCAGTATTGAAACGAGCGTTCGGCGTAGGAGACCTCTCGAACGGGGTCTCCGCAAACCGGACACAGTAATCCGGTCCGGGCGTGGACGCGCATTCCGGAGCGTTTCTCGCCTTTCAGACGCGCAGCGTCCTGGCCCTGCGAGCGCGCGACGGCGTCGGTAAGAACCGCACGCATCGCCGCGAAGAGGATCGACACGGCGGCTGCATCGAGCTTGTTCGACGCAGCGAACGGCGACAGTTGCGCTACGTGCAGGATCTCGTCGGAGTACGCGTTTCCGATACCCGCAACGAGCGACTGATCGACCAACGACGTCTTGAGTCGGGCTGTGGTGCTGCCGAGGATGTCCGCGAACTCCGTCTCGGTGACCGCAAGCGCATCGGGACCAAGCTTGGCGATGCTCGGCACCTCCTGAGGATCGTGCACAACCCACACCGCAAGACGTTTTTTCGTCCCAGCCTCGGTGAGGTCGATCGCGGGAGTCTGCCCCTCGGGGGTGAAAAAGTGAATCCTGAGCGCGAGTGGGCCCTTGCCTGGTTTCGGCGGAGCGAGCGAAGGATTGTCGGTCCACCGCAGCCATCCGGCTCGCGAAAGGTGCGTGATCAGCCACAGGTCGCCGGCTTGCAGCGCGAGATGCTTACCGAACCGGGCGACATCGGTGACGTCGCGGCCCTGAAGTTCCGCAATCGGTGGATCGAACGTCTTGAGCACGCTGAGAGCAGCGATGTCGATGCGGCCGATCACTGAGCCGACGGCGTTCTCGGACAGGAATCCAGCGAGCGCCTCGACCTCGGGTAACTCAGGCATATCCCCATGATGCGCTACGCGCCCGTGTGTGCATAGTAGGACTGGAGACCTACCACGCACACACGGGCGACGGAGCCGCATACAATGGCCCGCGTGAGCCTCCCTACTCCGTACGAGGACCTGCTGCGTCATGTTTTCGAGACCGGCACCCCCAAGTCGGACCGCACCGGAACGGGCACCACCAGCATTTTCGGTCACCAGATGCGCTTCGATCTCAGCGAGGGCTTTCCGCTGATCACCACCAAAAAGGTCCACCTCAAGTCGATCGTGTACGAGCTCCTGTGGTTCCTACGCGGAGATTCCAATGCCACCTGGTTGCAAGATCGCGGCGTGAAAATCTGGGACGAATGGGCTGCCGAGGACGGCGAGCTCGGCCCCATCTACGGCGTCCAGTGGCGTTCGTGGCCGACACCGTCGGGTGAGCACATCGATCAGATCTCGCAGGTTCTCGACACCCTTCGGACCAACCCGGACTCGCGGCGCATGATCGTCTCGTCCTGGAACGTGGGCGAAATCCCGCAGATGGCGCTCCCGCCCTGCCACGCATTCTTTCAGTTCTATGTCGCCGACGGCACGCTTTCGTGCCAGTTGTACCAACGCAGTGCAGACCTCTTTCTCGGTGTGCCGTTCAATATCGCAAGCTACGCCCTGTTGACGCACATGGTTGCCGCGCAGGCAGGTCTCGCTGTCGGTGAATTCATCTGGACCGGCGGTGATTGCCACATCTACGACAATCACCGCGAGCAGGTCGCCGAGCAACTCAGCCGTGAGCCGTTCCCCTACCCGAAGCTCGTACTGGCCGAGCAAGACTCGATTTTCGATTACACCTTCGAGGACATCGAGATTGTCGATTATCAGTGCCACCCGGCTATCAAAGCTCCGGTAGCTGTATGACACCGGCGAAGCGCGGCCTCATCTGGGCGCAGGGCAGCACCGGCACGATCGGAGATGCTGGACAGATTCCGTGGAGAGTGCCCGAGGACATGGCCCACTTCAAGGCTGTCACCATGAATCACCCGGTGATCATGGGCCGCAAGACCTGGGACTCACTGCCGGAGAAGTTCCGTCCACTGCCCGGTCGCCGAAATATCGTCGTCACCCGCAATAGTGAGTGGCAGTGCGAGGGCGCCGAAGCGGCTGCAAGCGTCGAATCGGCATTGGAACTCGCTGGCGAGCACACCGTCTGGATCATGGGCGGCGGCGAAATCTACCGAGGGGCAATGCCCTATGCAACGGAGCTTCACGTCACGGAAATAGATCTGCCAGTGGCGGGCGACACTGCTGCGCCTGCCATTCCCACAGGGTGGATCCCTGCTGCGGGCGAGTGGCAGACTTCCCGCAACGACGAGATTCGATACCGCTTTGTCGAGTACGGCAAGCCTTACCAAACTAGTTGATCCGCAATGAGTTTCACTCAGAGCGCTCTGTACAAGACGAGCCGTGAGTCATACTGTGCGCATGGTCAAGAAGTCACTTACCGCCCTCGTCCGACAGCAACTCAAACTCGCCGGGTGCGCATCCAGTGGCCGAAGTTCGCAGACCGTCTACGGAGGTCATCAACGCCAACTCCGGCAAACCGTCGTCGCGATGGTTGCCGGTCAGGAAATGGCCGAACACGACCTGTCCGGCGAATCCACGGTGTTCGTACTGAGCGGCCAACTCAAGCTGGTCAGTGGAGCCAACTCTTGGAAGGGCTCCGCAGGTGACATTCTGGTCATGCCCGATGCACGCCACAGCATCGAGGCGACCGAAGACGTAGCCTTCCTGCTGACCGTCGCTGTCTAGCTTTCCCCACCCCGGACCACGAGGACCGGGCAGTCAGCGGTCTGAATGAGCGCGTAGCTGGTGGAGCCGAGCATCATTCCCTCGAATCCACCGCGCCCGCGATGTCCCACGACGATCAACGACGACCGCTCCGACAGTTGCTCGATCACTCGAACCGGACGGTCCTGCGCGACGATGCGCCGGACCTCGACATCCGGGTAGTTCTCCTGCCAGCCTGCGAGGCTCTCAGCCAATACTGCTTCCTCCGACACCGAGATGTCGGTCCACTCGCGGGGAACACCTGAGATCTGCGAAAGCGCGACGTCCGACCAGACGTGCACCGCCACAAGAGGCGACTTCCGTTGTGACGCTTCGTCGAATGCTCTCGCGATTGCCGCCTGATTGATCGCGGAACCGTCGACACCCACGACGACGGGACCGCGCATCGGCGGCATGCCGTCGATGCTCCGTCCGCGCACAACCGCTACCGGAGATGCAGCATGCGCACACAACCCGATCGCCGCAGATCCGAGCACACCCGAATCCGATTCGCCGAGGCCACTCGCCCCCAACACAACCATCTCGCAGTCTGCAGATTCCGCGAGCAACACCTCCATGACGTTGCCGTCGCGAGCTTCGGTAGATACCTCGAGCGACTTACCCTCGACGGTGTCGCGCGCGAGCCCCTCGGCCGCGACGAGTCTTGCGGTCGCTATCGCTCTGAACTCGGCGGTCTGCTCGTCGTCGAGGTGCGGCGGTACATCGACGGCGATGACCAGTCGAAGCGCCAGTCCTCGACCGCTCGCACTCAGTGCTGCCCAGATCACGGCTCGATCAGCTTGTTCCGAGCCGTCGATTCCGACGACGATTGCTCGCTTGTCCGTCACGTGGATGCCCTCCGGTAAGTGTGCAGCCTGTTCTCGGATCATTTGTCCGGCTTCAGGATAGTCGACGTACCAAGCCGGGCAGGGGCCCGCGAAATGCCGTCCTGCGAAGGGAAAGAAGTGCCCCTCCCCAGTTCCTGTTACGGAACCGGGAAGGGGCTAACTTTCCCACAGACCCCCGGGGGCTTTTTCTCGCGCGCGGTTTACGACGCGCAAAGTCTTTCGGAATCACGCGCACGAGTGCGCAGTCGTCGCTGCTCGAAGTGTGTTGCTTGATTCTCGAGTTCGTCGAGGAAGTCCGACAGAGTATTTCGGCTTCGCACACCCTCACCGAGGTCGGTGCGTTCGAAGATCTTCCACTCACGCAATGCTGGAAGGAGCACCTCGTCGAGATGGCGCCTGAGGTCGTAGATCCCGTCCCGCGCCAGCAGCATGGCACTGCGCTCGAAGCCGGGTAGACCACTACCGGGCATCTGGAAGTTCATGATGACCTCGGTGATCACCTTGACCGTCTGCGCCGGCGCAATGTCGAGCGCTGCTGCAGCGACATCACGGTGAAACTGTAGGTGCAGCCGCTGATCGGCGACGATACGCGCAAGCATCTCGGTAGCGACTGGATCGTTGCACTCGATCGCCGTGTTGGCGTGGCTGACCATAGCTGCCATGACGTCCACGGTTGCGTGAGCGACCGACCGCAGCAAGTGGTCGCCCTCCATCGACGATTCGATCCCGATGGACATACGTTGAAACTGGGCTCGATCCAGAGCCACCGGATCCACGCTGCGGGTTGCCACCAAATATTGCCGAACCGCATCGGCGTGGCGGCGTTTCTCACCCGTCCACTCGTCGAGCCAGATAGACCACTTGTTACGCGAAGCCGTTCTCGAGGATGCAAAATTCGCGCGTGCAGTGTTGTTGTGTGTAAGGAGCGTGGTGACTAGAGCAGCCTTGGCCGTCTCCGTCAGGGTGGAACGCCGCTGACCTCGATACAGCTCGGGACGGACCAATTCTGCTGGGTTCCATGCCTCTGCCACAGAGAGATGTCGATTGAGATTCTTTTCGATCACGGGTTCCAGCTCCCGGAACAACTCGAGCTGGCTGAGCACTCCTGCCACTGCCATCACCCCCTCGAGATCGAGAACCGCCTCGCAATCGACGTCTACCGATCCATTTCGACCGGCATAAGGAAACGCTAGGCCTTGGATCATCGAGTAGAGGACCACATGAAGATTATTTAGGCAATGTCGCAGACCTTCTCAGGCTCCAGTTGAGAGTCTTCACAAGTTTATTGTCGAAACGCTGGATAAGACGTTGACAACATCCTATGATGAAGTTTGTTAGGGGGGTGAAAACAAACTTGAGGTACGAAACCGACGGTATTTTGATCCACTTAGCGTCCAAAATTGCGCAAGGACGCGACGGTACGTGTCAATCACGTATCAATCACTTTGTTTCCACCAGAGCTGAAGTTCCTACACGAAGGGCTGATCTGTGACCGTTCACAATACGACGAGCGTCGGAATAATGGTCGCCGGGCAGCCGGCTTCCGCCCCGCTCCGCGACTTCCGTGCCGTAGCACGGCTGCTGGTCGGCCATTTCGCCGCCAACACCCCGTGCGGTTCGCTGCCCGGCGAGCAACTGCACGGTGACGTCACCGAATTCACCGTGAAATGCATCAGCATCGCAGTGAAGATGCTCGACGAGCGTCGCGCTCCGAACGAAAGCGATCTGGCGGAACTTCGAGCGAAAGCCAGCCAGTGGGCGCGCGAGGGTGTACCGCTCGAATCGGTACTCACCGTTTACCACGAGGGCATCCAGATCGGTTGGAACCTCGTGTCCAAGAGAGCCGGGGCCAGCGATACCTCCGATGTGATCGAGGCTGCACGAATGTTCGTGCTCCTCTCGGAGAAGGTCTCGATTGCAGCCTCCAAGAGCTACGTCGAGGAACTTCAAGCCGTCGCCAGCGAACACCACACCGCGGCGCACACATTGGTTTCCTCGCTTCTCAGCGGACACAATGCGGTCTCGATCGCTCGTCAGTCCGGTATCGAGCTGGCCGATAGCTACCTTGTGCTTGCTCTCGCGGTGCCCGCCCATCCGGACGAGAACGATCCAGCCATTCAGCGCACCGTCGCCGCACGCCGCAAACTTCGTCGAATCCAAGCCGAACTCGCCACGATCTGTGGACGTACACCGTTATCGATGCTGAGCACCGAGGGCGGAACCGTTCTGATACCAGGCGTGCACGACGAGGAATGGGTCGAAGCTCTGGTTCATCGGCTCAGCACTGCTGCCGAAGTCCCGCTGACTGTCACTGCCGAGCAGTCGGCGATGTCGGACATCCCGACCGCCGCGGATCAGGTCCACGAACTTCTCGCGCTGGCACACCAACTCCATCGGCCGTCCGGCCTGTACCGCATGGACGACCTCGTCCTCGAGTACCAGCTGACCCGCCCCGGACCCGGTCGACGTCACCTGCGTCAAATACTCGAACCGCTCGACGCCTCCCCCGAGTTGCTCGAGACCCTGGAAATCCACATTTCCCACGATCTGAACCGGCAGCGATCGGCGAGGCAACTTCACCTACACACCAATACAGTCGACTACCGACTCAAGCGAATTGCTCAACTCACCGGCTTCGATCCGACCAGGCCGTCGGGGATTCGGCATCTTCAGGCCGCACTTGTCGCCCGCCGACTCGAGTCATCGCAGGGCGCGGCGTAAGGAATACATACCTCTGGGGAAGAGTTGCACACTTCGACAGTGTTCGATCCATGCCCCGGGTACCAACACAATTGCCGCTTCGAGTGGCCACTTGCCGAGAGGCGCACTGGCGGACACTGTCGCAGTAGAGCCGCCCACGCATCCGTGGGCGGTTCTCTTTATCACCGGGAGCCGGATTCTTTCATGCCAGAGTTGTCACTCCATTTGGAGAAAGTCGTCAAAGAATATGTCACCGGGGAACAACCGGTGCGAGCCCTCGACAATGTGGACCTGACCATTTCCGGTGGCCAGTTCGTCTCCCTCGTCGCGCCATCTGGCGCAGGTAAGAGCACGCTGCTGCACATGCTCGGAGCGCTCGACGTTCCAGACTCGGGTTCCATCACGTTCAACGGTGTCGACATCACTGGACTGACGGACAACGAACAGTCAGATTTCCGGCGTCACGAAGTCGGCTTCGTCTTTCAATTCTTCAACCTCCTCCCGACGATGTCGGCCTGGGAAAACGTCGCAGTCCCAAAGCTTCTCGACGGCGTTCCCATGGGCAAGGCCAAAGCCGACGCGCTGCGCCTGCTCGACATGGTCGGACTTTCGGACCGCGCCGAACACCGTCCAGCGCAGCTCTCCGGTGGGCAAATTCAACGCATCGCGATCGCACGTGCACTGGTGATGGATCCGGCGCTGCTCATCGCAGACGAGCCGACCGGCAACCTGGATTCCACGACGTCGCACAACGTTCTCAACATTCTCGCTGACATCGCACATGCGAGCGGGGGCAAGCGAGCCGTCGTGATGGCAACCCACGATCTCGAAGCCGCGCGCATGACCGATCGAATAGTGTCCATGCTCGACGGACGAATCGATTCCGACGTTCTATCAGGATCAACGATTTGATCCGCACCGCGCTCAGCCGATTTCGGGTGATCGGACTACGCGACCTGCGTATGCATTGGATCCGATCACTCGTGTCCGCCGGCGTCGTCGCGGTTGCTGCGGGTCTGCTCATTGCAGTGCTGGGGACCTACGGTTCGCTCAGCGGATCGGTCGAGCGACTGGCGGTGTCCATTGCAGGCAACGCTGATCTCGAAATCGTCGGCGTCACCGACTCCGGGTTTTCCGCGGCGGAACTCGACGTGGTCCGCGCCGTGCCCGGCGTCGAGGCAGCTGTTCCCCTGCTGAACAGTGAGGTTGTCGCCGACGTCGGCCGAATTAGCGTGATCGGCGTCGACGCCTCGATTTCTGCACTCGATTCCGATCTGCAGGGTGCGGTCTCCGGGTCCATCACCGACCTCGCCCGGCCCGGAGCCGTCATCGTAGGCCCCGGGACCGGACTCGCCGAAGGCCAGAAGTTCGACGTGGCGGGCAAAGAACTCACTGTTGTCGGCGTGGCGAGCGGAGCTGGTTCGGAACGCATCGGAGGTGGGCGATTCGTAGTAGCGCCCCTGCCGCTGGCGCAGGCACTCACTGATCGCTCCGGACAACTCGACTCCATCTTCGTAGTCGGCGGGGCCAAGGACGCGTTGACAGACGCCGTTGACGGCCGTGTCGCCGTGATGGACAAAGACTTTCGGGTCGACAGAGCCGACACCGTGATGTCCTTGACACGAAACTCGACGCTGATGGTGTCGTTGATCGCGTTCGTCGTCGCGGGGTTCCTGGTGTTCAACGTGATGAACATGGCGATCACGAAGCGCCGACCGACGATCTCTGTATTGCGGTCGATCGGCGGTAAACGCGGAACCATCGTCCGGGACCTACTGGCCGAGTCTGCACTGGTCGGGCTCATAGCGGGCCTCATCGGTGTGCCACTTGGAATAGTCATGGGCCACATCGCGATCGATAGCCTTCCCCCATTTCTGGTCGAAGCCTTCGATGTTCGGATCGAGTACGTCCTGCCCGGCTATGCGATCCCCGCAGCGCTCATCCTCTGCGTAACGGCATGCGTGGCCGCATCTGCACTCGCAGCAATTCAGGTGTATCGAATATCGCCGGTCGAGGCGCTCGCAGTGGGAGGATCCGAACCGAGCCCGCGCCCGCGCCGGGCGTTCACGATCGCCATCACGGTAGCCGGACTGGTCGCGATCGCCGGCTCCGTGCTGCTGGCTATAACCGTGGACGGCCAGGCTGCACTAGGTGCAGGGGCACTGTTCATCGTCGGGATCGTCGCCCTGTGCGTCAGTGGGTCGAAACTCATCGTTGACTGCACCGCTGCACTTCCCAGACGGTGGGGCGGCGCCGGCCGACTTGCCACCGCTACTATCGAACGCGCTCCAGGGCGAATCTGGGCGACGGTGATGACCATCGTGGTGGCCGTCGGCGTGAGCGTCGGTGTATCAGGAGCATTGGACGATCTCACCGGCTCGGCAACCTCGTCGCTGGCCTCGCTCGGCCAGACCGAACTCTACGTGTCGATGACCTCCAGCAACGCCATTCCCCTAGGCGCAACATTGAAACCTACTGCGGTGCAGCAGGTTCGAGATACACCCGGAGTTTCCCGAGTGATTGAGGGTCAATGGGCTTACGCGACCCTCGACGACGCACTGGTTGCCATTCAGGGCGTCACCGAAGGAAGCAATGCGGTGACGTTGTCGGTGCTGGATGACGACGTGAAGTCCGCGGTGCTGCGCGGCGACGGCGTCGCAGTGTCGAGAACACTCGGTGACGCACTGAAAGTGTCCGTGGGAAGCACCATCGACCTGCCGACCCCAACCGGAATGAAAACGGTGAAAGTCCTGGCGTTGGTGGACTATCTGAACGCTGCAGGCGGCACCATGGCCATCTCGCTCGACT
>JBBSSG010000101.1:0-12928 GCA_038242295.1 Mycobacteriales bacterium | reverse complement strand
TGGCAGAGCGGCCCAATGCACTCGCCTTGAAAGCGAGAGACGTGTAAAAGCGTCCGGGGGTTCAAATCCCTCCGCTTCCGCCAGGAAATGATTGTCCAGACCCGATCCGCACCGACATGCGGATCGGGTTTGTTCGTTGTGCAGGACGCTTCGGCTCGACCTCAGGCCGAAGTGCACTCTCTGAGCTGGTTCCAATCTCGGACGGGCGGGTAACACGTGCGGATGAGCGAAGAGGCACGGCGCAACGACGGCAACAATGACGGTCCTCTCGAAGAAGAGCTCGAGGACAGCTTCGATGCTGTGGTCTCCGAAGGAAGCGAGCGTCTGCACCGCACTGTCCGGACGGTGTTGATCACAGGACTCTTCGGCGGGCTCGAAGTTGCCCTCGGCGTGATGGCCTACCTCGCGGTGCTGCACCAGACCGACAACCACCTTCTGGCAGGTCTGGCTTTCGGTATCGGACTCGTGGCGATTTTCTTGGCTCACGGCGAGCTGTTCACCGAGGATTTTCTGATGCCGATCGCCGCTGTGGTCTCTCGCACCGGCACACCTGCACAGTTGGCGAAACTGTGGATCGGAACGTTGACGGCGAACCTGGTCGGCGGGTGGTTGGTGATGTGGCTGGTCGCGCATGCCTTCCCGCAGTGGCAGTCGGTGCTGTCTGAGTCGGCTCATCATTTCGTCGACGCTCCGCTGAACCTGCAGTCGATCTGCCTGGCCGTCCTCGGCGGCAGCACGATGACGCTGCTGACCCGTATGCAGCAGGGCACCACCTCCGATGTCGCGAAGATCATCGCGGCGATGTCGGCAGCGTTCCTTCTAGCCGGGTTGCAGCTGTTTCACTCGATCCTGGATTCGCTGCTGATTTTCGGGGCAATCCACGCGGGTGCAGACGTCAGCTACAAAGCATGGCTCGACTGGTTCGGGTACACGGTGGGCTTCAACATGATCGGCGGCGTCGTACTGGTCACCACTCTGCGGCTGGTACGCACCAAGGAGTTGGTGAAGTCCGAGCGTCGTCGTCACCCTGACTGAGCACGCAGGGAGGACTGAATTTCAGACCCACGTTTCCAGCGTTCTACGCGTCTCGAGACGGCGTGCCTCTTTGGAGATCGGATCGATGAATTCGATTGCAGTAGCAAGTAATTGGAGTGGATGCGTGAAGTCGTCGACGGCCCGGCCGGTGGGCGTCGGGTACAGGTCGTCGCCGAGGATCGACACTCCGAGCGAATTCATGTGCAGGCGCAGTTGGTGGGTGCGGCCGGTTACTGGCTGCAGGCGGTAGCGGCCGAGACCGTCGCGATTCTCGCAGAGCTCGATGCGAGTTTCCGCGTTCGGTTCTCCCGCGATTTCTCGTGCGAAAAATTCGCCCGCGTCCTTCACGATCCGGCTGCGGATTACGGCCGGGAATGTCAGCGACGGATCGTGTGGGGCAATGGCGATGTACTCCTTGCGGACCTTCCGATCCTGGAACAGTGTCTGGTACGCGCCACGACGAGCCGGATCGATGACGAACAAGACCAATCCCGCCGTCACTCGGTCGAGCCTGTGCGCAGGGACGAGATCGGGTAAATCCAGTTCCTGCCGCAATTGCACCAGAGCTGTCTGCAGGACGTGCGCGCCCCGCGGGATGGTGGGCAGAAAGTGGGGTTTGTCGATCACCAGCAGCGTGTCGTCGCGATGCACGATTTCAATGTGGAAAGGAACGATCGCTTCGACGGGAAGGTCCCGATGGAACCAGACGGCACCGCCCGGCACGTAAGGCGCATCGCGCGCTATCGGCCCGTACATATCGACGATATCGCCGAAACCCAGCATCTCGTCGATCCGTACTTGCGTGATCCGGGGGAGATTCGCGATCAGATAATCGCGGATGGTCGGCCACTGCCCGTCCTCAGGCATCCAGAGACGCGCTGGCGCGAGCCCGTGACGCTTCGACAACGGAGGTTGCTGCCGTCGTCTCACTCGGCGAGCTCAACGCGCCCGCGAACTCGCACTCGTGCAGTCGAAGTGCGCCGATCCAACTGCATGAGTGCGAGCCGGAGAAAACTATTCGCAGCCGATGCCGTCGTTGTCGCGGTCGAGGTGCTGACCGAAGCCGTACTCGTCGCGGTACACCGGAGCGGCACCGGCGTCACGGGCCTCGGTGCAATTTTTGTACTGGAAAGCGTTCGGTGCAGGTCGAGGTGCTGGTGCCGGCCGAGGAGCCGGAGCGGGCGGGGGAAGCAGCGGGCAGAACTGAGCTGAGCCGGAGCCGCAAAGAAAGTCGGTGATGGGATCGGCTGCGGCAACGGCAGGCGTCGTTGCCATCGCTGCGGCGAGGGCGATGCCGCCCAATCCGATTCGAGCGAGCAAGGTCTTGCTGGTCATCGAGGTACTCCTGAGAAGAGGGGGTGTCACGCAGGGGCTTAAAGGTAGATCGCTCGGCAGCAAACACATTCATTCGCATGAATGAATGTGTTTACAGATGCCGTCGCCGGCGTATACCGAACGTATGAGCGAATCGACGAGCGTCAATCAGAATCCCGAGAAGGACCCCGAAAACTGGGTGACCGGCGACGAGCCGATCACCGGCCCGCAGGAGAGCTATCTGAACACACTCGCCCAAGAAGCTGACGAGAAAGTGCCCGGGAAGCTCACGAAGGCCGAGGCGTCGGAAATGATCGACAAACTTCAGGGCGAGACCGGTCGGGGGTAGCCATACCTCCAGCAGATGACCCACTGCTTGTGTGCGCCTGAGGCGGGCAGTCGGTCGATGAAAAGTTTACTAATCCCGGTACACTGGCGTCAGGCGGATGCATCTCGCTACCGCCCTGTTTACAGGGGATTTTGGACAAGTCCCAAAGGTTTGAAGAAACTTTTGGACGGCCGCCTTTCGTGGTTAGTGTGATCGGAACCACCGTCAACGGCGCGTACACCGGCACGTGAGCTACGTTGTGGTCCGGATGTTAGTTGCGTTGCTCATAAGCGACGTGCGGGGGAGACTGGATTGGTAATGCACCGTCGTGTTCTAGCAGCGCTGGGAGCCAGTTTTGCGCTGTCGATATTGGGCACCGGGGTGGTGTCCGCTCAACCGTTGCCGGGTACCGGCAGCTCGGAGGGCCCCGTGCCTTTCGCGGGCGTGTCGGAGTCCGCTCGAATCGACCACGTCGACATGATCACCGACCGGCGGGCGGCGGTGTTCGTTTTCTCTCCCTCGATGAACAAGATCATTCAGGTACAAGTTCTCCTGCCCAAGGCCCAGTCCGTGTCGCGGCCGACTCTGTACATGCTCGACGGTGTCAGTGCGGGTAACGAGTCCAATTACACCGAGAGCACATGGACGCAAAAAACCGACATTGTCGATTTCTTCGCGGACAAGAACGTCAATGTGGTTTTGCCCATCGGCGGCTCGAGCAGTTACTACACAAACTGGGACGTTCCGGACCCGATCCTCGGTGTCAATCGGTGGGAGACGTTCCTGACGTCCGAGCTTCCGCCGCTCATCGACGCCCGGTTCTCGGGTAACGGCATCAACGCGATCGCTGGCGTATCCATGGGCGCGCAGGCAGCGATGGATTTGATAACCCGCCACCCCGCCCTCTACAACGGGGTCGCGGGTTTGAGCGGGTGCTACGAGAATTCGCAGAACGGTCTCAAGGAGACAGTTCGCGGCACTGTCGCCATGAACGGTGGCAACGCGACCAACATGTGGGGTGACAACTCGAATCCACTGTGGGTCGAGCATGACCCGTCACGCAACGCCGAAGCACTTCGCGGCAAGGATGTCTACGTCTCGGTCGGTACCGGCCTTCCCGGTCTGTATGAGATCGGTCCCGGCGGTACCGGGGTCGAGTCGGCTGTGATGGGCGGACCGCTCGAGGCGGCTTCTTTCTACTGCACCACATTGTTCGACACGCGGCTGCGCTCGCTCGATATACCGGCGAAATTCGTATACCGCCCCAGCGGTATTCACGATTGGGACTACTGGCAGGACGATTTGCGTGGGGCGTGGCCGACGCTGAAGAAGGCGTTGCAGCTCTAACTTCAGCGCGCGGCAGCAGCCGCGTACTTCAAGAAGGCATCGTTCTCGTGCGGGTCGCCGATGGTGACCCGCACTCCGTCTTTTCCGTAGGCGCGCAACAGAACTCCCGTTTCGGCAGCGCCTTCGGCGTAGGAGGTCGAACGGTCACCGAGCGGCAGAAACACGAAGTTTGCGTCCGAGTGCGCTACGACGTAGCCCAATTCGATGAGAGCGTTGCGGACACGATCGCGTTCGATGACGAGAGCATCGGTGCGAGCCAGCAACTCGTCTTTGGCGTCCAGTGATGCACGCGCTGCCTGCTGCGCGACCGAACTGACGGCGAACGCGATGCGGACCTTTCCTAATGCAGTGATGATCGACGGATCGCCGACGGCATAGCCGATGCGCAATCCGGCAAGGCCGTACGCCTTCGAGAACGTCCGAAGGACGACGACGTTGCGTCGCCCTCGTGCCAGCTCGACTCCGTCCGTGTATTCACCCTCGGGATTCTCGCGTGCGTATTCGAAGTAAGCCTCGTCCAGTACGACGAGCACGTGCGCGGGCACGGCATCGAGGAACTTCTCCAGCGCGGACCGCGTGACGACCGTTCCACTCGGGTTGTTGGGGTTACACACGAACACCACGCGGGTGCGATCGGTGATCGCGGCGAGCATGGCGTCGAGATCGTGCACGTGATGTGCGTCGAGAGGCACCTCGACGGGCGTCGCGCCGGCGACTCGGGCGATGATCGGGTAGGCCTCGAACGAACGCCAAGCGTAGAGAACCTCGTCGCCGGGGCCGCAGGTGATCTGCACGACCTCCTGGCAGAGCGCGACCGATCCGTTACCTACAGTGACGCTCGTGGGTGAGACCTTCAACATCGCGGCGAGCTCGGCGACGAGCGCGCCGGAGGTGATGTCCGGATACCGGTTGACGGTGGTGACAGCCTCGGCAATCTTCTCGCACACGCTCGGCAGCGGCCCGAAAGTGGTCTCGTTGCTGGCCAGTTTGATGGCGCCCGGAAAATTACGGCCTGGAACGTAGGCAGGAATGGCATCGAGGTCGGTGCGAATGCGGGCAGTCACGGTACACATTATGCGCTCGCAATACGGTATCGATTCCTGCGCGTCCGGCGGTATTGGTGCGGAGGCCACTCAATCGCACTATTTTGGGTACATGTCGGGAATTTTCGCGGATGTCGCAGTGCTCCGAATCGATGCTGACTCAGACGTCGCCGCAGGTGATGTCGAGCAGCCTCCTCCTATCGAGCAGAAGGTGCCTCTCACTGCGATCGAGCCCGACGGCAACGTGCGGGGCGGCATCGTCGTCCTGCACGAGTCTCGCAAGGTCCCCGAGTCGCTGCTGGACCTGCTGCGCGCACTCGCATTGGAGGGGTGGCTCGCGGTCACACCGAACCTTTTTCATCGCGGGTCCGATGCCGACAGCGATGGGGTTTTCGGAGAAAACCTCTTCGCGGACTTCGACGCCACCTTCGACTGGCTGACTTCTCGCGGCGTGCTTCCCGACTGTGTCGGTGTCATCGGATTCGACGACGCGGGGGCCGCGGCGCTGATCGTAGCGACCAACCGGCCCGTCGGGGCAGCCGTCAGCGTCGCCGCCCCCGGGATTCTCGAACCTCTGAACGCTGACGCCGTCGCATTGGTCGATGCTGTGGTGGCGCTGAAGGCGCCGTGGCTGGGGTTGTACGGCGAAAACGACCCCCGTACCCCACCGGACCACATCGAGGGCCTACGCGACGCCACCACGCGAGCGGAGGTGGCTACCAACATCGTCAGCTACGGCGGCGTACGCTACCGCACCGACTCGCCGCCGCCGGGCAGTGCCGACGCTACTGATCCGACGGCGGCAGCACTTATCGACGCCCAGTCTCGTATCTTCGACTGGTTCGATTCCTTCCTTCGCTGAGCAGCCGTTTTGCGTTCACTGCTCGAGCGTGTGTAATCTCTGTCCTCGGCGGTCCGAGAGGGCCGGCAGCCTAGGAGGCGTGCCAGAGCGGCCGAATGGGAGTCACTGCTAATGACTTGACCCTTCACGGGGTCCGGAGGTTCAAATCCTCTCGCCTCCGCCACGCTGATCCGCAAGGGTCAGCTTGATTGACGCAGGATCGCTGGTTCGCAAGAATCAGCACAACTGAACATGCGCCCGTAGCTCAACGGATAGAGCACCTGACTACGGATCAGGAGGTTAGGGGTTCGAATCCCTTCGGGCGCACAAATGGAGAAGCCTTGAACTGCAGCGATGCGGTTCAGGGCTTCTCTTGTTTCGCCCCGCGCTCCGGGGACAACTTCCGCGGAGCGCTAGGTCGTCGAACGAGGGTGGTACGACTTCTGGCGCCAATGGTTGCGTTGACTCATGACTTCCATCATTTCCCGCTACCGCGAGGAGAAAGAGGCCGATGAAATCTGAGCAGCCTGCGATCAGAACCGAGGGACTGACGAAGCGCTTCGGTAAATTCACGGCGGTGCGAGATCTCGACCTCGAGGTTGGGCGCGGTGAGGTGTTCGGGTTTCTCGGCCCCAACGGCGCGGGTAAGTCGACCACGATCCGCACTCTGCTGGACCAGATTCGGCCGACCTCGGGTCGGGCGCAGATCCTCGGGATGGACTCGCGTCAGGACTCGTTGAAAATAAGGTCTGCGGTCGGCTATTTGCCCGGCGACCTGGCGCTGTATCCCAAACTGACGGGGGCCGACACCCTTCGGTATTTCGCTCGCCTTCGCGGGGGAGTCGACCAGGGGTATGTCGAGCAGCTCGCCGAACGGTTCCAGGCGGACCTGTCGAAGAAGGTCGGTGACTACTCCACCGGCAACCGGCAGAAGATCGGACTGATCCAGGCGTTCATGCACAAACCAGATTTGCTGATCCTCGACGAGCCGACCAAGGGCCTGGACCCATTGGTGCAGCGCGAGTTCGACACGATGCTGAGCGAGGTGCGCGACGAGGGCCGCACTGTGTTTTTGTCCTCGCATACCCTCTCCGAGGTCGAGCGCGTCGCCGGGCGGGTCGGCATCATCCGCGAGGGCGAGCTTGTCGCTGTCGAATCGATCGCGGACCTGAAAGAGAAGGCCATCCGGCGCCTCGATATCGAGTTCACGCAGACTGTCCCGCAGGATCTTTTTGCTCAGGTCGAGGGGGTCCGTGAGGCCACCGTCGATGGCACCCACGTGAGCGTGGCTTTCGACGGTCCGATCAACGGTGTCCTGCAGGCAGCGATGGCATATGAGCTGATCGACCTGCACACCCGCGACGCCGATCTCGAGGAGATCTTCCTGGCCTACTACCGCAGCAGCGCCGGTGCCGACAGAACTGAAGATAGTGCCTCCATCAAGGACTCGGCAGATGTCCGCTGAAATCCTCACTCGCGCAATGACAAGCCGTCGGGTGCCGGTCGCGGCACTGGGCGTTGTGCTTGCGATCTTCGCGTTCTTCGTACTCGGCATCAGTTCGGGGCTCGAGGACATGATGGCTGATCTGACGGACGCGATGCCCGAGGCGGTCACCGCCTTCATTCCATTAGGTCCTGGCGGCTACGCAGTGGGCGAGCTGTTCAACTTGATCGCCCCGTTGGCCCTGATCGCGTACGCAGTGATGACTGCGGCGGCGGCCACGGCGGGGGAGGAGAAGGCCGGGACGATGGCGTTGCTCTCCGCTCAGCCGGTAACCCGACGCTCGATCCTGGCGCAAAAGGCTTTCGGCCTTGCCGGGACGCTGGCGGCGGTGACCATCGTGTTCGGCGTCGCTACGGTTTTGTCGGCCGCGCTCTTCGGCATCGATGCACTCACCCCTGGGCACCTTGCCGCTGCCTGCCTGCACCTCTACCTGCTCTCGCTGCTGTTCGGCGCGATCACGTTGGCGGTAGGCGCGTTGACCGGCGATCCTGGTATCGCGTCGGGCGTCGGCGGCGGACTTGCTGTGGCGGCCTGGGTGTCGAACTCGATGTTGCCGATCGCGAATCTCGACGCGTGGGCTCGAATCAGTCCGTGGCACTACTACGTTTCCAGCGAGCCCCTGGCCCACGGAGTCGACCTGACGCACGTTCTCATCCTCGCTGGGCTCATCGTTCTTTCGGTCGCAATCGCACTGTTCGCGTTCGACCGTCGCGATTTGGAGGGATGAACACGGTGAACACAGCTACACAACAGACACGAGTTGAAGCTTCCCGATCCAGTCCGCTCGTACAGGTCGGGGCGGTGACAGCAATCGCCCTCCGGGAGCGGCTCACGCTGGTCGGAGTGGTCGTCGCCGCACTGGTAGCGATGGGCGCGCTGACCGGGGCACTGTGGCCGTCCCTGCGGGAGGCGTTCGTCGACTTGCCCGCTGCTGTCAACGATGGGATCGGCAAGGTTCTCGCCGGCGCTGACCTGACTACGCCTGCGGGGTGGATGAACAGCCAGATGGTTTCGCTGATCGTCCCCGGTGGCCTCATTGCGGTTGCGATCCTTTTTGCATCCAAGGCCATCGCCGGGGAGGAGCAGTCGGGGACCCTCGGTCTGCTTTTGTCGGCGCCGGTCACTCGCAGCGCGTTCCTCGCTGCCAAGACCGCCGCGATGATCGTGCATGTGCTGCTCGCGACCCTCGGCGTCGCCGCCGGGATCAGCATCGGAAACCTGATCGGTGATCTGGGCATCGACGCGGCGGGGGTACTCGGCGCGTGCGTGCACGGCGCACTGCTGGCGATCGTGTTCGGTGCTGCCGCGGTGTTGGTTGCTGCGCTTACCGGAGACCGGCGGCTTGCCTCGACCATTCCCGCGACACTGGCGGTCCTCGCGTTCGCGCTCAATGCCTTTCTTCCCCTGTCGGACGCACTCGCCGGCTACACCAAGATAAGTCCCTGGTACTACTTCTCTGCGAGCAACCCACTGGTCAACGGAATCGACCCGCTTCACCTTGTTTTCCTCGCCGGCGCCGCAATTCTTCTACTGGCCTCAGCGTTCGTTGTCTATGACCGACGCGACCTGCGCGGCTGACAGTCGAGTAATTTGGATGCGGTGACGAAGGGTCAGGCAACAGAGGGCGCGGCGCCGCGGGTTTTCACCATCGGCCACTCCACTCGCAGTTTCGACGAGGTGGTCGAGATGTTGCGCGGCAACGAGGTGACCGACCTGGTCGATGTGCGTTCGCTTCCGGGGTCGCGAAAGTATCCGCAGTGGAACCAGGACGCGATAGAGGAAGCGCTGCCGAAAGATATCGGATATCGGTGGATCAAAGACATCGGCGGTCGCCGCTACACCCCTGTCGGCACGCCGAGCCCGAACAGTGGGTGGAGAGTCAAGGCATTCCGTGATTACGCCGACTACATGGAGACCGACAAGTTCCGTGCCGGGCTCGCGGAGTTGATGCGGGTCGCGGATCAGGCTGTGCCGGCGATCATGTGCAGCGAGGCCGTGCCGTGGCGGTGTCATCGACGGTTGATCACGGACGCGCTCATCGCCCGAGGGGTCGAGGTTTTCAACATCATGTCGGCCACGTCGACCACCCGTGCGACGTTGACGGAGTTCGCCCAGGTCAACGAAGGAACGATCACCTATCCCGAGTCGGGAGAAAAGTGACCATGGACGTCGTGTCCGAAGTCCGAACGATAGTGGTGAAGATTCCGGCGGGCCGCGTCGCTGCCTACGGAGAGATCGGGCGGGCACTCGGAATCGGTCCGCGGCAGGCGGGCCGGGCTGTTTCGATGCTCGGCGACGACGTGCCGTGGTGGCGGGTCGTTCACGCGGACGGTGCACCGGCGACGTGCCACGACGGATCGGCGCGGGCACTGCTCGAAGCGGAAGGTGTTCCCTTCCGCGGCAGCCGCGTCGACATGGCCGAGGTTGCGGTCGTCTACTTGTAGATCTCCTCGATCATCTCGGCGTAGCCACTGTCGATCGACTTACGCTCGAGCGATCCGAGGATGTTGCGGTGGCTCACTTCGACGCCCTTTGGCTTGCCGGTCGTGCCGGAGGTGTAGATGATCGTCACCAAATCCTAGGCATCGACTGCGTGCCACGATTCTTCGAATTCGAAGCCCGGCGCCGGCGCGGCTTCCACTTCGGCCAGCGTAAGGATTCCGTTGTCGCCGAGTTCGCGGAGCGCGATTGTGTCCGGTTGCACGGCGGTAGTTCGCTGGAAGGCTTCGCACAGGGCACGCGGCAGGGGTGTGCTCATAGTCACAGTTCTACGAAGGTATGGTCAGCTGGTCAACTGTATAGGAAACCTGAGTGGGAGTGCAGATGGGCGTCGAAGCGGACTTCAAAGCAGGTGTCACAGCCAAGGGAGTGCTACGCAACCCGCAGTCTCCCTGGGTCGAAACTACGGTCGACACCGCTGATGGCGCGAAAATCTACGTGCGGTCATATGGACCGGCGGATGCTCAGCCCATCGTATTGATCCATGGCTTCGCCTGCCGGCTCGAATACTGGAATCCGCAGATCAATCGATTCAGGGGTCAGTACCGCGTCATCGCCTACGACCAGCGAGGGCTTGGTAGAAGCACGGTCGGCCGTGCCGGAGTACACCCGAACGTTCTCGGCGACGATCTTGCGGCGGTTCTCGATGCGATGGTCTTGCCCGAGCAGCCGGCCGTGCTGGTAGGGCACAGCTTCGGCGGCATCACGATCATGGCGTGGGCCGAAGGGCATCCTGGGCAGGTGCGCACCCTTGCGACTGCTGCGCTACTTGCGAATACCGTGGCCGCGCGCTTCCGGGCTACGACCGGGGTAATGCCGTTCGCGGGCCGGTACGGCGCGATCCGTGCCCCATTGCTGGGTCTGGTCATGCGCGCCCGATTGAGCGTGCCCGCGAGCGCACCCGTTTCCCGAGCAGTCCGCGCTATCGCAATGTCGCCGCAGGCCACCCTGGCCCAAGCAGACTTCCTGCGGGCGATGGTGACGAGCGTTCCCATGGCGATTCGCAATCAGTGGGGCGAAGGACTGTTCAAGCTCGACGTCCTCGAGGGCTTGGAGCAATTGTGCATCCCGTCCACAGTGCTGGTCGGTGCACTGGACCGCTTGACGCCGCCCGAGGCTGGGCGGCAAATCGAAGCAGTTTTGCGACGACGCGGTTTTCTACACCGGTATGTCGAGCTGGAGAAAGTTGGGCATTGCTCGAATCTTCAGGCCGCCGAGGCCTTCGACGACGAAATCATTCGGTTGCTCGAATTGAGTCGACGGGGTTCGAGCGCAGAGGACTGATCAGTCTTCGACGCGGATGGTGAGTGTGGGCTTCTTGCCGTCCGACGGCTCTGCGGCGCGATCCCACACTGCATCGACCAACGGGCTCAGTAGTAGTTCGCCCATCTGACGCGCCAATACAGACACGATTTGCGCTGACAGGCGCCGCTGCGGTGACGCCACTCCGGTATTTCGCTGGGCGCTGACTTCGCGCCGGGTGAGTTCGACGAGCGCGTCGATCAAATGGATGCGTTGTCCGGATGGTTCGAGGAGGGCGCGCCGGACATAGTTGACGACCGTCGGGTTCTCCTCCAGCATTCGGCGCACCGCTTCGTCGCGCACCGCCACCGAAGCAGGGTGATCGTCTATCTCGGGTATGTCGCGGAGCGCATTCTCGAAATAGTCCACGACCAGCTGATCGACTGCTTCGCGAAGGCCTGCTTTGGTCTTGAAGTGGTGCTGCACCAGCCCAAGCGTTACGCCGGCCTCCGCAGCTACGGCGCGCAGCGAGATCCGATCCTCGCCGGAGCGGGCATACAGATCGAGCGCAGCGTTCCGGATACGTGCCTTAGCGGTGAGGTCGTCGTTCGTCGCCCGCGGATTGACCATGTGCCCTCCTAGTTGCGCTCATCCTACGGTCTCAGACAGCAACCGTTACGATTGACCTCTATCCAATACAACAGTATTGTAAAGCCGGATATGGAGGTCACTGCTGTGCAATTACTCGACGATGTACGCGTCGTTTCCCTGGCCATAAATTTGCCAGGGCCGCTCGCAGCCGCCCGGCTCGCTGAATTCGGCGCATCCGTGACGAAGATCGAACCGCCTTCCGGTCGGGTGGTGCTCGAAGAGGCTGCCGAACGAGCCGGCGACGCCGTTCGCCACGGAATCATGGGCGACGGCGCCATGCTCGGTGGCGCGTTCCCCGGCTATGGCATCTCCGAATCCGCCGACGGCTATGTCGCCCTCGGAGCTGTCGAACCGCATTTCTTCACTCTCACCCTGGAGACGTTCGGCGTCGACGGCACGCATGAAGCCTTGCGAAAGCCGTTCGCTGCGTAGACGACCGCAGAGCTGGAAGGCATTGCCGCACAAGCAGACATCCCCCTGAATGGAGTTAAATAACCATGTCGAAACTGTTCCCCAATTACCGCGCATCCTGGGAGACCGACGAGCACCTGGAGCTGCGTAAGCACGCTGCTGCGTTCTTGCAGAAGGAAGCGACTCCTAACCAGGACCGCTGGGCGAAGAACCATCAGGTCGACCGTGAGTTCTGGAACAAGCTCGGCGACGCGGGCCTGCTCGGACTCGACCTGCCCGAAGAATACGGCGGCGCCGGAGGCGACTTCGGGATGTCAGCCATTGTCGCAGAAGAGTTCGCCCTCGCTCACGACACCGCCAGTGGGTGGAGCGTGCACTCGCCGATCGTCGCGCACTACGTCAACACCTACGGTAACGACGAGCAGAGAAAGCGCTGGATGCCAGGCATCATCAGCGGTGAGTTGGTCCTCGCAATCGCGATGACCGAGCCCGGCACCGGGTCGGATCTGCAGGCCATCAAGACCAACGCGCGCCGCGACGGCGACGACTACGTCATCAACGGCTCGAAGACCTTCATCTCCAACGGCAGTCACTGCGACCTGCTGGTGATGGTGGTCAAGACCGATACTTCGCAAGGCGCAGCCGGCGTTTCCCTGATCGTCGCCGAGACCAACGACAAGCTCGTCGGGTTCGAGCGTGGCCGCGTTCTGGAG
>JBBSSG010000100.1:0-12999 GCA_038242295.1 Mycobacteriales bacterium | reverse complement strand
CGCGACCGAGACGACGCCGGCAGCAAAGAGTTGTTCGCACACGATTTTCACATCGCTTCGATCCCACCACGGGCCTGTTCGCCCGGGCCGTTCCACCTCGAGAACAGCTTCGATCTCACCCGCGCTTGCCGGGCCGCCGTCGCGGATCACGTCGAGGACATCACCGGTCAGTGATGGATTGCGCTCCAGAACCGTCTTGGCTCCACCCCATCGCCCATGCTCGTACAGTTCGGTGCGCCATCGCATCAGCGGCCAGTCCTCCACCGGAATGAGCGCCGCCTCGTGAGCCCAATATTCGACGAGCCTTCGGGGATTGCGCGCAGTATTCGTCCACGCGGCTTTGTCGATCACGCCGCGGTCGTACTTTCCGACTCGGCTGAACACCGGCGCATAATGCGCGCGCACCAGAACCGACACGGAATCGATCTGCAGCAACTGTGTTCGATCGATCGCTTTGTGCACCGCGCGAGTCGACGCACCGCGATCTGTCGTCGCGTGCGGCGTCGCCAAACCTTGGGCGCCCAACGCAGTCCGCCGAGCCATGGCGGCACTCATATCGCGCATCAAGTCAGACTGTCACGAGTCACCGACATCTGGGGGTCAAGGATTCCAGCCGTGCGATCGGGCAATGGCCTCCATCGTCATGACCAGCTGCGACAATCCAGGTTCCTCGATCGGGAAGTGTCCGCACCCTTCGAGCAGAACGAGTTTCGTCGGGCCTGCGATCCGGTTCAGAAATCGGATACTGAGTTCTGGCGGCGTCCACTTGTCGGCCGCGGGGTGAACCAACGTCACCGTCGGCCCGCGGTAGTCCTCGGGCCGTGCATGCTCGTACGACATGAAGCTGCTGAGAAATCCGAGTGGCACCGACACCCCGCCCCCGAGCGGATCTGTCGCACACAGCTTGGACAGCGCCGGGTTCGCGCTCATATTGCCGATGTCCATGAGCCATTTGACCGGAACGCGTACCCCGCCGAGGACCGAGGCGCCGATCTTCAACAACCGCGGGGCGGGTCCGCCGAGGGCTCCGTGGCGAGCGGCCGCAGAGCGGGCGTCCCGGTCCGAAGGATCGAGTAGGCACGTCGCAATCACGTCGGCTATCTCGCCGGTGCGGGCGGCGACTTCATAGGCCAGCATTCCGCCCATGCTCGCTCCGAACACGACCAACGGCCGCGAATCATGTCGGCGTTCGGCAACAACGAGATCGCACAGCATGTCTACCCAGTCCTGATAGACGATCTGCCTCGGGTCGGCTACGACTGTCCTGCCGTACAACGGCATGTCTGGGAACAACACATCGGCGCCGTGCGAGGCCGCGAGGGCCGCGAACGGCCATAGAGCGCCGGAGTGTCCGCCGGCTCCGTGGATAGCCAGAACCCGGACCGGCGCGTCGACCGATTCCGCACGCGCGACGTGCACATCGGTGTCTCGCCAACGCCACATTGTCGAGGTCGGTCGTCTGTCGGATCTGTACTCAGCTGGCAGGAACCCCGCGTAACGTTCGGACGACATGGGCATGAGGGTAGACGCCCGGCGGTTGCTGTTGTCCTCGCGCGGCTAGCCCATCAACTGCGCAGCGACGGTAGCGCCCAACTCCCAGCATGCCTCGATCTCAGCAGCATTCGGTTTCCCTGACACGACGACATCGCTTACTACCCTTGTCCAGCCGAGTCCGGTGGTGATCGATTCGAGTGCGCGCTGCGCTCCTTCGGTTCCCTCGTTTCCGTGCAAGTAAGCCCCGAACGGTCGGCCGCGCGTCGAATCTAGAATTTGATAGTAGGAACAATCGAACGCGTGCTTCAGCGCGCCGCTGATGTACCCCAGATTTACGGGCGTGCCGAGGATGTAGCCGTCAGCTGCCAAGAACTCACTCGCGGACACCGACAACGCCGACCGCCGGACAACGTCGACGCCTTCGATCTCCGGATCGGTGGCTCCGGAGACCACCGCCTCGAACATTGCCTGGCAGTGAGGTGACGGCGTGTGATGCACGACGAGCAGTGTCGTCATTGTTTCTCCATCTCGTCCCGCTCGAGGGCGACGGCACGCTTCATCGTCTCCCGTGCGCGACCGCGATCGCCCGAGTAGTCGTAGGCCCGAGCCAAGCGGTACGAGTTCCGCCAGTTGTCCGGGTCCTCCTCCCACTCCCCTTTCACCTGCGCGAACATTTCGTCCGCAGCAGTGCGGTCGATTCGCCCCGACGGCCTCTTCGGCAACTCGGAGACATCGAGCTCGAGGCCTTCGTCCCGGACCCGCGAGGCCAGATGCTGATGGTCGAATCCCGCTTTGAGGGTGGCCCAGACGATCCAGACGCCGAGGACGGGAAGAATTATGACGCCGATTCCCAGCCCGATGCTCACAGCACCGCCGTTCTGGATCAACGAGACTCCGCGGCTGCCGAGTAGATAGAAGTAGAAGCCCAACACGAGCACCATCACGCCGATGATGAGCAGTACCTTTGTCGTCTTGTTCATCGCGATCACAGGTCCAGGAACGAGTCGAGACCGACAGTCAGCCCTGGCCGTCCGGCAATCTGACGAACACCCAGTAGCACTCCGGGGGCGAACGAAGTTCGATCGAGCGAATCGTGACGGATGGTCAGCGTCTCGCCCGCGGTGCCCAGAATGACCTCTTGATGTGCGACCAACCCGGCGAGCCGGATGGAGTGCACTCGTATGCCGTCGACGTCGGCGCCGCGTGCACCTTCGAGCTCGACGGTGGTGGCGTCGGGACTCGCCCCAACGCCCGCTTCGGCCCGCGCCTCGGCGATGAGCTGTGCGGTTCGGTACGCAGTGCCCGATGGCGCGTCAGCTTTGTTCGGGTGGTGAAGTTCGATGATCTCGACCGACTCGAAGAAGCGCGCGGCTTGTTCGGCGAACCGCATGGTGAGAACGGCACCGATCGCGAAGTTCGGGGCAATGAGAACTCCGGTCGAAGGAGACGCCTCCAACCAGGAGCGAACGGTCTTCAGACGCTCGTCGTCGAAGCCTGTTGTTCCCACCACGGCATGAATTCCGTTCTCGACCAGAAACTGCAGGTTGTTCATCACGACGTCTGGGTGAGTGAAGTCGACGACGACTTGGGTGGACGCGTCGGTGAACGTCGACAGTGGGTCGTCATGGTCCACGCTGGCGACGAGCTCGAGTCCGTCCGCTGCCTCGACGGCTGCGGCGATCGCTTGCCCCACCTTGCCGTGGGCTCCGAGCACTCCGACTCGGATGGATGCTTCTGAACTCACGACTGCTCACTCTCTTTGTGCGACTCTTCTGACACAGCCGAAGTTTACTGACAAAAGGCCAGTTCCGACTATGCGGGTGAGTGATCGGCAGTAGCGCGAGCGTCGTCCGACCGAACATCTTCTTTTCCTGTCCGGCTGTCCGAGGTCAGCGGCACGAGCTATACGGTCGATCGGTGATCTCCCCGGATACCAATGTGCTCAGAGCCGACAATGTAGATCTGGTGCGGAATGGGAAATACCTACTGCGCGATGCGTCGGTCAGCGTCGAGCAGGGACAGCACTGGGTTCTGCTCGGCGCAAACGGTGCCGGGAAGAGCACACTGCTCAGCCTGCTGGGTGCGCTCATTCACCCCACCCACGGGAGCGTGCACGTACTGGGCCACAGGCTCGGCCGCGTCGATATGCGAGAACTCCGCACGCACATCGGTCATGTGGATCCTCGCCTTCGGGTCGAGCCGTCGTTGACCCTGTTCCAGACGGTACTGACCGGCCTCACCAACACCCCGGATCTGATCCCCCGCTGGTCTGCCACCGACGACGAGAAGCAGCGGGCACACGCATTGATTTCCTCGCTGGGCGTCGAACACCGAACCGACTCACCGTGGCACACGCTCTCTCAGGGGGAACGAGGACGAGCTCTCATCGCGCGTGCGCAACTGCCGAACCCCGCACTGCTGTTGCTCGACGAACCGGCTACCGGCTTGGATTTGGCTGCCCGAGAACAACTCCTGACGGCGCTGGATGGCCTACGCGCTCAACACGGGTCACTCGCCAGCATTCTCGTTACTCATCACCTCGAAGAAATACCATCCTCGACGACTCACGCTGTCCTCATTCGCAACGGTCGCATTTCGGCGTCCGGCCCCGTCGCCGATGTCGTCACCACCGACAACATCAGCAAGTGCTTCGATCACCCAATCGAGATCGGACGCAGATACGGTAGGTGGGTCGCCACCGCCAGTTAGAACGTGATGATCTGACGGATAGCGTTGCCGTCGGCGAGTTCATCCATCCCGCGGTTGATCTCGTCCAATCCGATTCGAGAACTGATCAGCTTCTCCACCGGCAACCGGCCCTCGCGCCACATCTGCGCGTATTTCGGAATGTCTCGGGACGGAACTGCCGAGCCGAGGTAACTGCCGATGATCGTGCGTGCTTCCGCGACCAGACCCAACGGCGAAACGGACGACCGAGCGTCGGGAGCTGGAAGGCCGACAGTGATGGTTTTGCCCCCGGGCGCCGTCGCTGCAACTGCCGCCTCGAACGCGCGTGCATTGCCTGCGGCCTCGATGACGATGTCTGCCTTGATACCCTTCTCTTCGCGCTCGGCGGGTGAATATGCTTGTGTCGCACCGAGTTCCCTGGCCGTCGTGAGCTTGCCGGGTACTCCGTCGACACCGATTACCTCCCCGGCTCCAACGGATACCGCCGTCAAGATCGCCGCCATCCCGACGCCGCCGAGGCCGACGACCATGACTGATTGGCCTTGCTTCGGCTGCCCAGCGTTGAGTACTGCTCCCCCGCCGGTCAGAACTGCGCACCCGAGGACGGCAGCGACATCGGCGGGAATGTCATCGTCGACCGGCACCACGGACTTCCGGCTGACGACGGCGTGCGTCGCAAAACCGGACACGCCCAGATGATGTCTGACGTCCCTTCCGTCACGAGTCAACCGTTCGCCGCCGCCCAGTAAGGTTCCGACGTTGTTGGCGGCACTGCCTGGGATACAGGGCATCTGACCGTCCGTCAGGCATCCCGCGCATTCGCCGCACCTGGGGAGGAAGGTCATGACGACGCGGGTACCGATGGGAAGGTCTTCTACTCCGGCGCCGACCGATTCAACACGCCCTGCTGCCTCGTGGCCGAGCAACATCGGCACCGGCCGGACCCGGTTGCCGTCGACCACCGACAGATCCGAATGGCACAACCCTGCTGCTTCGATGCGGACCAGCAGTTCGCCCGCCCCTGGGGGCGAGAGTTCCAGTTCCGAGATCGATATCGGCCGGGAGTCGGCGAAGGGCCGGGATCGTCCGATTTCCTCGAGTACTGCACCGCGAATCTTCATTGCCCCACCCTATGTGCGTGCGAATCCATAGCGGGCTATGTATTCGCACGCACATGCGCCGAAGGTGCCTAGAGCGGGAGACGTGGCCGGAGAAGATGTGCCACCAGCCCGGTCCATCCGGTCTGGTGCGACGCACCGAGGCCCTCGCCGGTGTCGCCGTCGAAGTACTCGTTGAACGTCGGGTGTGCGCTCCAGAGGGGAGGTCATCACTGGATTCGATTCTGTCACCGTCGGCGGGTCGCTTGCCGTTCACCGGCCGGAACAGGGCTGTGAGGCCGTTGTCGATGAGGTCGGCGGCTTCGGTCAGGGTGCAGTGGTTACCCGATCCCGTTGGGATCTCGATGGTGAACGAATCACCATAATGACGACCGTAGGTGCGGAGTTTGTCGGCGAGCAGCACGTTGACGGGAAACCAAATGGGCCCTCGCCAATTGGAGTTGCCGCCGAACATGCCGGTGCGGGATTCTCCTGGTTCGTACTCGATCGAGACGCTGCGCCCATCGATTTCGTAGGTGACACCGTCGCGGTACGACGCGGACAATGAACGAATACCGAACTGAGAGAGAAATTCTTCGGAATCGAACATCCGAGAGAGCACCCGCGCGAGCCGTTCCGGTTGGACGAGCGAGAGCAGTACACGGACTGTGTCGCCATCTTTGCGTGCAAGAAGCGGCGAAACCATCTCGGGCCGACGCAGTTGAATCCAGCGTAGGCGGGCCGTCAGTTCGGGGCACTCTTCTTCCACCCATGCCGGAATCTCGGTGGCTCCAAGGATCGGCAGCAACCCCACCATCGAGCGCACACGCAATGGGACCGCGTCGCCGTGCGGCGGCACCAGAACGTCGTAGAAGAATCCGTCCTCCTCGTGCCACAGTGAGATATGTTGTGAACCAAACGATTTGACGGCGCGTGCAATGGACAGGAAATGCACGAAGAACTTGGTCGCGACGTCGTCCCAGGCGTGGTCGTGTCGCGCGAGTTCGAGGGAAATCTGGAACATCTGCTGGCAGTAGAACGCCATCCAACTCGTCGCATCCGACTGCTCGAGCCGAAATCCTGGAGGCAACGGCGCAGACCGGTCGAACAGGCCGATGTTGTCCATCCCGAGGAAGCCGCCCTCGAAGATGTTGGAGCCGTCGGAGTCTTTGCGGTTGACCCACCACGAGAAATTCAGCAGTAGCTTGGTGAACACTCGGACGAGAAATTGTCGATCTCGGTACCCGTCGACGCGATACACATGCCACGCTGCCCAAGCGTGCACCGGAGGGTTCACGTCGCCGAACTCCCACTCGTAAGCCGGAAGCTGACCGTTGGGATGCATCGACCACTCACGGCACATGAGAACGAGCTGTTCCTTCGCAAAGTCCGGGTCGACGTGGGCCAACGGAATCGTGTGAAAAGCTAAGTCCCACGCCGCGAACCACGGGTACTCCCACTCGTCGGGCATGGAGATGACATCGGCGAGTGCAAAGTGCTGCCAGTGACTGTTCCTACCGCCTGGTCCGCGTCGTGAGTCGGGGGCCGGCACCCCCGCCTTGTCCCCTTCGAGCCACTGCTCGACGTCGTAGCGATAAAGCTGTTTCGTCCACAGCAGACCGGCGTAGGCGCGCCGGGCAAGGTGGCGATCCTGCTCGTCGAGATCAGGACCGATCACCACCGAAAAGAACTCGTCGGCTTCGCCGCGCCGGTCGGCAAGAACGGCATCGAATCCGCGTCCGAAGGTCTGCTCGTCCGGTTCGTTGGTCGAGAGCCTGAGCTTGATCTCGACCGTGGCGCCGGGAGCGATGTCATCGAAGCTGAACCAAAATGCCGACTTGGTACCGGTCTTGTTCGGATTGACTGCGGTTTCATCACCGTCGGTTACCCGGCGGCCGATTCCGTCCTTGCAGTACGGAGTCCGGTTTTCCTGCCCCCACAGGTCGGCAGCATTGGTCTCGTTGTCGCAGAACAGAACTTCAGGCCTGCCCTCGGCGCTGAGGTAGTACTTGCCCAGAAGACCGTGGACGGCTTCGACGGAACGCAAGCCCCCGGACCGCAGCTCGGCTGGAGCGACTTCACTCAACAGTCCGCCGCGTTCGTCACGTCCCCACGCCCAGGTATTGCGGAGCCAGAGATGCGGTAGCACATCAACCGACGCCGCTTCGGGTCCGTGATTGGTGATCGAGATGACGATGCAAATGTCGTCAGGCGAGGCTTTCGCATAAGTCACCGTGGCGTCGAAGAACCTGTTCTCTTCGAGTATTCCGGTGTCTGCCAGCTCGTACTCCCGCTCGTCACGTCCGCGTCGAGCGTTTTCCTCGCGCAGCTGTTGATACGGATATTCGGCGTGCGGGTAGCGATACAACCACTGCATCCAACTGTGCGTCGGAGTCCCGTCGACAACCCACCAATACTCCTTGGCATCCTCACCGTGGTTGCCTTCGCCGTTGGTGAGTCCGAAGAGTCGTTCCTTGAGGATGGGCTCCTTGCGATTCCATAACGCGCACGCGAAATTCAGAAATCCGTATCGGTCACTGATGCCGCCGAGCCCGTCCTCGCCCCACCGGTACGCGCGGGCGTGGGCCTGGTCGAAGGGAAAAGACTCCCAGGCATCGCCGTCCGCGGAGTAGTCCTCGCGCACGGTTCCCCACTGCCTGCCGGCAAGGTACGGCCCCCATTGTCGCCAAGGGCCGTTCACTCCCGGCGATTCGGCGAGCCGCGAGTGTTCTGTCGTCGGCGATGGGACGGGCGGGTCAGCGGCGTCGGTCACGAGACCAGTCTGCTATCCCTGGCTCACGGGCGCAGCCAGTTGTCGCTCGCCGAGAGAGACACAAGTCAGGAGCAGCGTCGACACGTCGGCGTCATCGAGACCAATCGGCGGATCGTGCAGAAGAATCTGCCGCAGACGCTCGAGAAAACCCTGCCGATCGACGCCGAACTCGGCCAGCACGTCATCGCGCGGGCCATGTCCGCGCGGGAACTGGTCGGTCGAGTGATCGCGCATGGACCTTCCTTCGACTGTCCTCGAGTTGAGACTCCGGGGCGGTACCGAGTCGGGGGCCTGCGGAACCGCACACCGGAGTTAGAAGGTTAATAGAGACCCGGACTCGAACCGTTACACGTTGGAACCGGGTGAAACGAACTGCCCTCACCCACGGGCAGCTTTCCCCTTCGCCCCACCGCTCGGTCATCGGTGAGTACCGTTCTGCTCATGGCTCTCATTTACGACGCCGAACTGTCTCCGAGCAAGAGCGAGATGCTGCAGGATTGGATTCCCGAACAACGGTGGATATCCGATGCCTCCGATCTCCGAATTCTCGGAACGTACCGATTCGACGATCCCGCCGGCGACGTCGGAATCGAAACGTTTCTTCTCACGTCCGCGGACCGCGTCCTGCAGGTGCCCGTCACCTATCGGAGGGAGCCTCTCGCCGGCGGCGAAGAATTCCTCATCTGCACCATGGACCACTCGGTCCTCGGTCGACGGTGGGTTTACGACGCCGTCGCAGATCCGGTGTACGCCAGCATGCTGTCGGAGACAATCTTGACCGGTGGTCGGCAAGCGGACCTCCATTTCGCCTATCCCGCGCCGCCCGAACACCGCGAGGTCACCACTCGTGTAACGGGAAGCGGCAACAGCGAAGAAAAAGTTTCAGCAGTCGATTCGGTAGCGATTTCCCAGACGGGGACAGTGACCACGATCGACGCCGGACCGCTTCGACTCGACGTCTGTCGCGTGATCGATACCAGTCGTACAACCACCGAAGAGCCCTACCTGGCCGGAACCTGGCCGGGGCAGTCGACACCGGCCGTACTCGCCCTGGTGTCTGGGACATAGGCATCTGGGAGTTCGACAGGGGGGGGGACAGCGGCACCCAGGGCACAAGGGATCTCAATGCGAGGACGCAAACCCACGGCTTTCCTGCGAAATTTTTAGATGCGCCGACAGTACGTCGTGCTAGTACGTCGTGCTAGCGTCGCCGCGTGTCAGCACATCCGATGGAGACAAAACGCGAATCGATTCTTGAAGCAGCGGCGTCCATCGCCGATTTACAAGGGTTAGAAGCTGTAACCGTCAGGGCAACCGCAGACAAGGCGGGCGTCGGAATCGGCACACTTCGACACCATTTCCCGACTCAGAAAGCCCTATTCGACGCGATCGTCGTTAGAAGAGTCGACACTCTCATCGACGACTCGGTCGTACTTGATGGATCCGCCGCCTTGGAGGACCGGATTAGAAGCATGATCGAACAGTTCATCCCGTCCGAGCTGGACAATGCCGGATCCCTCACCCTGTGGTTCAGTGTCTACTCGTCCGCTCTCGGACCGAATCACGACACCGGAAACCGACAACTGCTGGCCGCTGCGGGTGCCCGGTCTCACGAGCATATGCGGCGTTGGCTGACACACTTCGCTGCCGAAGGAACAATCGACCCCACAACAATCGACGACACCGCGAACACCATCATTGCGTTGACGGTCGGAATCACGCTCGAATCATTAACGCCTGCAACGCCGATGTCTATTCGCAGCGGGCGGCTCTTGCTGGCGAAATACTTGTCGACTCTGTTCGAAGGGGGGACATCATGAACGCTAGCGCCAGAAGCAAGAAAGCTCGAACAACGGCCGAAAAAAGTCCTGGACTGCGCACAATACGACGGCCTGCGTCCGCCAATAACCCCGAATTCGATCTGGCGTACACCCGAATCGGACCCCGTGGGAACTTGCCAGTGGTGGTCCTGCCCGGCGGTCCTGGTCTAGCGTCGATCCTGCCGTACCGACGTTTTCGCGCACGTGCAGCCAAGTCTGGCATCGATATAATTATGGTCGAACATCGTGGAATAGGCCTGTCTCGTGCCGATACGACCGGAAACCCCATTCCGACCACTGCGACCAACATCGTGGCGGTGATCGACGATATCGCAGCTGTGCTTGATGCCGAGAATGTCGCCGAGGCAGTAATTTATGGATCTTCGTACGGCACTTATATCGCGTCCGGATTCGGCATCGTTCACCCAGGACGCGTAGCTGGAATGGTTTTGGACTCAGCGGTCTTGTCCGCTCATGATCACCACATCGTCCGATCGCATTGCCGATCACTCTTGTGGGACGGCGACACCCCTGAACTTGCAGAATGCGCCCAGCTGCTCCGAAAGCTAGTGTCCGCTGGAACCAATCAGAATCAAGCCTCCGATGTAGCGCGTATTGTCTACGAATTCGGCGGCACAAGATTGCTTGCCCGCGTTCTCACACAAGCAGCCGTTGGCCGCGCGAATCGGACGTGGAAGTTCATCGCGAAGCTCGGTGACAGTGAAATCAACGACGAGATCGCCTCGGCCTACTTTATGGAGCTCGGCCCCGTGGGCAGAATCGCTTTTACCGAACTCAATTACGCTCCACTGCCCGACGGAAAACCTTTCGACCCCGCAACACAATTCACCGCTACTGCACGGAAATACCCGCCATTCTTTGAAGAGCCGTTCGACATACCGACTCGCCTGCCGTATTTCGATTGGCCGACGGCGATTATCGCGGGGGCTCGTGATCTGCGGACACCACAACCCATCGCTGACCGCGCAGCTGCACTCCTCCGCGACGTGCACCTAGTGAAAATCGCAAATGGTCACAGCGCGCTCGACACCCACCAACTCGCCGCACTTCACGTAATCAACCGAATGGTTGGTCGCAATAGTTCATACCTTGCGGCCCCGGAGGACCAAGCACTCCTGGATGCGCTCCCGTTCCGAGGGTCTCCAATTCGCTTCTTGCCTCACATCATTTCGATGTACCTGCGTTGGGACAAAGCGCTCAGTTCTCCTCGGGCGCTGGCAAAGAAGCTCCGCCGTAGTTCGGCTCAGCGACCGTAGCAAACCGCACCTTCGCCTACACCCAAGCTCAAATATGATCGCCCACACGACAATTTCTGACAGGGTCAAGAGTTGGTACTGCAGTCGGCGTCGAGCGGCGACTAGCATGGCGACTCGCCATATTCGCTTTTAACCGCCACTACATCGCTTTCAAGGACCCGCTCGCGAATAATTGCCGATCTCCATTCGCCCTCGTCTATCGCAGTTCTACAATCAATACCGGACTCGACACGACGACCCGTACCGGGTGTACGCAAACGGGAGGAACTGCTCCCGTTCCAGCCGCCGGACAGGACAATTCACTGATGCGCTATCAATCAGCCGTCCGGGTATCAGATCACCTGCTCACGTTGGCTCAGCCAGTTTCGTACAACCTGATATGGCCGCCGACCGGCGTTCCTGGTTTTGTCCATTTCGGTAAGGGCGGAGCGGTGATCTCAACGGGGATCGCAGATGGCGTAGTGGACGTTGAGCTCTACCTACTCGAAGCGGAGCCGAAACTAGAATCCGAACGATGGGAGGACATCGACGAAGGGGATCTCGCTACTGAAACGGGAAGCATTCGCCTGACAGGCGGATTCTCGGCCCAGAACTACATCCCGGGAGTGAAGGACGGTTTGACCCCCACCGGACCCTCATTGCACCGCGTGCGAGTCAGCGCGACCGGCCGAGGACTCAACTACGACCTGGTGCCGTCAGACGCAGACACATCGGAGTCGTACTTGATCGAAATGTGGCCGACCACAGCCCCGTCGGAGACGGCTGTCAACAAGCACGAGTCCGGCCGGTAAACCAGCAGAAGTTAGCGCCGCACGGACTTGTCGCCCGGGGCCACCTTGCTTCTGCAGACAGTACCGAGCAGCGCGTCCTCCAAATCCAGCATCTTCGCCTGGTGGGTGAACGGTGCCGAACCAAGAACGCTTCCCCTGCCCGACAGAGCATTTACCCAAATGCTTCAATTCACTTCGACTTGGCAGCTTCGGACGTAGCATCGCTGACGTGAGACCCCCGTTGCGCATCCTTGTTTACAGCAGCAATGCGAACACGCGCGCTGAGGTCACGATGGCAATCGGCGTGCATCCTGATTCCTCGCTCGCTGCGTTCGACTACGTCGAGGTCGCGACTGAACCGATGGTGATTCACTACCTCGACGCGGGTGGTATCGACCTAGCGATTCTCGACGGCGAAGCTGCCCCCGCGGGAGGAATGGGCGTCGCCAAGCAGTTGAAAGACGAGATCGAGAACTGCCCGCCCATCGTGGTGCTCACCGCCCGCGCCGACGACAGATGGCTCGCGAAGTGGTCCAGGGCCGAGGCTGCCGTATCGCGTCCGATCGACCCGTTCGTACTCACCCGCACCGTCACCGAGTTGCTGCGTGGTCAGATCGAAACCTGTTAGTCGCAAACGACTCCCGTGGCCCAGGTGTCCCGGCCGAACCATGATCAACTTTCTGCTTCAGTCACCAACCTGAAGGTCGAAAACCGAGACAAGTTCGGGCACCACCCCGGTAGGCTATGGCGTAGCTCACATATTCTTTTGGCTGAGGACCTCTTGGCCGGCAGAGCTCCATTGATGCCCACAAGGCAGGCGCGGAGAGGCGAAACGGGTGAACGAGTACATCCCCATTCTTGCTCTGGGCGCTGTCGCTGTCGTCTTTGCTCTCGTCTCGGTAGTCGCCGCCGCTGTTGTCGGTCCCAAGCGTTACAACAGCGCAAAGTTGGATGCGTACGAGTGTGGAATCGAACCGACCGCGCAGCCGATGGGCGCGGGGCGGTACCCGGTGAAGTTCTATCTCACCGCGATGCTCTTCATCATCTTCGATATAGAAATCGTCTTCCTCTATCCCTGGG
>JBBSSG010000099.1:0-13285 GCA_038242295.1 Mycobacteriales bacterium | reverse complement strand
GTCTTTCGTAGAACGAGAAGTGACCGCGCGGCCACTTTCACCGGTGTACCCGCTTCGATGACAATCTCACTCGCCCCGGTGGGAATCGACGTATCGAGAGCGACAGTCCATTCCTTGGCGTACTCACCGTCCGGAGTCTGGAATTCGATCGATTCGTGGTGCGCGTTGAAACACAGCAAGAACGAGTCGTCCACGACGCGCTCACCGCGCTGATTCGGCTCCGGTATTCCCTCTCCGTTGAGGAACACCGTCAAGCTCTTACCGAATCCGCTGTCCCAGTCCTCCGGCGTCATCTCCTCACCGGCTGGGGTCAGCCAGGCGATGTCGCGAGCCTGTTCACCGGATCGGATGGGGCGCCCAGCGAAGAACCGCCGCCGCCGAAACACGGGGTGGTCGTTGCGCAGCGCGATTGCGGCCTTGGTGAACTCGATGAGGTCCGCGTTCGTTTCTGCGAGCGACCAGTCCATCCAAGCAAGCTCGTTGTCTTGGCAGTAGACGTTGTTGTTGCCCTGCTGGGTGCGCCCGAATTCGTCGCCGTGGGCGATCATCGGCGTGCCCTGACTCAGTAGCAACGTCGCCATGATGTTGCGAATCTGTCGTCCCCGCAGATCGAGGATTTCTGGATCGTCGGTCGGCCCCTCGACTCCGCAGTTCCAGGAGCGGTTGTGACTCTCACCGTCGTTGTTGTCTTCGCCGTTCGCGTCGTTGTGCTTATCGTTGTACGACACGAGATCGTTGAGAGTGAATCCATCGTGCGCGATGACGAAGTTGATGCTGGCGCCGGGACGCCTGCCGGTTGCCTCGTACAGGTCGGAGGATCCGGTGAGGCGCAATGCGAATTCGCCGAGCGTGGCAGGCTCGCCGCGCCAATAATCGCGCACGGTGTCGCGGTACTTACCGTTCCACTCGGTCCAGAGTCCGGGGAAGTTGCCGACCTGGTATCCACCCTCGCCGATGTCCCAGGGCTCGGCAATCAGCTTGACCTGGCTCACCACTGGATCCTGTTGCACCAGATCGAAGAAGGCGCTCAGTCGGTCCACGTCATGAAGCTCGCGCGCCAATGTCGACGCGAGATCGAAGCGGAATCCGTCCACGTGCATTTCGGTCACCCAGTACCGCAGGGAGTCCATGATCAGCTGGAGAGTGTGGGGATGGCGGGCGTTGAGAGAGTTGCCGGTCCCGGTGTAGTCCATGTAATGCGCGGAGTCGCCGTCGACGAGTCGGTAGTACGCGGCATTGTCGATTCCACGGAAACTGATCGTGGGACCCATGTGGTTACCCTCGGCCGTGTGGTTGTAGACAACGTCGAGAATCACCTCGATTCCGGCCGCGTGGTACGCGCGCACCATCGCTTTGAACTCGGTCACCGCGGCCCCGGCAGTCGGATTCGACGAGTATTCCGCATGCGGCGCGAGGAACCCGAACGTGTTGTAACCCCAGTAGTTTCGTAGTCCCTGGTCCAGGAGCGTCTGATCCTGCATGAACTGATGTACCGGCATCAACTCGATGGCAGTGATCCCCAGGTTCAACAGGTGATCGATCACCGCGGGATGGGCCAGCCCCGCATACGTGCCTCTTAGAGATTCGGGGACGTCCGGGTGCGCGATCGTCATGCCCTTGACGTGCGCCTCGTAGATGACCGTCTCGTGGTAGGGACGTCTGGGGGCGCGGTCGGCCTGCCAGTCGAAGAATGGGTTGATCACCACAGTGGTCATCGTGTGGCCCAGCGAATCGTGCTGGGGGAAATCCTTCCGCGGAGGTTCGTCATGGGCGACTGGCCCAGTCTCCACGACTACATGGTCCGGGTCCTCAGCGTCACCCACGTCGGTGAGCGGCTTATCGGCCGCGCTCTCTGCTGACAGTGCAGACTCCGATGCGTCCAGGTTGTACGAGAACAGTGAACGGTCCCCGTCGAAGTCTCCCTCGAACGCTTTGCCGTATGGGTCGAGAAGTAGCTTGCTGGGGTCACAGCGGTGACCGAGGGTGGGATCCCACGGACCGTGGACTCGGTAGCCGTACTTCTGTCCCGGAATCACCGAAGGCAGGTAGGCATGCCAGACGTACCCGTCGGATTCCTCGATACGAATGCGTGTCTCGGTGCCATCGTCTGAGATCAGACATAGATCGACGGCTTCGGCGACCTCGGAGAACAATGCGAAGTTGGTTCCGGCGCCGTCGTATGTGGCTCCCAGTGGATATGCGGACCCGGGCCAGACTTCGATGGCAGGTGATTCGGTGGGGGCTTCCTCAGACATAGGCCAATCTTACTGTGACCCGATAGAACCGGCTCACCACCAGCCGGTCGCCGAAGCAATCTGACGGCCGAGTTCGGTGCTCATCGTGCGCATATAGGTAGCGGTGAGGTGATGCTCGTCGCGATAGATCAACACGTTGCCTTCGATCACCCGGCAGACGCGTACGTCGCACAGGGCATTGGTCAGGTCCAGTGGATGGACCGCCGGAATCGGGAACGAAGCATAGAGAGTCGGGTTGACTGGATCGAGAGCGTCCTCTCGGGGAATCCCACAGGACGTGGCGCTCCCACCGTCGGCGAGGCAATCTATCGCTCGATAGGCGACGCCATCGCGGGCGAGCCATGGATTATCGCGCACGCCGAGGATAGGAATGCCTTTCGAGGTCAGCTCGGCCCAAACCTTCACATAATAATCCGGGGTGTAGTCACCCGGGCCGTCCTCGCGTGGACGGGTACTCGTGGTGAACACGTAGTCGGGTCTGAGATCAGCGACTTGATCAAGGACTGTGCGCGTCCAGTCGAGGCAGCCCGGGTACTCGCTACTGCCCAGCATGGGCATGATGTCCACGGTCAGCGCGCAGCCCATCTTCAGGAACGTCACGACACGAAATCCATGTTCGAGACCGAGCATGTCCAGTGCGGTCAACCAGTGTTCGGCGTGGGAGCCGCCGGCTACGGCAATCGTTCTGGCGGCGGAAAGGTCGCCGTATTCGCAACTGATGGCCTCACTTGTCTCGAAGTCTGCGATACACCCTTCGATGGTAGTGATCGGAAGATCTTCGGGTGCGGAGAACAACTCGGGAATCACCTTGGCATCCGGCCCCACGATGCCGTCGGTTAGTTCCAGCGCACCCGGATTGGTTACCGGATCAGTCGTCGGGTTGGCCTGTAGATCCGTCACGGATCGCGCAATGTACTGGTTCCAACCGATTGATCCGCAGACGAGAGCGGCGGCCAGCACTAGTGCTGTGCCGGTGATGGCCACCCTCGCAAACGAACCCTTCGGAGCGTTGACAGGTTTCTCGACAAGTCGAACGGTGAGCATCGACAGCACGACCGACACCGCGATGATGCCTGCCCCGGTCGCGAAGTTTGCCGATGTCTCACCGGTGAATGCCAACGTGAAGATCAGAATTGGCCAGTGCCACAGGTACAGCGGAAATGCGATCGAGCCGAGCCACAAACCGAAGCGGGTGGCGAGCAGGTTCGCCACCGGCGTGTTCGGTCCTGCCAGAACTAGAGCGAGGGTGGCCAGGACGGGGAACAATGCCCACGGCCCGGGAAATTCTTTGACGCCATCGAAGATGAGTCCGCAGCTGACAATGGCGCCGAGTCCAGCAATAGCGACAGTTGTGCGGACAGTTGCGCGAACCCGTGAGTCAGGTGCGACAGATTTGGTCGAGGCCCGCGCAGCGAACATCGCTGCAAGCACAGCTCCCAGCAGAATCTCCCAGAGTCTGGCGCCGGTGTCGTAGTAGTTCCACGACTGCAGTCTCGCAGCGCCGTCGGCGGCATAAATGAAAGAAATAACCGTTATTCCGCCGAACAACACGAGATAGAGGCTGGGGGGTGGGCTGGTTCGGTGCGCACCGCGGGAGCGGCGAAGTATCCAGGCGAGCCCGAATACCACGGTGATTGCCAGCAGGTAGAACTGAAACTGAACGGCAACCGACCAGAGATGCTGCAGCGGGCTGGCCGTGGGATCTGCAGCGAGATAGTCCTGCGAAGTCCACGCCAGCTCCCAGTTGACAAAGAAGAACACCGCGGACACCAGCTGGTCACCGACGTCTGCCCATCTCGTTCGCGGCAGCACAGTTACGGTTGCGGCCGCTACTGCGACGAGCACCAGTATCAGGGGTGGGCCCAGACGGCGCAGCACTCTTCCCATACGTGTGAACGGATTCAATGATCCGCCCGACTGGGCGGTTCGAATCAGCGACGCCGTGAAGAAGAACCCGGACAGGGTCAGGAAGACGTCGACTCCGCCGGACACTCGACCCATCCAGATGTGAAACACGACAACGAGCGCAATCGCGACCCCGCGGAGTCCGTTGAGATCCTGGCGTATCGCAGGTGCGCTAGTCGGAAGTGCGCGCGGTGCGTCGAGCTCTGATCTGTCGACGGGTTGGGTTTGGGCATACATAAGAAACTGAAAGCTCCGGCGGTGTGTGATTATCAGGGTGCAGCGCGGTTATCTGGATCAACGATACTTGTAGTTGACGTCGGGTAGTAAATCCGCTGATGGCTGCCGCAGGCATTATGTGTGCCGCGTCGACACCTGAGCCTGACGCCGGTGGTTACTGCGCCGCCGAGAAAGGGTTTTCGGGAGGGTTCGTCGGAATTGGGGCGTCGAAGGCGATTGTTTTGGTCGCTGCCGGTTCCAGTGCACGGGTGAGCGCCGCGGGATCGTCGACCTGTACAGCGAGCGTGCTGATCGAACCTTGGGCGCGCCATCTCGCGAGCGGCGCGTGCAGGACGGCGTCGACGGTCGCAGACAGCTCGATATCGACATTGGTTCCGTCCTGGGTCGGGAGGAAGAGCATGTTCTTCTCGATCGCGGCGGTGACAGTGCCATATCGACGATGAACTCGCGCGCCGAGGATCAGCTCGCGCGGAATTTCAGCGACTGTGCGACCTGACACTCTCAGCATCAGTGTGTTCGGAGATAGAACGTGCGGATGAACTCGATGAACGGCGAGGACGCCGGCGAAGGCAAGAAGGCCCCACAGTGAGATGATCAGCAGTGTCCATTGCAGCCAAGCCCATGGCACCAGCAGATGCACTGCCACGATCTCGATCAGGCTCGCTATCGCAAAAGCGATGGGTATTGTCAGCGTGCCGCGCTCGGCCGCGAACGTCTCGGTGTCGTCGGCAACCGATGCCCTCCGGCCGGTAATCCACAGCAGGAGCGATCTGTACTTCATCTTGATTGCCTTTCGCTCAGGATGTGCACTGCTCGGAGTACTACGCCGCGCTGCGCGGAGTCGGGGATCACGTCGTCGATAACGGGGGTTTGAATCTCGCTCGACAGTGGATAGGAAGAAAAAAGCTTCGCCTGATCCAGCAACGTCGCGAGATCGTCGGCCAACTCCTCGATTTCCTGTGAAACCGAGGAAGGATCGACCCCGGCGAGAGCGGACCAGCGGGTGAGCACAGCCAGATAGGACGACACCGATTCCGGATCGCGGAGCGCTGTTGTCATCGCCGTGGCCAGTTCCTCGGGCAGTTTGCCAGACAGTGCGAGTACTTCGAGATGATCGCGTTCGCGTTCGAGCTCTGCTCGGGCCCGAGGATCACTGCACTCGATCAGGTTGCTCAGATGGTCCGCCAGTGGCCGGGGGAGTGCGCTGAGGGGGCGGCCTTCCTTGGCGTCGGCCAGCAATCCTTGTAAACGAGACTTCTTGCTTCCCAACAACTTCTGCTCGCGGTCGATACCTGCGATCAACTCGGAGAGGTCATCGACTACGTCGTCGCGTGCTGCGTTGCCGCCCGTGGGCATGGCCGAAATGGCTCCGAGTGGTACTCCGCTCTCGGCGAGCCATCGAATTCGCATGAGCCGCACCAGGTCGTTCATCGAATATTCGCGATAACCCGAGGGAGTCCTCGGTGGTTCGGGCATTAGCCCGAGACGGTGGTAGTGCCGGACGGCGCGTGCCGTGGTCCCCGCAGTCTGGGCAAGAACTCCGATTCGCATGATCCGATTCTCAACCATGACGCTACGTCAAGGTCAACATCGACAAGGGGTTGCTACTGTGACGGCCAATCCTGAAGGAATGAGCGGAACATGACGAAAATTCGGTACGTGGGGATACTTGCCGTCACGATGGCGGTCATCGCATCTCTCACCAGCGGGATTGCTGGCGCTGACGATGTTTCGACGGCGTGGCTGTGCCGGCCCGGCGCTATGCCTAATCCTTGCGAGGGAAGTCAGGCGACCACGGACGCCGGCACCGGGAGCATCGAATCTGAACCCATGGCGTCCGAACCGCCCGTCGACTGCTTCTACGTTTATCCGACGGTGTCGCTTCAACTCGGCGCGAATGCGAACAACATTCCCGGGATCGAGCAACAGGTCATCGCTCAGCAGCAAGCTCAGCGCTTCTCGTCGCACTGCCGGGTCTTTGCACCGGTATATCGGCAGAGCACTCTGACCGGTCTCGCGACATCGCCCGGTGACGTGCGTTCAGCAGCGCTGGATGTCGCATATGGCGACATCGAGCGCGCTTGGGACGAGTACATGACTCGCTACAACAACGGCCGCGGCGTCGTCTTGATAGGTCATTCGCAGGGCACTTACATGCTGCGCACCCTGATCCGCCAACACATCGATTCCGTTCCCCAGGTGAAGGACAGAATCGTGTCGGCGCTCCTGCTCGGTGGCAACGTGCTGGTCAAGCGAGGCCAGAAGCTCGGCGGAGACTTCGAGAATCTGCCCGCATGCACATCTGCCGACGAGATCGGTTGCGTCGTGGCTTTCTCGACGTTCAACGCGGTTCCTCCTGCGGATGCCAGCTTTGGCCGCGCACCGACGTCCGACGCGTACGGCGCGGGCCTCGATCTGCCGTCCGGCCCGGACTACGAGGTGCTGTGTACCAATCCGGCGTCACTCGGCGCGAACGATCGGTCCTCCATTGCGCCTGTTTTTCGCACTCTCGCGGAAGTGGCAGGATCGCCGCCCCTCGTCGTCGACGCGAATGCTGTCGCGGCATCGACACCGTTCGTGATTCCGGCCGAGAAGTACACCGCCAGGTGCGAATCCGACGGCAACGCGCAGGTTCTCCGCATCGAAGGGGGCAATGCGCAGGACCTGCACCCGCTTCCCACGGCGGGATGGGGTCTGCATTTACAGGACGTAAACATCGCGTTGGGCGACCTCACCGACATCGTTGATCGTCAGACGCAGACCTATCTCGCGCGGCACTAGACAGCGATGGCCTACGAGCATGACGCTCGTAGACCATCGCTGTCTGTACTGCGGCTAGATGCGCTTTTAGTTGGATGCTGTCTCTCGATGGGGCAATTTCCACCCGGGCCGCACGAAGTGGCATGTGTAACCGCTCGGGTAGTTCTGGAGGTAGTCCTGGTGCTCGACCTCAGCCTCCCAAAACGATCCCGCAGGCTCGACTTCGGTGACGACCTTGCCAGGCCACAGGCTAGAGGCGTCCACATCGGCGATGGTGTCGAGAGCGACCTTCTTCTGCTCGTCGCTCGTGTAATAGATTGCCGACCGATAGCTCTGCCCCACGTCGTTTCCTTGACGGTCCTTCGTCGACGGATCGTGGATCTGAAAGAAGAATTCGAGCAGATCCCGGTACGAGATCACGGACGGATCGAACACGATTTCGACGGCTTCGGTATGGGAGCCGTGGTTGCGGTACGTGGCGTTGGGAACGTCACCGCCCGAGTATCCGACCCGCGTCGACGCAACACCTGGCCTGTGCCTGATCAGTTCCTGGGCTCCCCAGAAGCAGCCTCCGGCGAGAATGGCGGTCTCGGTTGTTGCAGTCACTTGTTCGCTCCTTCATCTGAACTGAGGTCGTTCTGGGCGGTTTCTGGCTCGAGAAGCCTGCGATATTCACCGTAGCCCTCGGCTTCGAGACGATCGACCGAGACGAATCGCATCGCGGCGGAATTCAGGCAGTAGCGCAATCCACCGTCTTCTTTGGGCCCATCTTTGAAGAGGTGGCCGAGGTGGCTGTCTCCCGTTGCCGAGCGGACCTCGGTACGGAGCATGAGATGGGAAAAGTCGCGCTTGAAGGCCACGTGCCTCGCATCGACCGGCTTGGTGAAACTGGGCCAGCCCGAATGGCTTTCGAATTTGTCGGCCGAGGAGAACAACGGCTCGCCCGTCACCACATCGACGTAAAGCCCTTTTTCGCGGTTGTCCCAGTACTCGTTCTCGAAGGGGCGTTCGGTGCCGTTCTTCTGGGTGACGCGATACTGCTCGGGCGTCAACTGATCTACCGGCGTGGAATTCTTCTCGTACGGACGTGACATCGTTGTCCTTCCTGCTCGCTGGGCGTTTCGGCCCCTCTAGGACACAACAATGTCGGCACTTCGATATTCCGTGCTCAGCGCATTAGCAATGCCCTGACCGCGTCGACGACGATGTCGGGTTGCTCCTCGGCAACGAAGTGGCCGGCGTCGAAGAACTCATGATTCAGGTCGGTCGTCCAAGCGCTCCATAATGCTGCGGCGTCGTAGGGCAGCACGTGCCCCCAGTCCTTCTGCAGCACGGTGACCGGCATAGACAACGTGTTTCCTGATGCGCGATCGATTTCGTCGTGTCGAACGTCGACAAATGCGCTCGCTCGGTAGTCCGCGACGATCGAAGTGATCGCGCCTCTCGAGGCCGCCAGATACTGCTGGCGGACCTGTGACGGGATTGCGGCGACGTCCTGCGTCCATTCGTCGAGAAAGTGTCCGAAGAACAAATCCGGGTCGGCGGCAATCATCTTTTCGGGGAGACCTGGTTGTTGGGACATCAGATAGAGATGGAATCCGACAATCCCCATCGTTCCTTTCAGTACGTCCCACATGTCCAGGGTGGGTAGGACGTCGACTATTCCAAGATGCGTGACGGCGTCGGGATGATCCAGTCCGGCACGGAACGCCACGAGCGCCCCACGGTCGTGTCCGACTACGGCGAAACGATCGTGGCCGAGTGAGTTCGCTACGGCGACCGCATCGGCTGCCATCGCCCGTTTCGAGTACGTCTCGCCGTCGCGGTCTTCCGGTTTGTCACTGCGGCCGTAGCCGCGAAGGTCTGGACAGATGACGGTGTGGGCGATAGCCAGTTCCGCCGCGACGTGTCGCCACATGAGATTGGTCTGGGGAAAGCCATGAAGGAGCACGATCGGGGAACCGGAACCTCCTACCGCGACGTCGAGTTCTATGCCGTCTGTCGCAGGCAGTCGGCGGTAGCTGAAGTCATTGATCGTTTCGTTCATGGACACCACGATGCCGTGAAGCGCTCGAGGACTACATGAGCTCGTCTGTATCGAGGGCGCCGAGCGCCCCGAGTGCAGTGCGAACGAGGGGCCCGTCGTCGCCCCGCCCCAGCGCTGCCAATCCGAGCGTCAATGGATGGGCCATACCGCCTATCGCTGCACCTATTTCGTGCAACGCGGTGGCTACAACGACTGTGCTGCCGAGGACATCGGCGGGAGGGGGAAGATCTCGGTGGTGTGAGATTGCTTCCGAAAGGCAGGTGACTTCGTGGTTGATCCAACGCTCGGCATGTTCGCGGGCGGGGAAGGTCATGCCGAAGCGGTCCTGTGGACTGTCTTCCAGCACTCGCGAAGCATTGCGCACTGTGGACAGCCAGTCGCGCGCAATTCTTCCGATCACATCTCTACGCTCTGATTCGGTAACGATCGAGGCGCCGTATTCGCGTACCAAGTCATGAAATCCGTAGCTGCCGTAGGACTTCGGGTCGAGCAGGCCGAGGTCCGATAATTGTTCGCATCGCTCTTCCGCGGCGTTGGAGTCGGCATGAAGGACTATCCTGGCGGTGCGAATGGCGAATGCCGGTGCGTCGGCGACGGCAAGCAGACGGAATGCTCGCGCTTGCCCGGGATCCAGTTGCTCGTAGGCAAGCGCGAAAGCTGCCGACACGCTCTGGCTACCCGCCCGAAGCTCCGGTAGCCGGTCTCGATAGTCCGCCAGCCGATCCCGCAGCGACGCCAGAGACCAGCCAGGCCGTGCTGTCAGGCGTGATGCCGCGATTCGCACTGCGAGCGGCAGGTTGCCGCACATCCTGACTACTGCGGACGCTTCAGCTGGTTCCGCCGCGGTCCGCTGGCCGCCGATGATCCCAGCGAACAGGTCGAGCGCTTCGCGATGATCGAGGACTTCGAGGGCGAAGGCCGGTGCGCCGGGTACGTCGACCATGCGGGATCGGCTCGTGACGAGCACCGCGCAGCCGCCCGATCCAGGTAAGAGGGGAAGAATTTGCTCGTTGTCGCGTGCGTTGTCGAGCAGGAGGAGCACTCGGCGAGTCGCAAGAACCGATCGCAGCAGCGCGGAACGACGGTCTACCTCGTCGGGAATGCCGGATACTCCGAGGGCCGTCAAAAACTGGCGTAGGACGGCAGCTGGGTCCGCCGGGTCCGATGACGAACCTCGGAGGTCCACAGCCAATTGACCGTCGGGAAACTGCGATCGCAATCGGTGCGCGACACGGACGGCCAGTGCCGTCTTTCCGATGCCACCGAGACCCGAGATGGTCCAGACCGAAGGGGTGTCGTGCGACAGTCGTGCCCCAGTCAAGTGTTGGACGAGTGCGTCCCGGCCAAAAAAATCTGGAATGTCGGCCGGGAGTTGGGCCGGGGTGATGGGAGTGCGGCTACGGATGCGCGGTGAGAGCGCCGACCCGTCGATGATTCGGCGGTAGGCGCTCGCAGTTTCTGTTGCGGGCAGGATGCCGAGTTCGGTATCCAATGCCTTACGAAGGGAGGCATATTCGGCTATCGCGTCGCCCTGTCGGCCGTCGCGGAAGAGCGAGAGCATCAATGACGTGCGCAGCTTCTCGCGGAGCGGATAACGGGCGCACAACTTGACGAGGTCGGCCGTCGTCGATCCACGGCCGTCCGCGACGTCCATGGCAAGAGCATCCTCGGTGACTGCGAGCCGACGTTCTTCGTATCGTCCGCGTGTCGCATCCGTCCAGTAGCCGTCCAGCCCAGCGAGTGGCTGCCCGCGCCACAACCGGAGTGCCCGGTGCGGGTCGATGTCGGCCCACTCCTCGAACTCCACGACGTCGCTCGTGTACTCCACCAGCGCGTAGCCGTCGCCGATCGACGCAATATGGCGTGCCCCAACCAAAGACCGGAGCCGTGAAGCGTAGGTCCGCAGCACGTTCACCGCGCTACGAGGTGGACGGTCCCACAGAATGTCGACGAGTTCGTCCCGACTCACGGGTCGTGCTTCCACCGCGAGCGCGGCAATCATCTTCCGATGCATCGGTGCACCCAGATCGATAGGGGACCGGGCCCCAGCCTGGACGACGCCGAGCACGTCGATCCTGAGTTCATCCACGGAGAATGACGATTGCACGCCGGCGAAGTCCGGCTGCACCCGGTTAGACCCGTCGAGCCTTCAGTAGGAATTTAAAGTGATGTTGGCCAGTTCTGCTGCTTGCCTGACCACGCCTGGGTACCTGCGACCGGTGTGACCCACTGGACCAACTGGACCACGATCCCGTTTGGGTCAGCGATCTGGAAGAGCCGCTCTCCCCACTCTTCTTTCCGGAGTCCCATCGTGATCTCTACACCCTCCGCGTTCAGCCGGGTGAGCTCGCTATCGAGGTCATCAACGACAAACACGACGATGACTCCGGCTGCGTGCTGGTCACGGAACCCCTCGGGCAGCACCTCGATCCCGCGGCGCAGCAAGATCACATCCATCGCGGCGTCCTCATGGGTCAGCGAGACGAATCCATCGGCGGCCATCTGCTCCGAAAATCCGAGATGAGTGGAGAAGAATTCACTCGACGCGGCGACGTCGTTCACGGTGAGGGAAACTGCAGAAGAAGTAATTTGCACAAATAGCTCCTTGGATCAGGTAAGCAACTCGAGGAATTGGATCCGTACAACGCATACCGTACGCCGTACGGTAGTGCGAAGCATGCACTCCTGTCTGGCAACCGCGGCGGTATTGAAGATCTCGGCGTAAACATCGAGTTGCTGTGGCGTGAACCTGGTTACGGACAGTCCCGGTTCGCCCCGTCGAGCCTTCAGTAGGCTGACCGCAGCGGTGTGCTTCCATCGTGGTCGACTTCGCACGTAGGGATTGGTAGATGGCATTGGGCTCTGATCGGTTCTGGCAGGTACTCGGACGCAAGGCGCAGAAAGGGCAGGCAAGCTCCCGGTCCCGCGTAGAACATGCGGGGGACCACGCCGAATGGGCCGGTGCACTTTCCGATGCCGAGTTGGCTGCTGCCGCGACCGAGATGCGTGCCCAGGGCGTCGACAAACTGGACTCGTCCCGCTACTTGGCTCTCGTACGAGAGGCAGCGACCAGATCGCTCGACATGACGCCGTTCGATGTTCAACTTCTTGCCGCGCTCCGACTGCTCACCGGTGATGTGGTGGAGATGGCAACGGGTGAGGGTAAGACCCTTGCGGGCGCACTTGCTGCAGTTGGATATGTATTGTCTGGGCGCCGTGTACATGTCGTGTCGATCAACGACTTCCTGGCTCGTCGCGATGCCGAATGGATGGGGCCACTCTACGAACTCCTCGGGGTCACCGTTGGGTGGATCACCGAATCGTCGACTGCACAGGAACGCCGGTCCGCCTACGGTTGCGATGTGACGTACGCGTCGGTCAACGAGATCGGATTCGATGTTCTCCGTGATCATCTCGTCGACGACCTTGCCGATCTCGTCACTCCGGTGCCCGATGTCGCGCTCATCGACGAGGCCGATTCTGTCCTCGTGGACGAGGCACTCGTACCGTTGATTCTGGCGGGATCTGTGGCCACGGACGTGCCGGCCGAGTGGGTGTTCGAGGCCATTCGAGTACTGGACGAGGGAACTCATTACGGCACCGATGCAGACGGCCGCAACGTGTTCCTGACCGAGGTGGGTGCCGAGCGTTTGGAGAAGGAACTCGGCGGCATCGACCTGTACTCGGAGGAGCACGTCGGTACGACGCTCGTAGCCGTCAACGTAGCGCTGCACGCGCAGGTTCTGGTGAAGCGGGATGTGCACTACATCGTCCGCGCGGGGCGGGTGCAGCTGATCAACGCTTCCCGTGGTCGGGTGGCCGAACTGCAGCGCTGGCCCGACGGCCTGCAAGCCGCAGTGGAAACGAAGGAAGGCCTGGCGCAGACCGAGACCGGCGAGATACTGGACACGATCACCGTGCAGGCGCTGATCGGTCGTTACGCCCGTGTGTGCGGCATGACCGGCACGGCCCTCGCGGCGGGTGAGCAACTCAAGAAGTTCTATGCGCTCGGCGTCTCGGTCATCCCGCCCCATCGCTCGAATATTCGAGTCGACGAAGTCGACCGCGTCTACGACACCAT